>JBIKKI010000131.1:0-6371 GCA_044360435.1 Bacteroidia bacterium
AGATTTTGTATCACTAATCAACTGCGCCATTGACGCTGCGTGAAAACATCAAACAAGGTTTGGATGCGGTGCGTTCGAACCTGCTGCGCACCATCATTACCTGCCTCATCATTGCTATTGGTATTGGCGCTTTGGTTGGCATCCTCACTTCCATTGATGCTATGAAAGGCGCTATTACAGACAGCTTTTCGAGAATGGGCACCAATTCGTTCAACATCATGAACCGGGTTGGAAGTGCACATTTCGGCGGCCGACGTGAAGCACGTGTTACCTATAAACCCATTTCCTATGCCGAAGCGGTTCGTTTTAAGCGGGCACTTGACTTCCCGGCTCGGGTTTCCATGAGTGCAAATCTGGAATTCACAGCCACCGTAAAATATGGCTCCATCAAAACCAATCCGAACATCAGGGTTCAGGGAGTGGATGATATTTACGTACAGAATGCAGGCTATGAGGTGGATCAGGGTAGAAACTTCACGCCTACCGATATTGCATTGGGGCTGCCTGTTGCGCTAATTGGCAGCGATGTTGCTCAGAAACTATTCCCAAAAACAGATCCGGTTCAGCAGGTAATCAGGGTCAACAATGCTCGATTACAGGTTGCCGGTGTTTTAAAGAGTAAAGGTTCTTCCATGGGCATGAGTGGTGGGGACCGCCTTGTGCTGGTTCCGGTAAGCACCGGCAGAAACCTGCTTGCCAATGGCAATGAATCTTACAACATCAATGTTTCCGTAGACGACATTCAAAAACTGGAAGAAGCCATGGAAGAGTCTTATCTGCTGTTCCGAAGAATTCGAGGCCTGCGGCTGGAATCGGCAGATAATTTCGAACTGGTGCGCAGCGATGCACTGGCCAGAGAAGCCATTGAGAATCTTCAGTCTGTAGGCATTGCTGGCACACTGATTGGCATCATCACCTTGCTTGGCGCCGCCATTAGCCTGATGAACATCATGTTGGTTTCGGTAACAGAGCGAACCAGAGAAATCGGCACGCGCAAAGCATTGGGCGCAACGCGCATCACCATCAGAAATCAATTCCTCACCGAAGCAGTGGTGATTTGTCAAATTGGAGGCTTTGCCGGAATCCTTTTGGGATTGTTGATTGGAAACGGCATCAGCATCGCTGTGGGAACAGGTTTCATCATGCCCTGGAACTGGATTATGCTCGCCTTCACGCTTTGCATGGTTGTAGGCCTCGTAAGCGGTTTATATCCCGCCGTAAAAGCTGCGCGCCTGGATCCCATCGAAGCCCTGCGCCACGAATAAACTCAGTTTCCAACGACCATGCGTGCGTAGTAGGTTCCCTGTTCGGTCTGAAAACTGCACAGGTACCATCCCGGAGCAATATTTGCTGGAATCTGAATGCTGCCTCCGTTCAGAGCGCCGTTCCACACAGCCTTACCATTTACGTCATAACAAACGATGCGTGTAGCGCGAATGCCTTCAGGAAGTCTGGTATGAAGCACAGTTCCTGCGGCTGCAGGGTTTGGATAAACCGCGGTTTCCCAGCGCTGCAGCTCACGAACACCGGTATGATCGGCTACCACCTGAATATCCGCTGTGTCCTTGCATCCGGTTGAAACGAAGGTTTGTACCAGCCTTACGGTATATACGCCATTGCTTGCATACGTATGAGAACCCACATTCGCAGTAAGGGTTGATCCATCGCCGAAATCCCAGAAACTGGTCACCCCATTGGTGCTGATGGGCGTACAAACAACGCGGCGCTGCCACAGCAATTGCCAGGTAAAGCCGGCTGCAGGACGGGGATTCACCTTTACATTCACTGGGATACGCGCTGAAACACAACCTTCTGCCACGGATTCAGCGTAATAGGTAAACCCGCCCAACAGCATCGGTGTTCTGTAGGTTTTTCCGGTCGCGATGGGTTGTGTCGCCAAAACGTCATCATACCAGTTGATGGTGCCACTGCTTACATTACCCTGCAACAAAGCTGTGCCCTTGCTGCAAATAACCGGTGAAGTAAGTCCGGTAATGGCAGGTGCCTGTGCCACACGAACCGGAACTTTAGTGCGCGCCGGTGCCATACAACCGTTATCACTCACTGCCACGTAATAAAATGCACTTCCTGTTTGGGTGCTCAGGTGTGGGTAGGTATTTCCAGTGAATAATAAGGAAGTTCCAGTATCAGAAGCAAACCAGTCGGCCGTGCCAAATGCCAATTTCACGGAAGGCTTCAGGCTGTCGCCCAAGCAGGCAGTATCGCCAAAAACACCCTGAACATCGGGATAGTCACCTGCATGAATGGCGATGCTCAATCGGCTGCTCGGACAAATTCCGTTAAAAGCATCTACGTAATAGTAATAGGTGCCTCGTGCAGCAGGTTTAAAGCTGTACAATGTATCTGTTTTGAGTACCGAACCACCTGAAGGCTGGTTGAACCAACGAACCGAATACGGCCCCTGCGCTTTGGCCTTCAATGTAATGGTTGCCGTTGGACGAATGCAAACGGATGTGTCTGAAGAAGCAATAGGTGGTTTGGGTGCAAACTGACTTCCCACAAAAGCAGAAACCTTCAATCGGCCGCCTTTATTCAGACATCCAAGGTTGTTCACGCGTACAAAAAAGGAAGTATCGGCAGTTAAAACGCCGGTCGTAAAGACATTCCCCGTTGCGAAGGGCGATGTGCTTACCGCATCGCGATACCATTCAACGATGCCGCGATTGGAACTTGCCGACAGATTAGCCGCCGAACCGGAGCAAATTGAATCATTGCGCACCGAAGGATCATCAGGATATAAATTCATGCGGATGACGCCGCGGGTCATGGCGCTGTTGCATCCATTATTGTTGGCCATCACGTAAAAGGTATCGTTGGCCTGAAGGTTCTTCACCGTGTACACGTCGCCTGTAAAGAATGGCAGGGTGTCGCTCAGGTTCCTGAACCATTGGATTTTCACTCCGGCATCAGACTTCGCGCTAACCTTTACCGAGTCGCCAAAGCAAGCATCAAAGTTGCCATTGAGCATGGGAACAGCAGGCTTGAAGTAAATGGTTTTGAAGGTGGTATCCGCACAGATCGGTGCAGACCATGGAATATGACGGGTGATCAAACGTACATTGTAATTCGCCTTGGTGGTGTATTTCTTTTTATGGTGGATGCTGTTGACATCAAACGTTCCATCACCGGTATTCCAGTAGTGTACAAAACGTTCCAGGTTGCTGTAGGTATAATAATCATAAACACGGCTGCCTGCCACACTCTTGTTGCTGAGGTTGGTAAAGCGCACGGTGTCAGAAATGGGATAACAGGTATTGTTGATGCTGAAATCGGCTGCCAAATCATACGACACAAAAGGGTAGTAATTCATGTCGGCATCCAGCGCAACGCCACTGATATTCAGGTTGAGGCCACGGTACCATTTCCCACTTACAGAGCCGCAAAGCAGGTTTTCTCTTTTCCCATTTTTTGCGCTCCAGCTGTTGGCCACCACGCCCGCACCTGTGGTAACGCTGTCACATTCCACAGCGATGATGTAACCATAGTTCAGGGTAACAGCCTTTTTAAAGAAGATGTCTTTCTGCAATACAGCCAGCCTTCCACCGCCAAAAGTAGTATCGATGGTGATGGTATCACTGGCCAAAGGCGCTCCCGAAGGCAAAGAATCGGTGCCAGCCTTGTAGAGGTTACATATGACCCTGATGGTGTATTTGCTTGCAGCTGTTCCTGATAACGCCCAGCCAAAAAAGCGAAACCCATGCACCGTCAAAGTTTGGGGAGCGCTGAAGAACTGCCCCAGCGAGCTTCCCTTGCGCACTGAAATGGAATTCAATGCCGTTGCCTTGTACAGGGTGTATTCCACCGTATCGGTTTTACAGGCTGTTGGCTTGGTCGCACTCCGCAAAGTACGTTCCTGGCTGAGCTTGTGCACCGGCGCCTGAATGGGCAGCCCGGGACTGCTGAACTGCGCATCAACCTGAATGGCTCCAAAAAGCAGCAAGCAAAGGGTAAACGGTATCTTCATAGGTCTTTTTTACGCTGATAATCCGTAAAAATGGACAATTAATCGAATAAAAGCAAATTCTGAACAGGATGTAAAAAAAGAGGGCCTGAATCTGACGATTCAAGCCCTCAACCACCAAAAATACATTTATAACCCTGGGGGAATTCCTGAAGCTCTGTTCCTTGCCTTACGTTTGTTTCTGAGCAGTTCTTTTTGTTCCTCTGTCAACACTGCCCGAATTTGTTCCATACTGTTCTTCCTGATTACTTCCATTTCCCGCTGCATTTCTTCCCTGTTCCCTCCGTTCCGTCTTTTTACTTCGAGGCGGCGTGCACAAGTGCTGTCTTGAATGGCGCGGATTTGTGCTTCCTGTGTGGAAGTAATGCCGATACTGTCTTTCAGGAAGCGCATAAGTTCCGACCCTCGTTGCACACAAGGATCTGCTGCCGGCTGCGCCTGAACTTTTACCAAGGCTTCCAGCATGATAAAACCAAGAATTAATATCTGTTTCATGTTTGAATTTCTTTATGCCTTTCTGATGCCTGCATGATTCTAAAGTTTAATGACCTATACCTTTGAAACATGTTCCGCAACTGCTTCTGTAAGTCGCTCATGCTGGGGATGATTTCCTTCCACAGCGTGAATGCCCAGCTTGATAAAGTAAATCCCTACGGAAAACTCTTGTTAAACCAGCTTCCAAACATGGAACAATCGCTCATGATGGAATCTGATCATCCTTACCTGATCAATGTTCAGTCAGGCGAATTCACCTTAAGCCGCGCAGCATTGCTCGGAATTAAAGTACAAAGCCGATGCGGCGATGTTTGGTCTTGTCGTTCTTCTTTGTCTCAGATGGCGCTGCTCGCCCAGGAACAGGGCATTCGTTACATTGAGGTTCATCCGTTAAATGCGGTGCGTGCTTATGACGACAGCGCCCGCAAGGCAAGCAAAATTCGTCAGGCCTGGAACTCAGGAAATACTTCCCCCATTAAGGGTAAAGGTGTGGTTTTAGGGATTGTGGATGTAGGATTCCAAACCGATCATCCCGGGTTTTGGGACAGTACCGGAAATGTGTACCGCGTAAAACGATTCTGGAATCAATCGTCATCGGCAGGACCGGCTCCCCAGGGATTTACCTATGGCCGAGAATGCAAAACTGAACAGGAAATTCTTGTTGAACGCAACGACGATGGAACGCATGGCACGCATGTGGCCGGCATCGCAGGTGGCTCCGGGCTTGGCGCTCCGGGGTTAAAATATGCCGGGGTGGCTCCTGAAACAGATTTGGTTTTTGTGAACATTATGTATTCCTCACCGAGCATTCCCGGCAGCGCCTGGGGCGATTATGTAATTGCCAATCCGGCCATCATCGATGCTTATGACTACGTGCTTCGCTACGCAAAATCCAAAGGTCAACGTGCCGTGACCAACCTCAGCTGGGGCATGCATACAGGCCCGCACGACGGCACTTCGCTCTTCGATCGCGCCGTTGACCAATTATCTGAGCAGGGATTGGTGGTGGTTGGCGCCGCCGGCAACGACGGCAGCTCGCGCATGCACCTTTTTGCGCCGCTGCGTGGCGACACCTTGTATTCCTTCGCCTATGACAACGGACGAAAAAACCGTACTGCCGAAAGCATATACACAGACATCTGGGGAACAAAAGGGAAAACATTTTTTGTGAACGCTGCACTCTTTGATACCCTGGGAAGAAAAATCCTGGAAACACCTTTCTTCCCTGCCGATGGGAGCAGCAAAAGCACCTGGTTTTCTGCAGGCAGCGATACCCTGCTGTTGAAAATCAGCAGCCAAAAAGAATATCCCTTCAATGGAAAAACCAATATGCTGCTGATTGCCAGTCATAAAAACCCGGCGAAGAACCACATCAGGCTCGGATTTTACGCGGATTCTTCCGACCTCCACGCCTGGAATTCGGGTGAGGCCTACCTCTGGTCTTCAGGCGGTTTCAGCAATGAAGTAAAAGGCAACGACTATAAAAGCACGTACCTGAACGGCAACGATGAACATACCATCGGAGAAAACGGTGGCAGCGGAAACAACACCATCTCTGTTGGCGCCTACGTTACCCGAAACACCTGGACCGATGACCGCAACAACCCCAGAGACAATAAAGGTCAAACGCTGTACACCAATGCCACATTTACCAGCCGTGGACCAAGGGTTGACGGCTTCATCAAACCGAATGTAGCTGCACCCGGTTCAGAAATCTGCGCACCGCTGCACAACCGACAGCTGCCGGGCTGGCTGTTTGACCGTGTTTTGTGTCGCGACAGCATCAAGGGCGCCTGGAATTATTACGGTGTGTTGCAGGGAACCAGCATGGCCTCCCCTCATGTGGCGGGCATTGCTGCGTTGATGCTGGAAGCCGATCCATCCCTTACGCCTG
>JBIKKI010000130.1:0-6371 GCA_044360435.1 Bacteroidia bacterium
CCGAAGATCCGCCGGCAGGCCGCAGGTTGACCTGGGACCCGTCCTCAGGCCTCTTTTCGCGAAAGCAAAACAAAATCGTTGACGATGATCTCGGTGATGAAACGCTTGTTTCCGTCTTTGTCCAGAAAACTCCTGTTCGAGATCCTCCCTTCAACGACCACCTCAGCACCCTTACACATCAACCGCTCGGCGATTTCTGCCTGCTTCCCCCAGATGACCAGGTTATGCCAGGTGGTGTCGGAAATCTTCTCTCCATCCGAAGTCTTGTACGACTCCGACGTGGCCAGAGAACACTTGGCAACTTTGTTGCCTTTACCGGTTTGTTTCACTTCGGGGTCCTGCCCCAGGCGGCCTAACAGGCGCACCGAATTGCGAATAGCATTGTACATAAAACGTAAATTAGGTTCAACTATCTGCCCGTACATCGGGAAGACGATACAAAGGTGCGCCTGCTTGTGTTCACAAGTCGTACGGCAAACGTTTACAAACGTTTGCCGTACGCTTAGGCCGCCGGTACATCATCCGTCGCCTGTTGTACCTTGCAGCCGTGAACCCAACAGCAAATGCCAATTTCCGCGCCCTCACAGGCTTGCGCATGCTGGCTGCTACCATGGTTTTTTTATACCACAACAGAAAATACTGGCGCAGCCACCTGAATCCCGATGTACTGCTGTTCCTGAACGAAGGCCATATGGGCGTTTCACTCTTTTTTGTGTTGAGCGGATTCCTGATAGCCTTTTCGTATGCCGATAAGCCTTTGAAGGGTACCGGAAGTTTCCTACGCTACCTCGCCCTGCGCGCCGCGCGCATCCTGCCATTGTACTGGCTGATTCTTACCGTTCGGTATGTCGATTGGGGCTTCCCTTCGGCAGGTTCCACCTGGGCAACCTATACGCTCACGCATGCTTTTTCCCACCGACATATTCTTGATGCCATCGCACAGGCATGGTCGCTGAATGTGGAACTGTGCTTTTACCTGCTGGCGCCACTGCTTTATTTATGGATGAAGAAAAGCTGGTATTACCCAGTATTGGTTTGTCTTGGACTGCTTGGTCTGACTACGCTCACCGGTTTTTTATGGCATCAATTCAATGGAAATCCTTTGGGTGTTTTGCATCCATTTGACTTCCTGCTGCAGTCCACGTTTTTTGGCCGCTTCATGGAATTCCTCTGGGGCATGGGCCTGGCCGCATTCATGCAGGGGCATCTCAGATGGAATATGCTTCTTCCGAAGAAACACCAAACACTCATTGGCGCAATAGGCATTGTGCTTATGCTGTACCTCATCGGATTGCTTGAACCCAATATTTTTACGCATGGCACCGACCATCCGCTGGGTTTGGTGTTGCGGGCAACGCTGTTCCCCTGGTTGGTGATTTGTCTGCTGCACGGATTGATTACAGAACGAACCCTGCTGCAACGATTCTTTGGCAGCGCCCCCATGGAATTGCTTGGCAAGGCATCTTTCGCCTTCTACCTGATCCACATCAGCTATGTAAACATACGCATCCGTGAGCTCGTGCTGTTGCCCGACCGAAACTTCGTACTCCTTTGGGTGCTTTCTGTATTGTTATTCCTGATTTTTGAGAAGCCCGTGCATCAAAGCTTGCGCAGGCTGATTCAAAAAAATCGCGACAACTAAGGTTGGTTCTCGGAGTTTTTATCCCACCATGCCGCATGTTCCTGACGTTGTAACGATGCAGCATTTCTGTCTGTAATCACGATGGTGTTGTTTGGAATGCTCAGCCTGATATGTCTTTGTTGTCCGCGGAAAGGGGTGCCTGGCTTCAGTTGAATCTTGTTGTTGATGTGCAGGTTTCCGGCCTCATAGGTGAAGGCTTCAGGCAGTGTGGCGGCCAATTGGTATGCTGAATCTGCATTTGGCCCCTTGCTGAAATTTGCAATTTCCATGCGCAGCAGGGTATCGCTGTAGCGCACAACCTCCATGCTGGTGTTGCAAAGTGTAATACCTGTAGCAGCTTCCGGGCGTGCGCCCATGGTCAGGTCTCCATAGTCATATTGATTGGCTTGATTGCACTTTATGAATAAGGTGTCTGTTTGTGGAAATACATGCTGTTGCCGATGCAAGGCCCGTTCCTTGTAAGCTCCTTCATTGAGGAATCCCAATATGGTCAGGCCCAGAAGAACCAAACTCGTTGCAGACGATAGAAACAGGTGTATTGTTTTGGTGAATTTTTTGTTCCCAGGTTTCCGAAACAGCTGCAAGAGCAGGCTTGCCAAGCAAAGAACCAGGAGTACTGTCAGTAACTCTAAACATAATTTAGCTTCAAATGCACTGCGAAACAGGGCTTCCCCAGAGGCGATTCCATCGAAAATTACCCCGCCAAGGGAAACGGTCGTATGATTCCAATACACCAGGAACAGCAAGATGCTTAACCCTGCGATCAAGGTAAATGCTGCGGTCCACAAAATGTATCTGAGCGATTTCACGAAGGCTTTTACCAAACCGGATAAACCTCTGCTCAGCGGGTTGTTGAAGCTGCGCTTGAGGTTTTCCTGTACTTTACGGCCTTCAGATTTCAGCCGGTGCTCCATGTTTTCCAGTGTCACGGCTTCACCATGCATCATCAGTCGCTCTGCAGGCGTGGAAGCCTCCGGTACGATAAAAATCAACACCAGGTACAACAGCAATCCAGTTCCAAACGAGAAAACGGCGAAGACAAATGCCAGGCGAATCCAAACAGGGTCAATGCCGAAATATGCACCCAATCCGCTGCAAACTCCGGCGACTACCTGATCGTCAGGATGCCGAAACAAGCGTCTGGCACCCGGTACGGGTTCGCGCATGCTGCCCGCTGTTTCCGCACCAATATCAGCCGGTGCACCCATCACCGCCAGTACGGCCTTTGCATCTTCTAAGGTAATGGGACGGTTCATCCCGGTTTTGTGGGCGAAGAGTTCAGACATCCTGCTTTCTATGTCGGCAATGATCTCAGCGGCGTCGGCTTCCTTGCTGAAGCTGCGCCTCAAGGCCGCTAAGTAGGCTTCAATCTCTGTAATGGCAGCTTCTTCAATCTGAAATACCCTGCCTCCCAGTTCTATGGCTGTTTTCCTGTTCATTTTTTTGTAGTTCTTGTTTCGGCTTGTTTTTTAATGGTGGAAACACCTTTGTTCAAATCATTCCATGCCTGATGCATCTGCTCCAGCGCATGATGGCCCGATGCACTCAGGCTGTAATATTTCCTTGGTGGTCCTCCGCTGCTTTCTTCCCAACGGTACAGCAACCAACCGGAGTTTTTCATGCGACTCAGGATGGGATATAAAGTGCCTTCCACCACCAATAACTCCGCTTCCCGTAACGACTCCAGGATTTCACCAGCATAAACCTCGCGGCTGCTGATGCTCAATAATATGCAGTACTCCAATACCCCTTTGCGCATCTGCGCGCTGCTGTTTTCCAAAGTCATTGCACTGCAAAGAACTGAATAAAACACAGTATTATGCAATACAAGGTACTAAAAAGTTTAATTTTTACAATGTGGACAGAAGCGAGTTGGCAGGAAAGACGGATTTTTGCGCCATGAGTGAAACGCTGCGCCTAACCTCTTTCAGCAAAGGCAGTGGTTGCGGGTGTAAAATCCATCCGGCAGCACTGGAAGAAATGCTTCATGGCGTAGATTTTGGCCATCACCCGAATTTGCTGGTGGGCAACGAATACCGTGATGATGCGTCGGTGATGGATATTTCCAACGACCAGTTATTAATTCAAACCAGCGATTTCTTCACGCCTATGGTCGATGATCCGGTGGCTTTTGGACAAATTGCCGCGGCAAACGCCATCAGCGATGTGTACGCCATGGGCGGGAAACCTTTGATGGCGAATGCGCTGCTGGGATGGCCCGAAGAGCGTATTCCCGCTGCGCTGGCGCGTGCGGTGATTCAGGCGGCGGCTAAACTCTGCATGAAAGCAGGAATTCCTTTGGCCGGCGGACATTCCATTTCCATCAGCGAGCCGGTGTTTGGGTTGAGCGTTACCGGATTGGTACAGCGCACACACCTGAAGACCAATCGAGGGGCACGGCCCGGCGACCTGATTGGTATCTGCAAACCCCTGGGCAGCGGCATCTTGGCGGCTGCGCATAAACGCGGTCAACTTCAGGAACCTGCTTATGCCGAATTGTTGCACTTAACCACGCGGTTGAATATGGAAGGCATGAAGCTGGGCGCCATAGCCGGCGTGCATGCCATGACCGATGTTACGGGCTTCGGCTTCCTGGGACATCTGATGGAATTATGCAGAGGCAGTGCTTTGGGCGCCATGGTGCGTTGGCCTGACATTCCTGTGGCTGTGCATGCACGCGCTTTGGCGGCCATGATGATTATGCCCGATAATACATTCCGCAACTGGAATGCACTGGAGCGTGAGGTGCAGCTGGAAACGACAGACCCGCTGGCCTTCGCTGTGTTGAACGATCCGCAAACCAATGGTGGTCTGTTGTTATCGGTGGCTCCCGAGGCAAAGAATGTTGTGGAAGAAGCGGTTCCGCATTGCGCCTGGATTGGTGAATTTACGGCGGAAGCATCCGGTATTCGTGTGCTAGATTAAATTTGCCTGATGCGCCGATTATTTGCCTTATGCCTTGCCTTGCCCGGACTTCTGCCGGCGCAAGATCAACCTTCACCAAACAACAGCGCCCGAAATACGGATCGACCCATGTTGGGTTTTTATTCGGATTTCAGCTTCCAGGTGCCGGCCGGCGACCTTGCGGTGCGTTATGGCGCATTCAACGGAATGGGCTTCGGTGTCTGGCGCAAATCCAGCAATCTGTGGACCATCGGCGGTGGCTTTCGTCCTTTCTTCGGAAGTAAAGTGCAAGAACCAAACCTCCTGGGTTCCATGGTTGGTCCCAGTGGTTCTCCCATTGACCAAAATGGCATCCTTCACGTGGTACGCACCTACATGCGCGGATACCATACGCAAGTCCAGTTGGGTCGACTGATTCCGCTGAACAACAACCTGCATTCGGGCATTCACCTGCAGGCCGGCTATGGCTTTATGCAGCATAAAATCAAATTTTCTTATGATGAACGCGCCTTGCCACAGCTGAATGTGCCTTATCAATATGGCTTTGACCGGCTGAGCAACGGCTGGACACTGAGCTTTTCAGCAACCGCCCAGCATGTGAACCTGAACAACGGCATCAGCTTTTTTGGCGGATTGGAATGGGTTCAGGGATATACATACAACCGCCGCAGCATCGACATTCCCACGGGAAAGCGTGAAACGGAACTTCGCAGTGATGCGCTCCTGTCTTTGCGCGGTGGCCTGCTGGTGCCCATCTTCCGAAAGAAGAAAAGTGATGAAGAGTTCTTCCAGTAATGGGTTTACTGCTGTATCGCATTCTGGTGGCTCTTGCGGAAGGTTTGCTCCGCCCTTTTTCACTGTTTCACAGGCGGGCTGCAGCGCTCTTGCGCATCCGCAAGGAAGGGATTCAAGCACTCCGGCAGGTTCAAATTCCTGAGGGCGCAGAGGTATGGTGGGTACATTGCGCCAGTTTGGGTGAATTTGAACAAGCCCGTCCCGTGATGCAGGAACTGAAAAAGCAGCGAAAAAATGTGTTCATAGCACTGAGTTTTTTTTCACCTTCCGGTTATTTCCCGGCCCGAAATACCCAAGACGCTGACTTTGTTTTTGCCCTTCCCGCAGATCGGCCCGTCTGTAACAGATTGGTGATGCAGGCTTTGAAACCCGCTGCTGCCATCTGGGTGAAATACGATTTCTGGTTTGGTTATCTGAACGCGCTGAACCGGGCCAATGTTCCTCTGTTTGTGATTGCAGCTGTGTTTTCGAAGCAACATTTTCTGTTTCGCTTCCCCGGTAAATTACTGTTGCCTGTTTTGAAGCAAAGCCGATGCATTTTTACCCAAGATGCGCAAAGCCTTCTGGAGCTTCAGGAGCAAGGATTTACGCAGGTGCAGCACGCCGGCGATACACGTTTCGACAGGGTATTACAGTTGAACAAGTACGCCGAACCGGTTCCTATGGCACAAGTGTTTCGGCAGGAATCACTGCTGGTCATTGCAGGAAGCAGCTGGCCGGCGGAGGAAGCATTACTGCGCACCTTCATCGACCGTTATGGCATGGTTGGCTGGAAACTGATTCTGGTGCCGCACGATGTTTCTGAAGCGCATATCAAAGACTTGCAGGATAGATTCCATTCTTTAGGTGTGCGGCTTTGGTCTGAATTTACCGAGGCCGATTCCGGTGTGCATATTTTGATTGTGGACAGCATCGGACTGTTGTCGCGTTTATACCGCCATGCCCATATAGCAGTGGTTGGTGGCGGTTACCGTGGCGCCTTGCACAATATTCTTGAAGCAGCCGTTTATGGCATGCCTGTGGTTTTTGG
>JBIKKI010000132.1:0-6207 GCA_044360435.1 Bacteroidia bacterium
CTGCGTGATTGCCGGTTTGATCAGGCTGTATGAACATGGCGCGGATGAACGGTTCCTGTACGAAGCCAAAAACCTTACCGAGTATTGCATCACAGAGTTTTATGATACCGGTCGGGGCTTGTTCTACTTCACGGCTGCTTCAGACCCGGCGCTGGTGGTCCGTAAAACCGACCTCACCGACGACGTGATTGATTCGGCCAATTCCATCATGGCCAGGTCACTCCTGAAGCTGGGTCACCTGTTTCTGGAAGAACAATACCTGAACATGAGCCATCAGATGCTGCATGCCGTTCGCGGACAGGTGAAAAAATATCCGGGTTGGTACAGTGGCTGGGCCCAACTCGCCCTCAACGAAGCCTATCAGACCCTGCAAACCGAAATTTGCGGACCCGATGCCCGTAAAAACCTGCAGTCCATCCGTGCGCACCTGCCTACATGTATGGTGCTGGCGCATGCTGATGCTGCTTCAACCCTGCCCATAGTACAAGATAAAAATACCGGCCAAAACCAGATCTATCTGTGTTTCGACAAAGCCTGTATGGAACCTGTAGCAGAAGTACCTCAGGCGCTGGAAATTATCGAAGATATCTGGGGTAAAGATTGAACCTAATCGCCTATTGGTTCAACCCATTTGATGCAACAGTTGTTCCAGCAATTTGCTGTGGTGCAACACTTTTTCCTGAAGCGCAACCACTTCTTTACGGATTCCGGACAGTTCCTGCTTGAAGGCCTCATCTTGCTGTGCCAAAGCGGTTTGGGAAACAGCCTCAGGTTGCATGGGCGGGTTCGTGTCCAAATGCAACAACACCGAAACGTTCACTCCGTAAATGCGCGCAATCATTTCCAAACGGTCTATGGAAATTGTTGATTCCCCGCGTTCCATTTTCCCGTAACCATTGGGCGTGATGCCCAACAAGCCGGCCAGATATCCTTGTTTCAATCCCCGCAATTCCCGAAAAGTCCGTAGATTCTTACCAATTCGTTTATGTGTATCCAAACCCTTATTCATAAATCAATAAGTATTGAGGCACAAATTAAATAGTATTTCTCGTGTACTTAAATACAGTTTAAGTACCGTGTTTAGCAGATGAATTCAACTTTGGGAAACTATTGGTTTCCTTTTCTATGTAGGGAATAGGGAACATCAACGCCAATCATTCCTTCTAATGAATTGACAATGAATACATTAGACAGAAATTATCCATGTTTTAACCAAATAATGCAAAGCGAAACCTTCACTTCCTTCATAGTCAAATTTCATTTCCAGAATTTAGAAATGAACCCGCCTTGTTCTTCGGGTGTTACACTGTGGTATGCCGGGTGAAAGGAAGGAAATCCAGGTTGTTTGGCTGAAGCGCGACCTGCGCACGCAAGACCATGCGGCGTTGGCGGCAGCTGAATTATCCGGTAAACCCTGGCTGGCCATCTGGATTTTTGAGCCTTCCCTCCTCGCCCACTCCGATGCAGCTCCACGACACCA
Source organism: Bacteroidia bacterium (assembly GCA_044360435.1). GTDB lineage: Bacteria > Bacteroidota > Bacteroidia > NS11-12g > UBA955 > REEB481. The sequence goes on from JBIKKI010000132.1 coordinate 1,481, forward strand.
CGGATTTTGCCTGCAATCCCTTGCAGCGATGAACCATCAATGGCAGGGCATCCGGCAGGAAGTGGCCCTGTTTCATGCCGAAGCGGAAGATGTGTTTGCGGCATTAGCTACACTGTACAAAATAGCAACGGTGTTCAGTTATGCCGAATCGGGAACCCGCATCACCTGGGATCGCGACCGTCGCATGAAGCGCTGGTTTCAGGAACGGAACATCGGATGGACGGAATTCCAGCGCGATGGCATCCGACGCGGCATCAGAAACCGCGCAGGCTGGGACGCTGCCTGGTTTGCCACCATGCATGCACCACAAGTACAAAACAGCTACCGTGTGGCAGAACCTCTGGCCGTTCCGGAGCAGCTGCTCCTGAGCCAGGAACAACGGAACCATTGGCTTCGCGCGGTGGAAGGCTTGCAACCCGGCGGCGAAATCATGGCCAGCCGTTACTTAACGGATTTCTTCCGGGGAAGAGGCCGTGATTACCGGCGCGCCATCTCCAAACCACAGGAAAGCCGTCGCGCCTGCAGTCGCCTCTCGCCGTATCTGGCCTGGGGAAATTTATCGAGCCGGCAGGTGTACCAATTCACCCAGCAAAACATCCGGGAGACCAGACAAAAACAGCCCTGGCAGAGCTTTCTGGAACGCCTGAAATGGCGTTGCCACTTCATCCAGAAATTCGAGAATGAATGCCGTTACGAAACCGAGCACATCAACGCCGGCTACGAGGGGCTGGAGCGCAACAGCGACCCTGAGCCGCTAAAGGCCTGGATGGAAGGACGCACGGGCATTCCGCTGGTAGATGCTTCCATGCGCTGCTTGCAGGCCACTGGCTGGATCAATTTCCGCATGCGTGCCATGCTGGTTTCGGTATTGTGCCACCACATGGGCTACGACTGGCGCGCCGGGGCTTATCACCTTGCGCGATTGTTCCTCGATTACGAGCCGGGCATCCATTATCCGCAGTTTCAGATGCAGGCCGGAACCACGGGCATTCATACCCTGCGCGTGTATAATCCTGTGAAGAATGCGCTCAGCCATGACCCGGAAGCAACGTTCATTTTAAGCTGGGTACCCGAACTGCGTGGCTTGCCGATAAACTTTGTACATCGTCCCTGGCTGCTGAACGACATGGAAGCACAGCTGTACCATTTCAAACCCGGAACAGACTATCCGCTTCCCCTGTTCCATCCGGAAAAGGCGCCACGTGCGCATACCGACCCTCTTTGGGCTTTGCGGAAAGATCAACTGGTAAAAAGAGAACAGCTCAGGATTTTACAACTGCATACCCGCGAAGGCCTGCGAAGGCGGCCTGAAGGCACTTAGCCCCTGGGCTTCCCATGTTGGCTTTTGCCTTTACCGGACCTGCCGGAATGCCTTCCCGGTTTGCCGTTTCGGTCTTGTCCCGGTTTCTTTTCGGTGATACCCGGCTGAATGCCTTCGGGCAATGGAACTTCGTTGATGGGCGATTCGATAAGTTCTTCGATGCGCTTCAGCTTCCTGCGGTCCGGACCATTCACCAGGGTGATGGCCTCGCCTTCGGATTCTGCGCGGGCCGTACGTCCAATGCGGTGCACATAATCTTCGCCATCGCGCGGCACATCGTAATTGATCACCAGTCCAATATCGTCGATGTCAATACCGCGGCTGAGGATGTCTGTAGCGACCAAAACCGGCACCCGTTTGCTGCGGAATCCGCGCAGTACTTCTTCGCGCTGTGCCTGTTCAAGGTCAGAATGGATGCAGGCCACCGACAATCCGGAGCGGCGAAGTTCCCGTTCCAGATCTTTTACTTTTTGTTTGGTGCCGGCGAAGATGATGGTGCTCACCCCTTCCCGCTTCTGAACGATGTTGCGCACCAACGCGTTCTTACTGCTGTCTTCCACCAGATAAACGCTTTGCTTCACGCGCTCGGCAGGTTTGGACACGGCCAGGCTGATTTCCGCAGGATCACGCAGGAGTTTCTTGGCCAGGTCGCGGATTTTGGGCGACATGGTGGCTGAAAACATCAGCGTTTGCCGCTGCGTGGGCAGAAAGGATACGATCTTCTGAATGTCGAAAATGAATCCCATGTGCAACATCCGGTCGGCTTCATCGAGGATGAGGTGCCGCAGGTTTTTGAAGTTCACGTAGCCCATGTTCATGTGGGCGAGCAAGCGGCCGGGCGTGGCAATGATGATGTTTGCACCCTGACTGAGCGCCTTCTTTTCGCGTTCAAAGGCAAGTCCGTCGGTACCGCCATAAATGGGCAGTGCACTGACAGGCGTGTAATAGGAAAACCCTTGCAGGGCCTGATCGATCTGCAGCGCCAATTCGCGCGTAGGCACCAGGATGAGCGTAGTAATATGGTCGGCAGGTTCGAGCACAAGGTCATCCAGAACCGGCAACAAAAAGGCGGCTGTTTTGCCTGTGCCTGTTTGGGCGCAACCAATGATGTCGCGGCCTTCCAGAATTATGGGAATGGCTTGTTCCTGAATGGGTGTTGCCTGTTCAAAGCCCATGGCATAAAGGCCATCGAGCAGTTCATCGGTAAATGGGAAATCTTCGAATTTCAAGAGCTGTAGGCAAAGATAGGCAAAGCAGGGCTCCTTCTTCCTTCATGAAAAAACAATACTGGCTTCATAGTGAAATGCCGCTGAATTAGCGTAATTTCGCGGACTTTTTTACTACCCCGAATGAACCTTCGTAACATTGCCATCATTGCCCACGTTGACCACGGAAAAACCACCCTGGTGGACAAGATGCTGCTGCATTCACGCATTTTCCGTGAAAACCAGGAAGCCGGTGAACTCATCCTCGACAACAACGACCTGGAACGCGAACGCGGCATCACCATCCTGGCCAAGAACGTAAGCATTGAATGGAAAGGCCATAAAATCAACATCATTGACACGCCCGGTCACGCCGATTTCGGTGGTGAAGTGGAACGCGTACTGAACATGGCCGACGGCGTATTGCTGCTGGTGGACGCCTTCGAAGGCCCCATGCCACAAACCCGATTCGTACTGCAAAAAGCACTGCAGTTGGGCAAGAAACCGGTTTTGGTGATCAACAAGGTGGACAAACCCAACTGCGATCCCGACAAAACCCACGACGATGTATTCGACCTCTTCTTCAACCTCGGCGCCACCGAAGAACAATTGGATTTCCCTACCATCTACGGCAGCGGCAAGCAGGGCTGGTATGGCCCCGACTGGAAGAAGCCCACGGAAGATGTGAGCTACCTGCTCGATACCATCCTGAAAGAAATTCCTGCTCCGGTGATTCGCGAAGGCGCACCGCAATTGCAAATCACCAGTCTGGATTACAGCAGCTATACCGGTCGTATTGCCATCGGCAGGGTGCATCAGGGCACGCTGAAAGAGAATATGCCCGTGAGCCTCATCAAGCGCGACGGCAGCATCCAGAAACACCGCATCCGCGAGCTGTTTGTATTCGAAGGCCTGGGCCGCCGCAAGGTGGCTGAAGTGAACGCCGGCGACATCTGCGCGCTGACCGGTCTGGAGCAATTCGAAATTGGCGATACCGTTTCTGATCCTGAAAACCCACAGGCCATGCCGCCCATCAACATTGATGAGCCCACCATGAGCATGGTGTTTACCATCAACAACTCCCCTTTCTTCGGAAAAGAAGGCAAATTCGTGACCAGCCGTCACCTGCGCGACCGTCTGGAGAAAGAAACCGAGAAGAACCTGGCCATGCGCCTGAAGCCCACCGACAGCGCGGACTCCTTCATGGTGTTCGGTCGTGGGATTCTGCACCTCGGCATTTTGGTAGAAACCATGCGCCGCGAAGGTTATGAGCTGCAGCTCGGACAGCCCCGCGTACTGGTGAAGGAAATCAACGGAGAAATGCATGAACCCGTTGAAACGCTTACCGTGGATGTTCCTGAGCACCACAGCGGCAAGGTGATTGAAGCCGTGAGCCAGCGCAAAGGCGAGATGCTGAGCATGCAGCCCAAAGGCGATTTCGTGCGTCTGGAATTCGACATTCCTTCACGCGGCCTGATTGGTTTGCGCAACCAGATGCTGACCGCCACGCAAGGTGAAGCCATCATGGCGCACCGCTTCAAGGAATACGCACCCTGGAAAGGTTCTATGCCCGGACGCATCAACGGCGTACTCATCAGCAAAGAAAAAGGCACTTCCACGGCCTACAGCATGGATAAACTGAAAGACCGCGGACAGTTCTTCATCCATCCCGGAGAAGAAGTGTACACCGGACAGATCATCGGCGAGCAGATCAAGCCCGGCGACCTGGTGGTGAACGTGGTGACGGCCAAGCAGCTCACCAACTTCCGCGCCGCCGGTAAAGACGACAATACCGTATTGGCTCCGCCCATTCAGTTTTCACTGGAAGAAGCGATGGAATACATCGAAGAGGACGAATACGTAGAAGTAACGCCACAGAACATCCGTCTGCGTAAGATCCTGCTCGACGAAAACGACCGTAAACGCGCCTCCAACAAGGCACTTTCCGGCACGCTGTAAGAATTTAACCTTCTTAGTTCTGTCATCCTGCGACCGTAGGGAGTCCCGGGGGAGCATAGCGAGTCCCGGGAAGCCTGCCGAAGGACATCCTGAGACCGTAGGGAGTCCCAGGCAATAACTCTTGTCATCCAGAGCAGCTTGCCATGAGCGTAGTCGAATGGAAGGACATCCTGCCTGCCCCTATCGAACTACATGAACAGGTTGGTAAGGGTACTCGCCCTTAGATTACAGCTATATTTTTC
>JBIKKI010000133.1:0-6165 GCA_044360435.1 Bacteroidia bacterium
GCTACGCGTGCTGAATCGATGCGACGAGAATGCGAGATAAAAGCCAAGAAAAGCCGGAGATATCTGGAATACCTGATTGGAAAAGGCTAGAGCGCCCCGAACTTACTGGTGGTTTAAGAGGTGAATGCTATATTGGGAAAGCATAACGTTTGTTTATGTCGGGCGATGGTAATCTTCGCAGTCATGCACGGCTAAACCCATCGCAGAACAGACTCGCGTATGCTGTTCAAAAGTACGGGTACAGCGGAAAATGCTATCTTCGCGCAAAAGTTGCCAAAGGCCTGAATCTAACTGCAGCATTTTCTGCGGACATGTTCAGGCTTTGGTTCGCTTTCCCCCGTCCAATAAAACAGAATTTCATGTCAGAACAACAAGAAGAAAAATCCAAAGTGTTACATGGTTTGCCGGAAGAAGTAATTTTCTGCAAACGTTGTGTTCAAAATAATCAAAGGCCATCTTCCAGCAGGGAATTTGTAAAGAAGGATACAAAAATTGCAACGGTAGGTTTTGGAGAAGATGGCATTTGTGATGCCTGTAAGTGGTACGAGGAGAAGAAGAAAATAGATTGGTCTGAACGTGAACAGATGCTGCGGGAGCTTTGCGATCGCTACCGCCGCAACGATGGTCGCTATGATGTAATTGTACCGGCCAGTGGTGGAAAGGACAGCATTTTTGTTGCCCATCAGCTGAAGTATAAATACAATATGAATCCATTAACAGTGACCTGGGCTCCCCACATCTACACTGAAATAGGTTGGAAGAACCTCCAGGCAATGATTAAGGCCGGATTCGATAATATTTTGGTTACGCCCAATGCAAAAGTACACGCCCAATTAACCAGACTGGCATTTGAACGTTTGGTGAATCCATTCCAGCCATTCATTATTGGTCAGAAGAATGTTGCGCCCAGGGCTGCGCTGCAGTACGAAGTTCCGTTTATCATGTACGGTGAAAATCATGCTGAAGCGCACAATAAAATTGGAGAGAACTACAGTCCGCTCATGAACATCGAACACTTTACCAGAGAGCATGAGGAAACAGATTTGTTTTATGGCGGTGTTCATGTGAGTGAACTGGGTAAGTACGGAATTGACGAGCGCGAACTGTTTCCATACAAACCTTTGCTTGCAGATCCTGTGAGAAAGGCGGGAATAGAGGTGCACTACTACAGCTTCTATCACAACTGGAGTCCCATGGAGAATTATTACTACGCGAAAGAACACAGCAGTTTCGAGAGTAATCCCGACGGACGCAGTGAAGGAACCTACTCCAAGTTTTCCAGCCTTGACGACAGGATTGACGGACAGCATTACTATACCATGTTTATTAAATTTGGACAGGGTAGAGCCATGAACGATGCTTGTCGCGACATCCGCGATGGTTTTATCACCAGAGAAGAAGCAATTGAGTTGGTGAATAAATACGATGGAGAATTCCCGGCCAGATATTTTAACGAGGTTCTGGAATATATGGGCATCTCCGAAGAGCGCTACTGGGAAGTAATTGATGGCGCAAGAAGCCCACATCTGTGGGAAAAGTGCGATGGCATTTGGAAGTTGAAGTATAAAGTACGATAAGTCGTATTTTTATGCTTTACTTTGAAATGTAAACTTAACGAAATTTTTTATGGGACTCGTATCAACTACCGGATTTTTCAACAGAGGATGTCCGGAACAACTCATTCTTAATCTTCAAAAAGCAGGTAATTATGCTTCATTTGTTGAAACTGGTACTTTTTACGGAGAAACTACAAGGTGGGCTTCAAAACATTTTCGTGAAGTAATCACTTTTGAAGCCTCGGAAGAAATTTATCGCAAACTGGATTTTAAATCCTTCCCAAACGTCACCTCAGTTTTTGGTGATTCAGCCACTGCGCTTGCCGATCATCTGAAGCAAGCTTCCATTATCTATCTCGATGCTCATTCCAGTACAGAGGAATCATATGATTCTAATCCATTGATTCAGGAGCTGAAGATCATCAACAACGCCGGACCAGGGCATGCAATCATTGTGGATGATGCACGATACTGTACCTCTGCCTGGGATGTTTTTGCCTACGGTGAACTGGTGGATCTGATTCCGCTGCTTGGCGCGCATCAGCGCTATGTGGTGATTTTCGACGATATGATTATTGCGGTTCCCAGGGTTCACAAGGAACTGGTTGATACATACATCCGCAAGAAAGCATCAACGTACTGGCGCACATACATACAAGAGTTGGAGGCCCGAGAGAAACCGTTCTTAACATTTGCCAAGAATTGGCTCACCCCCAAAGGCGTAAAATCTAAATTAGGGATTGTTTACAGAGCATTATTCAAAAAAAAGAAAACATAAAAAGTACACTTTAACAAAGGATGGCCCTAAACAGAATCATCGCAAGGCTCGATATTAAACAGGAACGCCTGATCAAAGGCATGCATCTGGAAGGTTGGCGTTTCTTACCTGATACCCCTCAGAAATATTGTGCTAATTATTACGAACAGGGCATCGATGAAATCATTTACGTGGATGTGGTTGCCAGCCTATATGGTCGCGATAAACTCACAGAAATTGTGCGCCAAACAACAGACCACGTATTTGTACCGCTCACTGCCGGCGGAGGCGTTCGCTCATTGGCTGATGCCACGGATTTACTGCGTTCTGGTGCAGATAAAGTTGCCGTATGCACGGGTGCCATCAAGGATCCGCAGCTCATCACAGATATCAGCCGCCGTTACGGGGCCCAATGTTGCGTTGTCAGTATTCAGGCCAAGAAAAATGTAAATGGCTGGGATGCCTACTATGATATAGGTCGCGAGAACAGCGGGCGTTCGGTGGTTGATTGGGCTCAGGAAGCGGTTGAACTTGGCGCCGGTGAAATTTTGCTCACCAGTATAGACAGGGAAGGAACCAGAAAAGGTTTTGATTTAGCCTTGATTGAAGCGGTGAGTTCCAAGGTTTCCGTACCTGTAATCGCCAGTGGTGGTTTGGGCAGTCCTGAACACGCAGCTCAGGCATTTAAATCCGGTGCCGACGCTGTGGCTGTTGCCTATGCGCTTCATTACGGTATTACTTCCATTCAGGCAATCAAAGAATATTGCCGAAATGCGGGAATACCTTTGCGGTAAACATTCCTCTTTGCGCATCTTATGACTCAGAAAATAGGCATTATCGACTATGGCCTCAGCAACCTGTTGAGTATTTACCGTGCGTTTGCTCATGTGGGTGCAGAAGTTTCCATAATTACCGAAGCCAAATCCGTTTCCGGCATGGATAAAATTGTCCTTCCCGGAGTTGGCGCTTTCCCTGATGGCATGAAGTTGTTGCATGATTTGGGTTTTGTAGCACCATTGATCGGGCATGCTGCCGCAGGAAAGCCGTTTCTTGGGGTTTGTCTGGGTATGCAAATGATGCTTTCTCGAGGCTTTGAAATGGCGGAAACTCCGGGCCTGAACCTCATTCCCGGTGATGTTTTGCCGCTGCCGTCCCTGGATGCCGCAGGTAAACCCAACAGAATACCGCACGTTGGTTGGGAGTTCATACGTGAACCGGAACACGGACGATGGAAGGATACGCCGCTTTCGGAACATGCCGATGTGCATCCGTTCTATTTCGTTCATAGTTACTATGCCCGACCTGAACATACCGCACATGTTTGGGCGGAAGCGGATTTCGCAGGCTTTAAGTTTGCTGCGGCGGTAAGAAATGGCTTGGTTTTCGGTACACAGTTTCACCCTGAAAAAAGCGGCAGTCAAGGCCTGGAACTGTTACATCAGTTTGTGACGCTGTAGTGTACGAATTTCTAAAGGGCTGCAGATTAAGGCTTTATTCGCTTTTTCTTTACATCCAAACTCGTTGAATGAAGGTTTTTGTCACTGATATTTTTGACGCTCAGGCAGCGCACAGACTAACGTTAACCAAAGCAGATGCCTTGTTGTGTAATCAGTTGAAGCAGCCGGCGCCGGAAGGTTTGTCCATTTACGATGCCAACAGTGAACGGATTTCAGGCACCTGGGAGGCCTGGAACAGCAATGCCCCCGTTATTGCTTCCCTGCTCCGGAAAGCACCCGGACTGCGTTTTCAACAGGACATTGATTTGATGCCGGCCATACAGAAAACGGCACTTTGGGCAAACCGTAAATATGGATACCTCGAAGCATGGTTGAAAAAGCACCCGGATATGGTTCCCGTTGCCGTACCTGATTTATATCCCATCAGTCGCGTGAAATTCAGTTTGAAGTACCTCAAGCAACTCCTGCAGTCGAGGCGGAAAACAAACAATTCCAAAGGGGCAGAAATTCCCAAGGGCGCAACCGTGGCCTTGATGGTTGAAGATATGTTTGAATGCAACATCCTGCTTCCGGTTGCCCGGGAATTGGGTAGGGAACAGGTATGCTGGGTGCTTCCGCCCAAGGCAAAGTTCAAAGCAGAGGAACTGCAGGAACTCAAAAAGCACTGGCAGGTGTGGAAAGCACCGTCGGCCCCGCGTTTACACATTCCTTTCGTGCCATTGTACCGATTGAACAAGTCAGAACTTTTTTGCCTGAATGCCTGGTTAAACGATTATCAGCAAATTGCTGATTGCTTGTTCTGGGGTGAACAGCTTTTTCAGGGAAATACAAAGGTTTTGGTAGGCTTGGCTCAGGAAAATACACATGTGGGACACATCCTTTGTGCCCTTGCGGCAAAGCATGGCAAACATGTGGTCAATACTATGAACGGAATCAAATCGGCCGAAGCCATCAGCGCCGGAACTACCTTCAGCGCATGGATCGTTTGGGATGAAGCCATGAAACGATTGCTGTCCGAGAAGGTTCATGTTCCTGAAGCACAGCTGGTGGTTGCCGGAAGTTTGCAGCAAGATGCATTGGCCAATCCTGAATACACAGGTTCTATGCCCATTACGCCTGAAGAAGTCCAAAACAAACTGGTCATCAGCGTGGTTTCTGCCAAAGACCTTCGCATGGATAAGGTTGAGGCCCTCGATGCTTTATACGCCTGGGCCAATGCGCACAGCGATTGTGTGGTGCTGTACAGACCACATCCATTAGAAACCGAAGATTTTTTATACCTCCCCAAGAATCCGGCATTTCATTTCGAAGTGATCAAGCCGGGAATAGCTTCCCACAAACAATCACTCAAAGATCAACTGCTGCTTAGCGATCTGGTGATTAACTTCGGAAGCACAGTGAGCATCGAAGCACAATGGATTGGCACTCCGTGCATCACCTACGAGAAAAAAAACGAAAGCGACCTATATTGCGTGGACGGGAAAACCCTGATTCACGTGTCCGAAAAGGAACAGTTGATCCGGATGCTGAATCAATTGTCCAAGAAAGCATCCCCATCGCGTGAAACGGCCGGGCACACTTCCATAGCAACACAGTATGCGCGTATTGTTCAATCCTATACCACAAGCAACCATGTTGTTTCTTGATAACGCAATCGCCTGCGGATTGAATGATGGTGCAACGTTTCGAAATTCAAACAAAGGCACAACACTGAAATTATGAGCATTTGCATCATCGACTATGGCCTCGGCAATCTGGCTTCCATTAGGAACATGATTCGCAAAGCAGGAGGGAAGAGCGAAATTTCTGCGGATCCTTCCGTGGTGGCTGCAGCTGAAAAACTCATTTTGCCGGGTGTGGGCCACTTTGCCGCAGGCATGGAAAACCTGCATCATTCCGGGTTGCTGCCCGTATTGAATGAGGCTGTTTTGGAGCGAAAAGTTCCCATCCTGGGCATTTGTCTGGGCATGCAGCTGATGGCAAAACACAGCGAGGAAGGAGCTGTGGAAGGTTTGGCTTGGTTTGATGCCAATATCATCAGGTTCAGGCAAGAAGAAATGGGTGCGCTTAAAGTGCCGCACATGGGCTGGAACGAAGTGAAACCAACCCGCGAGCATCCACTGTTCCCCAACCTTCAGGAACCGGAGCGCTTCTATTTTGTGCATTCATACCACTGGAAATGTAATAAACCGGAAGATGCCCTGGCGCATGCACATTACGGCTATGATTTTACCTGCGCGGTGAGCCGTGAGAATATAGCCGGAATGCAGTTTCACCCGGAAAAAAGCCATCGGTTTGGCATGGAAATGATGCACCGTTTTATTCAATGGAAACCATGAGAAGGATTAGGGTAATTCCGGTTTTGGGTATAGACAAAGGTCGTTTGGTGAAAACC
>JBIKKI010000033.1:0-20167 GCA_044360435.1 Bacteroidia bacterium
TGGCTATAAAATGTATCCGCATCAGGTGGTGAAATTAAGTCCAAATTATGTGATGTATCAGTTGTACGAACCAACGTGCAGTATAATTTTGACACCCGATGAAAATTGGATTGGTAGGAGGTGGACTCTCTGGCTCACTGTTGGCGGTTTACCTGGCTAAACGCGGTTATGAAGTGCATTTGTTTGAACGTCGTCCCGACATGCGCGGAGGGCAATATCAGGGTGGTCGCAGCATCAACCTTGCGCTGAGCAATCGGGGCATCCGTGCCCTGGAACGCGTTGGGCTCGATATTCCGGTATTGGAAGAAGCTGTTCCCATGTTCGGCCGCATGATGCACGCCGTGGACGGCAGCCTGAGCTATCAGCCTTACGGCAAAGATGGTCAGGCCATTTATTCGGTATCGCGTGGCGGCTTGAATGTGCAATTGCTGCAGCTGGCAGATAAATACCCGAACATCCATTTGTACTTCAACCATCGCTGTACCCAGGCCGATCTGGAAACTGCTACGGCTGATTTTATCGACAACGATGGAACAGTAGTGAGCTTCAGCGGTGATTACCTCATCGGTACCGATGGTGCCTACAGCGCTGTGCGCGATGCGTTTCAACGTTCAGGCCGGTTCAATTATTCACAGGATTACATTGAGCACGGCTATAAAGAACTGGAAATTCTGCCAACGGCTGATGGCGGCTTTGCCATGGAGAAAAACTGCCTCCACATTTGGCCAAGAGCTTCATACATGCTCATTGCGCTGCCCAACCCGAACGGCAGCTTTACCTGTACCTTGTTCTTCCCTTGGGAAGGCGAAACCAGTTTTGCGAGCCTCAAGGATGACCATGCCGTGGAGCAGTTCATGAAACAGAATTTCCCTGATGCGGTTCCGCTGATGCCCAATTACCTGAAGGATTTCAACCAAAACCCCACAGGAAACCTGGTAACCGTGCGCAGCTTCCCTTGGGTAAAAGGAAAAACTGCCTTATTGGGCGATGCAGCCCATGCCATCGTGCCTTTCTATGGTCAGGGAATGAACTGCTCTTTTGAAGATTGCCTGGTTATGGACGATTGCATCGAAACCTATGGCGGCGATATGCCAAGGGCGTTTGCTGCTTATCAGGAATTGCGCAAACCCAACGCGGATGCCATTGCCAGCCTCGCGTTGCAGAACTTCGTGGAAATGCGCGACCTGGTGGGCGATGCTGACTTCCTGCATAAAAAACATGTGGAACATGAACTAACCGAACTTTATCCGCACCGTTTCCGCAGTCAGTATGAATTGGTGGCCTTCAGTCAGGAACCTTACAAATTCGCGCTGGATCAGGGCGGGCGCAACAATGCACTGCTGGAACACATCATTTCAAATCAGCTGGAATCCAAGCTCTCAGACGCAGTGCTGATGGAAAAGCTGATGGATCAGTATCTTTGAGGCGGAGGCCCTCAGGGCTGATGCTTTATGAAGAAATTTGCCCTATGCTGCGCAGCCTTGATTGCAGGATTGCATACACTTCCCGCTCAGGATTATTGTTCCTTGATGCATATTCCCCTGGCGGAACGCGTAGCAGCTGCCGATGTGGTTGTTTCTGCAAAACTGGTCCGGCAGGAGTGTTTCCGTGATGCTCGCGACGGACGCATCTACACACGGAATTTTCTGGTTCCCGATGCCGCTTGGAAAGGTCTTTCAGCCTTGCCTCCGGCAATAGAAATGGTTTCTGAAGGCGGCATGCTTGATGGGGAAGGCATGAGTTATACCAATACCCTGATGCCGCTTCAGGGAACCGAAGGTGTTTGGTTTCTTTACCGCGATGCCGCCAAAGGTGCCTTGTTGCCTTATGCCAGTTTGCAGGGTTTACTGCGGAAGCAGGAAGGCGTATACTTCGATTACGACGGCAAACGATTGGGTACGGCCAATGAATTCCTCGCGCTTCCTGAAGTACGCGCCGAACGTAACGAAGTCCCCAGACCAGCACCACAAGGACAGCCGCTCCGTGCCGGAGCCATAAGTTTCAGTCCCAAAACGGCCGTTGCCGGAATCGGACAGGTGCTGACCATCACAGGCAGCGGTTTTGGCAATACCAGAGGAAACAGCTATGTGGCCTTTAATCCCTATGGCATGGGATTTAGCGATGAAACGCTTTCTGCCACCTTCCGCTATATTTCCTGGAGCGATACCAGGATTGAAGTGGAAATTCCTTCCGGATACAGCACCTTAATCAGGGTGGTAAGTGGTTCGGGTGCGCAGGAATCAACCGACAGCCTGCGTATTCTCGCAAATGTTTCGATGCGGCAATTCAACCCTGCAGATCTTTATTACCTGAACAACCAGAATGGGGCAGGCGGCTATTTCTGGACCATGCATCACGACTTACGGAACAACAGCGATGCAAAGCAGGCTATTGAAGATGTGTTCCGTCATTTTCGCTGTCGCACCGGCGTGCATTATACCCTGGAACAGCGTGGCACATCTGCACGCTTCAACCTTGCCGACCAGGTGCAGTCTATTGCTTTTGATACAGCGGGCAGCGAATTGGCATCGGGCGTTGTAGCGCGCTACGAGCAGTTGTGGAGTTCCTGCATCCTTGGTTCGGAGACCTTTTACTATGTGCGCGCCCAAGAAATACGTTTTTCCGGCAGAACCAACTATTACTACGGCACCGGAGCAACTCCGGATGGGTTTGCCAAGTTTCGTTATGTGCTGATGCACGAACTGGGGCATTCGCTGCAACTGGCCCATGTTTCTGAAGAAGGACAAACCATGCATCCCATCGTGCACCAACTTCCGGCCATCAAATGGAACAAACGCGACACCATTACCCGCGAAGAGGTTCAGGCAGCAACTTATGTGGTGCAGCAATCGCGCAATTTTACCTTCCGCGCCTGTGGACTGCTGCCTATGCTGGAGCCGGCAAACTGCAGCGACGTTTACGGCAGCGCCAGTGCGGTTTCAGCGCTTCCACAGCAAAAAATAGAAATCTATCCGAATCCCGCCAACGATGTACTGCAGATTCGGGGTCTTAATCCTGGAGCGGTCCAATTCACAATCATGAGCAGTGACGGGAAAGTATTACGCAGCGGGAATATGGCTGGGGGGCGTCAGATTGACCTACAGGGATTGGCTGCAGGTATATTCTTCCTGAAGCTGGAAATGGAAGGCACCAGCAGTGTGCACCGACTGATCAGACAGTAAGGAAAATCAGTGTTTCTTCTTGTTCACTTCCTCCAGGCTGTCGATCAGTTCGAGGTCGTATTGCGTGCGGCCACGCAGCTCTTCTTTCTTGATCAGCGGGGCATTATACACGTACCCGCGAAACATCACATAACCGCTGCCCAAAACGGCCAGCAGGAATATGATGGCTACGATAAGTTTATTTCTTTTTGTTGCTTCCATCAGGATGTTGGGAATTGAATGTTCAGGGATTGACCAAGTTGGGTTAAGTCGGCGAGCACTTTGTCGTTCAGGGGAATACCCTCGCGCAGGCGGGTTTCATGCATTTCCTGCTCTGGTGCACCGGGAATGATCACCGGATTTCCTGAATCAGCCGGCCTGGTTTCCCTAAACCGACGGATCCACTGATCCAGATGTTCTTTAAAGGCTTCCACCGGCCTGAATCCATCCACGCGCATGGCACCCACAAAATGCCCGATGCCGGCGCCGGGTAAATCGGGTAAAACAGGCAGGAATGCTACAAAAGGCGGCACCCAGGGGCCGTAGTTGGCGCCGCTGAGCACGCCACTGAGGATGTCCACCGAAGCCGATAAGCCATAGCCTTTGTAAGAACCGTGCTCCAGGTCGCTGCCCAGCGGCAACAGCATGCCGCCTTCCTTGAGTGCTGCAGGATTGTGGCTGGCCTTGCCATCACGGCTCACCAGCCATCCTTCGGGAATGTCCTTATTTTTCCGTTCGGCAATTTCCAGTTTACCATTGCTTGCCGCGGAAGTGGCCATATCCAGAATGACCGGTGCTTCTGCTCCGGCGGGGAAGGCCCAGCAAATGGGATTGGTGCCCAACATGCGTTCTGCACCTTTTGCCGGAGTTACCAATGGGCTTGCATTGGTAAGTGCAAAGCCAATCATGTCGTGTTCCAGAGCCATCATGGCATGGTAGGCGGCAATGCCAAAATGGTTGCTGTTGCGCACGGCAATCCAGCCGGAACCACATGCTTTCGCTTTTTCAATTGCAAGGTTCATGGCATGGGGCGCGCTCACCAGTCCGAGTGCAGCATCAGCGTCAAGGGTGCCGGTGCTGGGCGTTTCGGCAACCAGTTGCATGTTCGGCTTCGGGTTGATTCTTCCTGCCTGCCAAAGGCGCATATATCCACTAAGCCTGGCCACGCCATGTGAATCGATGCCGCGTAAATCAGCTTTTAGCAATACCGAAGTGGCGGTTGCCGCATCTTGTGAAGAGCATCCCATGTGCAGAAAAACTTCATGCACGAACGATTGCAGTGCTTCATGGTGAATGACAAAACTCATGCACTGGCAAAATTAGCATCTTCGCTTGCTGCTGCTTCAATAAATACGGTTTTTTTACCCTTGATTATCAAGGACTTACATGTTTTTTGTGCAGGTTTTCAAAAAAAAATCAATTTTCGAGGCAGCGAAATGCAACGCTTGGGGGTCTTTAAACCACACAGCGTACAATGAACACGTTGAATGACGGAACAGGAGTTGGTGGAGGGATGCAAAAAGGAACTGAGAAAGTTCCAGGAAGCACTGTACCATCGCATGTCCGGGAAAATGATGGCTGTATGCCTTCGGTACTGTCAGAATCGTGAAGATGCAGAAGACGCTTTGATGGAAACATTTATGAAGGTATTCGACCACATCGGCAGTTTCAACCACCAGGGATCCCTGGAAGGCTGGGTGCGTCGCATCGCGGTGAATACCTCCATCAACAAAATACGCAGCAGGCGCTTCACCGCATCCCTCGAAGAGCACGCGATGGAACAGGAAGTACCTGATTCTGTGCTCGATGCCATGGAAACGGAAGCTTTGTTCGCTTTGATTTCCAAATTGCCCGACGGCTACCGACTGGTGTTTAACCTTCATGTCATTGAGGATTTAAGTCATAAGGAAATCGCACAGATGCTGGAAATTGAAGAAGCGTCTTCGAGGTCGCAGCTGTCTAAGGCGCGCAAGTATTTGCAGCGACTCATAAAAAACCAACAGGAGGGACACGCATGAACAAGCCGGTGAATTTCAAAAAACGGCTGCTTCAGATGGAAGCTCCTGTCGATGAGGGCTTGTTGACACAAGTGTTTGCCCGGCGGATGCGCAGAAAACGCAGAAAACGCAGTCGCCTGTTGCGACTTGGTATTGCCGGCGTTGTTGGTACCTTTTTGCTGGTTGGCGGCTGGTTCTTCTTCCGTCCGGTAATGTTGGAAGAAGTGGCCACTGCTTCACAAACAGAACATGCCGCAACAATGCAGCCGGAGGCGAAAAATCCTTCCACATCGGCTGTACCAAACGCAACCGCGGAACCATCTGCCTCTGGCCAAGCGTTCCCGCCGGCAGAGACGCAGCGAACGCATACGCCCGCACAAACAACGCACGCTGCTTCACAGGCAAACAGGCGCCGTTCAGGAACCCCAAAACAAGCGCAATTCCGCAGCCTGCCATTCGATAAATTACTGACTGATGCTGTTCCGTCCGAAGGTTCATGGACGGTTTATCCACCCTTAAGCGCGCTGCAACAGTCGGGAATTGAAGACTGGAAGCCGGTTCATCTGAACAGCCAGGTCATCAACCGTTTGCTGTCAGGAACAGAAAGACCTCAGCCTTCGGAGCGTTCCTCCATGTACGGCGGTAGACGTATCACCACCAATACCTGGCTGTTTGAGGTGATGACAGAACCGGCCTGGATGCAGGTACGGGCTGCGAATCCCGCTTACAATCAACTGTTGCATCAAACGGAGCAAAAGGCTGGCATGTTGCAGGCGGGTATCCGTGTGGGCCGGCAGTTGAATCAGCAATTCCGTTGGTTTACAGGTTTAAAATACGCAGAGCAGTGGAGCCGATTCGATTGGCTGCAACAAACCGCAGAAACCAGGATGCTCACTGATGTGAAAAATGTAGTCATTAAAGAACCGGGCCTGCCTGACCGCACCATTTCAGTGCACGACACGGTGATGCTGCACAGCGTGCACCATACGCGTTACACGGCTTCAAACAGAAGTCGCTTGTTCAGTGTGCCTGTAGGAATTCAATATGCGCTGCAAGGTTCGGGCGTTTATGTGTTCGGATCCCTTGCTCCCGGTTATGTGCTCAGGTCTTCGGGTATGCGCATGCAGGCCGACGGTTCAGTGGCCTTCATGGAGGATTTGCGTTTTATGCGGCGGTTTCAGCTGAACAGCGAGTTTGGTTTGGGCATGCGTAAGACGCTCGCACCAGGCTTCTTCTTTACTGTTGAACCACGCCTGAACTATGGCTTACTCAACCTCTCAAAAACGACATCCGCACATCATGCGCTGCAGTTGGGTCTGAATGTAGGAATCAGTTTCCGCCCCGGAAGATGAAGCGTTTATGGTACATAGCGCCCCTGTTTTTGTTGCAAGCCTTGCAGGCGCAACTGGATACAGCATGGATCCGCAGTGCGGGCCATGTGGCACTCATTTGTGCCGATGGAAGCTGGGGCCAACGGAACCAGTCGGGGTTCAGTGTGATTCGCAACAATTCCGGAATGCCGCTGATCCAGAAATTAGGTTTTTGGCTCACAGCCAAAGACGGCGCTGGTAACATGGTGGGTTGCACTCAGGATGTATTCTCCGATTCCACCGATTTCCAACCCGGACCATTGGGTTTACGCAGTGCTCCGCCGGCAAGTGCCGTATACTGGAACGAGGTGTTCACCGCAGATGCGGCAACTGTAGGCGCTCACCGGCAATCATTCAGAACCACCGGTTATCAGATTCCGCCCTCATTGCTGCGCTGGCCGGCGAATGGCATGCAGGGCTTTGATGCCGTGTTGGCTCCTTATGTGGACTTCGATCAAAATGGAACCTACAATCCGCAGTCTGGCGATTACCCATATTTCACAGGAAGCAGCTGTGCCTATACACTGGTAAATGACCAGAAGAATGTGCAAACCGGTTCTGGAAAAGCTCCGGGACTAGAGGTTCAGCAGTTGGTACGTGCATTTGAAAGCGATGCTAAACATGACGCAGGCTTCATCATGCGTGTTACCATCCACAATCGATCACTCGTTTCATATTACGGGGTGAGGTTGTCATTGGTGGCGGATTTTTCCATTGGCAGCAATGCCGATGATTTCCTGCTGACCGATGTTGGAAACAATGCGCTGGTTGCCTATAACGGAGCCGCTCAGGATCCACTTTTTGGATCAGGGATTCCGGGCTGTGCGCTTATGTTCCTGAATAAAAAAGCAGGTGCATCAATTTATTTTGAATCAGGAGCCGATGCGGTTAAGGGACAGCCGGTTCTGATGGCTGATTATTACAACCTTGCACGTGCCCGCTGGAAAACAGGAAAGCCATTGGCTTATGGAAATGCCGGATTGGACGGGCTGTTACCCGCCGGTTTTGTGTACAGCAACGGCACCGATCCACAATTTACTTTAACCTGGAATGAATGGGAAGCTGCGAATTTCCCCGGTCGCAGAACAGGATTAATCAGCACCGAGGATTTCGATTTACCAGCAGGTGGTTCTGCACTTGTGGAGGTATCCGTAGCTGCACTCCATGGGGTAGGCAACGATCCGAAACAGGTTTCCGCACAACTTCAAACGCTCAAACAAAATGCCGCCTATTTGCTGGCGAACCAAACAATGATTCCGCAGGTTCAGAAACCTTTGTTCCTGCAAAAAGGAGAATTGCTTGAATTGCAGCCTCCGCGCGCCAATGCGGCCATGCAACTGGACTTTTACAGGTTGAATGGTGTTAAGTTGGGCAGCTATTGCATTTTGAACGCGTCTTCCTTTAATTTGAAAAATTTGCCAGAAGAGGGCCTCATGCTGCTGATTGCAACATCAGAGAACCAAACCTCTCGAGGCATCGTAACAAAGGTTCAGAACTAAAACATCATCTATCGAGAAAAAAACATACCCATGAAAAAATATATTCTTGCGATTCTTGGATTGGCCTTATCGGCTCCCGCGGCGTTCGCGTCGCACATGATGGGGGCGGATATGAGTTACATCTGTCTGGGGAACGGGAAGTACAAGATCATTGCGAAGGTTTACCGTGATTGTCGAGGTATCTCCTTTAACAGTCCAACCACGGGTGCAACAGCAGCCGGTTGTTCTAGCACAAGTCTTGCGATGACCCGCACAAAAATCAGGGACATTACGCCTGTATGTAAAGCAACTTCAGCTCCCTGCAGCCCGCAAAATACCACTACGGGCAAAGAAGGGGTTGAAGAGCATACCTATGAGGCGACCATTGACCTGAACCAAAACCCTTGGGCGAACTTTAAGAAGAACAATTGTTGCCAGATTACTTTTTATATCGGACAGTGCTGCCGCAACGGTGCCATCACCACCGGACAGTCCAACCAGGATTTTATCACTACCTGTATGCTGGATATCTGCAAGATTGGCAAAAAGTGCAACAGCAGCCCAAGTTTGAGTAACGAGCCCGTGGCATACCTCTGCTGCAACCAGCCTTTCTACTTCAATAATGGTGCGGTAGATACAGCAGATTTTGACTCCTTGGCTTATTCCCTCGTAAATGGTTTGCAGACGCTTTCAACTTCTGTTTCTTATGGAAGTGGTTTTTCTGCTACCATCCCGATGACGCCTTACTGCCCTGTCCCAGGTCAGAAGAACTGCACACCTGCGCCCAATGCCAAACCGCCAAGAGGCTTTTACCTGGACCAAGAAACAGGTGACATTATCTTTACGCCTACCGACTGTTCTGAAGTGGGTGTGGTGGTGATACAAATTGATGAATTCCGGCGAGACAGCGCTACTAAGAAGTGGGAACTGATTGGGCGAACGCGACGAGATATGCAGTTGATTGTAACCAACTGCGGACCGAACAACCCGCCGGAAATCAAAGGAAACAATACCTATTCGGTTTGCGAAGGAGATAAAATCTGTTTCAAGATTGACGGAACGGATAAGCAGTTTACGCCATTCCAGACAAAGGCGGATACCGTCCAGATGAAGTGGAACCGCGGTATTCCCGGTGCAACCTTCACCATTACCAATCCTAAAGACCGCGAAAAGACTGCTGAATTCTGCTGGCAAACCCGCATGGGCCAGGCCAGTGATGTATTCTACACGTTTACTGTTACCGCTGCTGATGACAACTGCCCTCGTCCTGCTACTTCCATCCGCGGTTTCCGTGTGAAGGTGAAGAAAAGGGCTTTGGCGAAAAGAACATATACCAACCTGAAGTGCGGTAGGTTTGCCTTCCACAGCCAGCCGGAAGCCAACTTCAAAGGACGGCCAAGTTATCGTTGGGAAATCCGCGACAGCCTGAACAAGGTTCAAATCTTCCCCATCAACACCAAACAAACTGATACCGTTCAGTTCAAGCGTGGCGGGAAGTACATCATCACCCACATGATCAACAACCCTGAAGATTGTCCTACCATTTATTACGATACGGTAGTCATTCCTCCGGTGTTTACCGCAGAGCTGGCTTTCGGTGCGGATACCTTTGCCTGTTACGGGTCCAGCATCACCTTTGCTCCGCGCATCACGAACGGTCCTGCTCCATACCGGTTCCGCTGGGCCACCCCGCATGACCACCGCCCCGGCGACACGCTTAATACATTCACCGCAAAAATCACTTCTGATTCAACCATTGCCCTGTTGATTACCGACAACAATGGCTGTGTGGATGATGATACGATTAAGGTGTACATGAAGCCGTTGCCCATTGTAGACTTGGGTCCAGACCAACGTATTTGTACTTACGAGAATACCACGTTTGATGCGCAACACGCCGATACCGTGCGCTACCTCTGGTATCCAACCATGGACACCACGCGTACTTTGTTGGTGCATAAAGCCAATCGCTACTCGGTGAAGGTTACAGAAACCACATGGAAGTGCTATGGCTTCGATACCGTAAACCTCTTTGTGAACGACACCGTAGTTGCTAAAGCAGGCCCGGACAAAAACCTGTGTTTCAAAGACACACTCCTGATTTTTGCCAACGGGCAGCCAGCCACGCAAAAGCTCAACTATACCTGGCATAACATTACCTCTAATATTCCAATGGGAACATTAAACTCCATTCGAATATTCCCAAGTACAGACCAATGTTATGAATTGTATTTATCTGTAACGCAGGATAAACATACCTGTGAGGATAAAGACACCGTTTGCGTGAAGGTGCTTAAATTACCTGACCTCAGGTCATCAGTGCCGGCAAGATGTTACGATTATGGCGACCGAAACCTCGGACTGGAAACAGGACTTGAAAGTAAGTTTGGTAAAAATGTTCGCTATTGGTGTCCCAAAGACACGCTGATGGTGAGTTTCCTTGGCAGCAGCTACATCTACAGAACCAGCAGAATTAAAAACTCAGATTTGCAGGGCGGAAACCGTCGTTCAGACATGATCTGGGTTTCATACACAGATCCGGTAACCGGTTGTTTCAATAAGGACAGCTTCCGCTTAACCACCAACGGCAACCCCATTGTTCAGCTGCGCGACAGGCTTTATTGCCAGGATAAAGGTTGTGCCCTGATGGATTCATCCATCATCATTCCAAAGGTGAAAACCGGTGCATTGTATAATTGGAACATCTTCAACGCACCGAGTGGTGTTCCTGCTTCAACCCTCATTAAAGACAAAAATCAGGGAACAGGGTTGCCGCCAAATTATGAGTTCTGCTTTGGTGACGTGACTGAAGATTTTTATGCCGGTACTTACGATATGGCATTCTTCATCCAGGATCCAATTACCGGATGCTTCACCCGCGATACCACCCGAATTGATATTGTGGGAGAACCCAAGGCTAAGGTGTTGAGTTTCCCCCAGGTTTGTCTGAATGACGATACCGTTGATTTGAACCAATATGTTACATTGAACGGCGTAACCGATCCGGTAGGTGGCCGCTGGTTTGCCATTGCCAGAAACGGCGACCGCACCGATCCGGGGCTGAATGCCGCAGTGTTGAACGGACGCTATTTCGTTCCTGCCAGCGGTGACGGTGACTGGGAATTCAAATACGTACACCTGGCAACAGGCTGTCTGGCCACAGATAGCGGAACCCTGGTGGTGAAGCAATTGCCCAAGATGACCTTGCCTGCAAACATGCGCGTTTGTAGCATTGATCCACCAATAAACCTAGCTCCAACGTTCGTTTCCCCTGTTGGTGGAACAGGTTCGTGGACAGGCAAACGCTTGAGTGGCCCCGGAAACAGCGTGTTTACGCCCGGAACCGATAATGTTGCTTTGGTTGAAGGTCCTTATTCTCTCGTGTATAAATACACCGATCCATTTGGCTGCAGCATTCGCGACAGTTTCCAGATTCTGGTGCAGAGCATGCCTTCACTGAGCATCCTTACGCCGAAGCCAGGCAGCATCTGCGACGACCAGACGCTGACCCTGAACAGCAGGCTTACCTGGTCACCGGGTGTGCAATGGACCAGCATGGGCGATGGATCCTTCAGCGCTCAGGATACAAGCAGCGTGTACACACCTGGTGCCGCAGACAAGGCAACCCGCTCGGTGATGCTGAAGGTGCAAAACGTAGCACCAACACCCAATGTATGTCCTGCAGTGCGCGACAGCATCCTGGTGAACATTCATCCTTATCCGCAGGTTGATTTTACAGGCGATCCGCTACAGGGATGTGAGCCTTTGGTAAGTTCGTTTACTTCTACCGTGAACAACCTGCCGGCTTCTACGCTGACTTATAAATGGAATTTCGGCAATGGAGATACGTCTTCACTGGCCGATGCTCCTGGAATCATTTACAAAAGCTGGGGTAAATACACAGTGACATTGACCGTAACCAATACGGCAGGTCCTTGTGAAACAACCGTAAGCAAACCTGATTATGTGGACGTTTGGCCGGTTCCGGTAGCTCAGTTTACTTCAGACCCACAGTACTATACCACCATTGCATTGCCCAAATTCCAATTCTTCAATCAAAGCTCCATCGCAGACAATTCATTGCTGCGGAACATGTGGAATTTTGGTTCAGGAAAGGCTATCGATACCAGCACACAGCGTGACCCTGCATTTGCTTATGGCAAGGATACCGCTACTTATCTGGTTCAGTTGATTGTAAGTTCTGACAAAGGCTGTAAGGATACGGCAGTGCGCACCTTGAAAATCGGACCGGACATCATCGTGTTCATTCCCAACGCCTTTACACCCGATCAGGCTGGACCGAATTTCAACAACAACTTCAATGTAGTGGCACAGAATTTCTCCAGCTTCAGAATGGTAATTTTCAACCGCTGGGGTGAGAAGCTTTATGAAACCAAAGACATTGACAAGGGCTGGGACGGAAAGGCCAACGGTGTTGATTGTCAACAGGATGTATATGCTTACCTGGTTGAACTGACCAGCTTTGAAGGTAAGGTGTACAAGTTCCCCGGAACCGTTACCTTGCTGCGCTAAGCATCTGAATGATCTACGAAATGGAAGGGGGGCAAAAGCCCCCCTTCTTGTTATATTTGTATACCATGAAGCGATTCGCATTCCGTATGATGCTGATTCTGGTGCTGAGCATCACATGTATGCAGCACAGCGCGCGCGCATCGCATGTGGTAGGCGGTGAAATTACCTACCGGAAGCAGTCGGGAAATACGTATCAGTTTCAATTGGTGGTGTACAGAAATTGCGCCGAATGTGCATTTAATACGGAGAACTGCCCTGATATTCCCGATCTCGACATTTTAGGCGCTCCGGGAACTTTGCAGGCAGGGCAGAAACTGGGCAGTGTTGACCTCACAAGAATCAGCATAAGCGACATTACCCCGGTATGCCGCACAGTGGCTTCTGCATGTACAACAAACCCAGGAATCAACGCCGGGGTCGAAGCCTGGATTTATTCCGGAATATTTGATTTTACCGCATTGATGTCTGTACAGTGCAAGCTGCATGTTTCCGTGCGGATAGATGCGCGGACGGACGCCTGGGGCACTGCTGAATACTTTTACAATTATGCAGCTCTGGATTTATGCAATTATTTATCCAACAACAGCCCCCAATTAGCAGCACCTGCGTTTTATCTGTTGGCTGAAAATGAACCTTTCAGATATAATCTTCATGCCTCCGATGAGGACGGTGATTCATTGTCGTATCATCTTGTAGCTGCGCAGAAAGGTTATGAACGCAATGTGTTGTATCCTGCAGGACTAACGCCCAAACAACCGCTGGAAGTATTTTGTGCCGGTACCGCACCTTGTCCGGTAAATCCAAGTGCCAACCCGCCAACAGGGTTGTATCTGGATTCACTGGATGGCGATTTGGTATTTACACCTTTAACCAGCGGTTCAAGAGGTTTTCTCGTCATGGAAGTTCGGGAATGGAGAAGGATTGGCGGAGAGATGACCTTGGTAGGCACGGTGCGCAGGGACTTACAGTATTTGGTGCTGTCTGTAAAAAATGCAGCTCCAACCTTGAAAATTGTTGGTGCCGATGAATGGCATTGTGCCGGGGAGGAATCCTGCGTTGAGGTGTACGGAAATGATCCGGCGTTCCTCGGCGTTCAGGATTCTATGTTGTTGCAGGTAGATGCCGATTTTAAAGGGTTTCAGTTCAAACAGAATAATTCAAAACGCGGCACTGCTGATGCTTCTTTTTGCTGGACTCCAAGTTCAGCACAGGTGCGCAGCACCCCTTATCGGATTACCTTTTCAGTTCGCGATCAGGCTTGTCCTTTGAATTTGCGTGCATTTTCAAGCATACGAATTCGCGTGGCCGAAAAAGTAAAAGCAGGAATGGTTTTAACTTCGGATACTTGCGGCTACCTGAATGCCATAGGTACAGCTTCCAGTAATCATGTGGGCCATATCTATCAATGGTATTTGTTTAATGGCAAGGATGAATTGCTTGCGCAGGAAACCGGCATGCGCCCCAGGTTTAAACTGCCTGAAGGTGGTCGCTATAAGTTGCGTCTGGAATTGATTAATGCCGTTACTTCCTGTGTCAGTATTGCCGAAGACAGCATTGTTTTTCCATCGTTTACACGCCCGGAAGTAAGCATCCATGCGGCTGTGCAACTTTGTCCCGGCATACCTGGAACGGCAGTACTTCGTGTGAAGGGTGGCACCAAACCTTTTACTGTTTTATGGGATGGCGTTTTGGGAGATTCCCTGCACGCATTCTTCATGCCGTCCAATCCTTTGAAATCGTACCGAAAAGAAATACAGCTTTTGGACCATTTGGGTTGTTCTGTAAACACGCGTTTGCTGGTGCAGCCCCATCCTTATGAACCTATAAACTTTGCTGATACCGCCATTTGCAGCAGTGCGCCTGATTTATTGCTGCGGCCATTGTGCACTTCATCCGCAACGTTGAATGTGCAACTGCTTCAGGGAACTTCGGCTTTGGCCGGGCAATGGCCCAACCTCCGGTTGCGGCATCAGGGAAATGTTGGCGTAAACAGGCTCTTGGCCTATTGTACCGATGCATTTGGCTGTATACGCCGTGATACGGCAGAAATTACCATTACCCAGTTGCCTGTTCATGGCATTGGCGAACTTCCTGATTTATGTGAAGGTCAGGCTGTGCTTGACTTGCGGAGGGAAAGTGGATTGCGGCTTACGGGGGGAACCTGGCAGGTCAACGGGAATCCAATTTCCGGAGATACACTCACCACGGCACAGCTGCTCCCGGGCGTTATAGACATCACGTACCGCTGGCAGGGTGGAGGTTGTGTCATTGAACACCAGCAGCAATTTCAAGTGAAGCCAAAACCAACGCTTTCTCTGAATACGCAAATGCCGGAGGTGCTTTGTGCAGCTAGGGCCCAGTATTTGGAACTCAAGGCTCAGCCATCTGGCGGTGATTGGTATGGCAGCGGGGTGCAGGGGGATTTATTGCATGTTCCGGCAACAGCCGGCACGCTGCTCGCGGTTTATCATTACGAAGATCCTCAGCATCATTGTGCGGATACGCTTCATTACCAACTCAAAACGGTGCTTCCACCCAAGTTCACACGTCTGGAGGGTTATGAAACAGCGATTTGTGCAGGTTCCTTTCTGGACATCACGGTGCAGTCCAATCACGGCAACCGATTTAACTTCTTCAGCAATCAGGAAGATGCGCTGTCGAAAACCTCAGGTACTCAAACACGATTCAGTCCCTTGCCAATGGCCGGAACCGCTTCTGTGCGCATCACTGCTAAATCAGAGAATGTTTGTCCTGATGCAGATACCGTGCTTCCTGTAAAGGTGAAAACCATGCCGGTGCTCAGCGCACAATTTGCGGCAACTCAAGGCTGCGCACCTTTTGAAACGCAGGCAAGCCTTTTTGCGCCAGGCGCTGTGTTTCCTGATCAATACCGCTGGATCAGCACCGCTGAAATACAAGCTGCCGGCGCCCATCAATTCCGCTTGCGCGTTGCCGAACCCGGTGTTTATCCCTTGTCGCTCTACCTGGAACAAGAAGGGTGTTCCCAAACCATCTTGTTGCCTGATTCCATCCGTGTATATGCAACGCCCAGCGCAGCATTTGACGTATTACCAGGAACCGTTGTGGACTGGGAATATCCAAGCGTAACGCTGCAATCGAATGCAGTTTGTCCGGACTCTCTGAAGTATTACTGGACGATTCAGGGCACGGGGCAATGGACGCAACGCGGCGAACGACCTATTGTGAACTTCCCGTCACCGGGGAATTATGACATCCTGCTGCGCGCTGTTTCCGAGCATGGTTGTGTGGGTGAAGCCATGAGACAGGTACGCGTGAATCCGCCCTTACATTATTACGTGCCCAATGCCTTCACCCCAGATGGGTTATTGCCTGAGGAAAACAATACATTCAAAGTAAGTATCGCCGAAGAAGTCGCTGATTTTCAACTGAGCGTTTACGACCGTTGGGGCCAGAAGGTGTTTCAAAGTGACTTGCCTGAAACTGGCTGGGATGGGAAGAATCCAGATGGTACAGCACTTCCTGTAGGCGCATACGCCTGGTCGCTCAAGTTTAGAACTGCCTCCGGGCGAGCAGTAGCCTCAAATGGGCTTGTGATTTTATTGCGCTAAGCGCGAAGTCAAGACTGGCCCTGAAGCCTGCGGTCGTTGATCCGGATCAAAAGCCAAATGCTTACCACAAAGAAGGACATCAGGATGAGTACACTGTTGCGCATGTCGTGGGTAATATGGTCAACAATACCGTAAATCAGTGTACCCAGTGTAATTCCAGTTTTTTCAGCAAATTCATACAGGCTGAAATAGGACGCTGTGTCGTTTGTTTCAGGGATGAATTTAGCATAGGTGGCGCGCGATGTGCTTTGGATACCGCCCATCACCAAACCTACAAAGGAGCCTAAGATGAAGAAGGGCACTTCTTCCCCAACAGGTAAATAATAGGCCGCCAGACAAATCAGTACCCAGATAATGGTTGCCAGGAGTAAGGATGTTCTATTCCCTTTTTTTCCTGATAGCCATGAAAAGAATATGGCGCCCGGAATAGCGATGAGTTGGATGATGAGCACCGTGACAATCAGGTACGATGTGCTGATTTTCAGGGTGTCTTTGCCAAATAAAGTTGCCAGGTACATGATGGTTTGAACGCCCATATTGTACACGAAGAAGGCAAGCAGGAAGCGCATGAGCATCTGGTCTTTTCGGGCCATGTTCCATGCTTTGTTCAGTTCCTTAAATCCTTTTCCAACCATTTCCCGCAGATTGGCTTCTTTGCGGTTGCTCACGGCAGGCAAGCGGTTAAAGGTGATTTGGGAAAATGCCAGCCACCAGATTCCTACAGAAAGGAAAGACAGACGGGAAGGCAGGGTTCCTGTATCGGCCAAACCAAACCATTCTGGCTTTTGGATGAGCAGCAGGTTGAGGATGAGTAAGATGACACTTCCGGCATAACCCAGTGAATATCCGCGGGCGCTGAGCCTGTCAAAGCGGTCGGGCGTTGCAATATCCGGCAGGTAGGAGTTGTAGTATACCAGGCTTCCGGTAAAGCCAATGGTGCCCAACATCAGCGTGGCGATGCCTGTGGCTACATTGTCGCCGGTGAAAAAGTACATTGACATGCAACTCAAAGCGCCCAGCCATACAAAAAATCGCATGTAGTTTTTCTTGTTACCGCGGTAGTCGGAAATTCCGGACAAGAGCGGTGACAGGAATGCAATGAGCAGAAAAGAGGCAGAAACAGCGTATTCATAGATTGCTGTGTTTTTCACCGGAACACCCAGCACATCAACCATAGCCGGTGTGGTTTGCTGGTAATAAATAGGGAAGATGGCCGTGGCGATGCAAAGAGAAAAAACACTGTTGGCCCAATCATACATGGCCCATCCCCAAAGCGTTCGGGGCTGATTTTTTTCGAAGTTCATAGGCAGTGCAAGTGCCTGCCAAGATACATCAATCAGGCCGCCATTGTGGCGCCTCTGTGTTTTTTCCATTGCTCCTGAGCATCTGCAAGGGTGATGTTCAGGGTTTTCTTTTTCATGCCCGGTGCGGCAAACATGAAGTCCATCATAATCACCTCGCAAATGCTGCGTAAACCACGCGCGCCCAACTTGTAGGCAAAGGCCTGATCAACGATGAAATCAATTACTTCCGGTGCAATGCTCAACTTGATGCCGTCCAGTTCAAAAAGACGCACATACTGTTTAATCAGCGCGTTTTTGGGCTCGGTGAGGATGCTTTTGAGTGTTTCCTTATCCAGTGATTCCATGGTGGTAAGGATGGGCAACCTTCCGATGATTTCAGGAATCAGGCCATAAGCACGCAAATCGGAAGGACTGATGTTCTTCAACAGCTGATCTTTTTCCGCTTCCTGATGTCCTTGAATTTCTTTCTTAAAGCCAACCTGTTGTTTGTTGATGCGCCGGGCGATGATTTTTTCGATCCCTTCAAAAGCGCCACCACAAATAAACAGGATGTTGGAAGTGTCGATTTTTACATATTTCTGGTCCGGATGCTTGCGTCCGCCTTCCGGGGCAACATGGGCAATGGTGCCTTCCAGAATTTTCAGCAAACCTTGTTGTACGCCTTCACCACTCACGTCGCGGGTGATGGATGGATTGTCTGATTTTCGGGAAATCTTGTCCACTTCATCCAGGTAAATAATCCCTCGTTCCGCTTGCTTCGGGTCGTAGTTGGCAACCTGCAGCAACCTGGACAGAATGCTTTCTACATCTTCTCCCACATAGCCGGCTTCAGTGAGCACCGTGGCATCGGCGATGCAGAAAGGAACATTCAGAAATTTCGCGAGTGTCTTGGCCAAAAGGGTTTTCCCTGTTCCGGTTTCTCCAATCAGCAGGATGTTGCTTTTCTCCAGCTCAACATCCTGGGCGCCCGACTGGTGTTGCAGGCGTTTGTAGTGGTTATACACTGCAACTGCCATGGTTTTCTTGGCGTCGTGCTGCCCGATGATGTAGTGATCCAGATAATCCGTGATGGACTTCGGACTTGGTATTTCTTGAATAGGCGCGAGGTTAGGACCTTGTTCCAGTCCGGCTTCGATGCCCAGTTCTTGTTCTACGATTTTAAAAGCCTGCTCTGCACAGTTCTCGCAAATGTGTCCCTCAAGCCCGGAGATCAGCATCAGGGCTTCCGTTTTCTTCTTTCCGCAGAAGGAGCAATGCGCTTCTTTCGTCTTCATTCCGCTAGCTAACAGCCGTGGGCTGAAATGGTTCTTTATTTCTTAGGATTGCGGCCGAGGACTTCGTCGATCATGCCGTAGGTTTTTGCTTCGCTTGCGGTCATCCAGTGGTCGCGGTCGCTGTCTTTTTCTACCTGTTCAAAAGGTTGTCCGCTGTGTTCACTGATGATGTTGTACAGTTCTGTTTTCAGCTTGGAAATTTCACGGTAGGTGATTTCAATGTCTGAAGCCTGTCCCTGTGCGCCTCCCAAAGGCTGGTGAATCATTACGCGGCTGTGCTGCAAGGCACTGCGTTTGCCTTTTTCACCGGCACACATCAGCACTGCAGCCATACTTGCAGCCATGCCGGTGCAAATGGTAGCAACGTCGCTGCTGATGTACTGCATGGTGTCGTAAATGCCCAATCCTGCATATACAGAACCTCCCGGACTGTTGATGTAAATCTGAATATCGCGGTTGGGGTTTGAACTCTCCAGGAAGAGCAATTGTCCCATGACAATATTGCTTACTTCATCATAAATGGGAACGCCAAGGAAAATAATCCGGTCCATCATGAGCCTTGAAAAGATGTCCATGGCTACCGCATTCATCTGACGTTCTTCGATGATGTTGGGCGTGAGGTTCACCACACCGGGAACTACATCATTCATGTATTTGTCAACATAAATGCTGTTCAGACCCAGATGTTTTACAGCGTATTTTCTAAATTCTTGTCCGTGATTCATAAGCGTTTCACTGATTAAACATCAATGGTGGTGTTTGTGTTCGTTCACATGGCTGAAATACTGTTCAACGCTTACAGGAACCACATTCAGCGAAATCATGCCGCGGATGGCTTCAAAGGCTTTGCGTTGAACCACCCTGTCGGCCATGCGCCGTTTGAAGTCCTGGTCCTTGAGTTGCTTTTCAGCGTAGTCCACAATCAGATTGCCGGCATTCATCAGGCCGTACTGTCTGTACAAATCAGCTACGTATTCGTAGGCCGCGCCGCGGAGTTCGTCTTCGGTAACCTGAATATTCTGGGCATTTGCAATCTTTTCAATCACGAGTTGCCTGCGGAGTACATCGCCTTCCTCTGCAAATCGCGCGTCGATATTGTCGGCGTTGTATGTTTCCTGCTTGGTGGTGGTAAGCCAGCGTTTCAGGAATGCTTCCGGCAGGTCGATTTTGTGCTTGCTGGTGAGCAAATGACTGATTTGGTGATCCAGCCACAATTCTGCTTCATTGGCGTAGTAGCGCTCCAGATTTTCTTTCACACGCTGCCTGTATTCTTCTTCGTTGGCAGGGTAGTTTTCAGGGCCGTAAATCTCCTGATAATAAGCCTCGTTGAGTTCGGCGGGTTCACGACGTTTGATTTCGTTTACCTGTAATTGAAACTCCATGTTCAGGTCTTTTACTGCTTCTTCCTGAATGCCCAGGGTATTGCGGATTACGGTATCGTTGTTGTTGAACAGCTGGAA
>JBIKKI010000134.1:0-6094 GCA_044360435.1 Bacteroidia bacterium
AAAAAAGGATTCTCAAGGTTTGTGTTTCGTGGGGAAAGTGAAGTTGCCGGTATTTCTTCAGCAGCAGCTTCAGCCCAAGCCGGGAACGGTGATTGAAATCCCCGCCACACATCCCAAACTGCAGCATCGCGACACCAATGCGCTGGGCATCAACTGCCCCATTGATTGGCAACGCAACGACGGCGTTTCGGTGGGCACCCATCAGGGTGCGCATTTTTTCACCGTTGGCCAACGCAAAGGTTTGCAGATTGGCGGGCTGGCAGAACCCCTTTTTGTGCTGCAAACAGATACAAACGAAAACCTCGTTTTTGCCGGACAGGGTGCTGAACATCCCGGCCTGTACACCAATGGATTGTTTATAGCCCGCAACGACGTGCATTGGATCAGGGAAGATTTGGCCTTGGAGGTGGGTATGAACATGGATGTGCTGTTGCGCATCAGATACAGGCAAACACCCTTCCGCGCACAGCTTTTGTGCACTGCTGAAGGCATGTACATACGATTTGAAACGCCACAAAAAAGCGTAACACCCGGTCAGTTCGCCGCGTGGTATGTTGATGGCGCTTTGTTGGGCAGCGGTGCCATCTGCTGGTAAGCAGTCCGAAATACGATTGTCGCTCGTATGACATTTCCATGACAATTCTGTGACAATAAAAAATATCGCCTTGGACTAACTTTACGCGCTAAAGTAAATATGAAAAGACGCTTACTTTTTCTGATGGGAGTATTTGCCACGGTTGCTGGCCACGCGCAGATTTCTTCTAAAGGGACCGACTTTTTTTTCGCCTTTCCTCAGATTGACCTAAACCCTGACAGTATGCTGGTTTTTGTAACCAGCGATGTCAATACCACGTTCACCATCGAAAATCCGAGGGTGACCGGATCACTGAAGAACTACTCTGTAACGGCGAATAAAGTTACCCGTGTAAACATGCCCGTTTCCACCTATTACGTTACGGGTTCTGAAACCGTTCAGAATCTGGGGTGCAGGGTGCGTTCGAAAGATCCGGTGTATGTGTATCTGTTGAACCTGAAGGAGTTTCGAACTTCCGGAACTTTTGTACTTCCGGTTTCTGCACTTCCCTACAACACCGAATTTATAGTTTCCAGCTATACGCCTACCTACCGCACAAATTCAGGGTTCGGAACGGCGCAGTATTCACAGGCGCAGTTTACCATCATTGGTGTTGACGACAATACCCCGGTGGAAATCATACCCAAAGTGCGCACCGCCAATGGGAAAACAGCGGGAACGCCGTTTTATGTAACCTTGTCACGTGGTCAGGTTTATCAGGTACAGAGCCATATCAACGATGGCAGCACAGCCAACCCGCCCACAACTTCGGGTGATTTGAGCGGCACCGTGGTGCGCGTGCGCAATGCATGTAAACGCATCAATGTACTTTCCGGAGCGGAAAGTGTTATTCTGCCTTCTGCCTCATGTCAGGGAAGGGAACACTTATGGGGCCAATTATACCCTACCAACGTTTGGGG
Organism: Bacteroidia bacterium; assembly: GCA_044360435.1. GTDB lineage: Bacteria > Bacteroidota > Bacteroidia > NS11-12g > UBA955 > REEB481. The sequence continues at coordinate 1,495 of JBIKKI010000134.1, forward strand.
GATGAAGTATTTCATCAGTCCTTTCGTTTCCAGTCGAAACGGTTACCTATACCGCGTGTATCCATTGCAGGACAATACCACCATTTTCGTTGGCGGCACATCGGTTGGAACCTTCAATAGAACCAGCTGGTATCAGGAAAATGTAGGCACAGAAGCTGCGCGTTGTATTACATCCAACAAACCTGTGATGGTTGCCCAATATATGAAGGGCAACAATTGCAGCGGTTTGAATGACGGTGACCCTGCCATGGTGATGGTGCCCGCCAGCGATCAAACAGTACGTTCAGCAACTGTGGGAACGGCAAACACCAAGAACCTCACGGACCACTATGTAAACGTCATTGTCGATCAGAAATTCAAGAGTCGGGTTAAGCTGAATGGCGTTGCTGTTTCTCCGGGCAGCTTTACGAATGCATGCAACAACATGTGCTATGCCCAGATCAAACTGGCTTACTACGGATCACACAACCTTACCTGCGACAGCGGTTTTCAGGTAATGACCTATGGTTTCGGCAACTACGAAAGCTATGCGTACTATTCAGGCGCCAACTTTGAAGATTTGCGTTACAACATCACCATGATTCAGCCAAACCGTTGTCCTTCCTATCCGGTGACCTTCATCGGCTCAGGAACCAACGCGCTGGGTTATACCTGGTATTTTGGCGATGGTGGAAAAGATACCGGCTCCAAAGTGACGCATCGCTACGAGAAACCGGGCAGCTATATTGCCCGAATGGTGGTTAAGGTTCCCGGTATTTGTGGCACTTTTGACAGTGTGGTTCGAACCAAAGTGGTGGATGTATTTCCCGGTCCTTCACCGAATTTTCCGGATTCTACCCTGGTTTGTGCCGACAGCCTGAAACTTACCCTCGATGCCGGCTTCAGCAAGAAATTCCTCTACAAATGGCAGGACAGCAGCAACAAACAAACATTGCTGGTAACCAAGCCCGGCAAATACTGGCTGCGCGTCTTGGATACGTCTACCAATTGTACCGTATTCGATTCTACCCGAATCGTATTTGCCAATAAGTTGAAAGCAGCTTATGCTGCAGACAGTACCTTGCCTTGCTTTGGAGACAACTATTTCGCACTCAGGGACTCCAGTAAGGTGACCAACGACAAGATTTCAAGCTTCCGTTGGGTGGTAAAATATCCGGCAAAAGACTCCGTACTCAACACCGAACGAATTAAAGTTTCTTTCCAGAACACAGGTAATTATGTGCTTCAGTATTTTATCAAGACACAAAAAGGATGTTCGGACAGCACCAGCGGGGTACTTTCTGTTTATGATCGTCCAACGGCTACATTCACGGTAGATACAAACAGAAACTGCCAAGGAGCACCGTTTAAGTTTACCGCTTCATCCACAACACCTGCAGGGACCATACGTTCGTACAACTGGCAATGGGGCGACGCAACCATCGGTGGCGGACCGGCTCCATCCAAGTCCTACAACATACATGACACATTTACCGTACGCCATATTGTAATTACCAGCTTTGGCTGTCGGGATACAATGGATTCCGCGGTGGTGGTTTTGCCAAAACCGGTGATGCGCTACACGGTGAATGATACAGGTTTCTGTCTGCGTGGAAACAACTTCACATTTATCAATAAAACCACCATACCTCTTGGCAGCTACCTTTTTGACTGGTCCTTCCCGGGACAAAGCTATATCAATACCGATACGATCAGAAGATCCTTTGCTGCTGCAGGACAGGTGAACTTCACCCTTACTGCAACTTCTGATGCGGGGTGCAGGGATTCTGTTCGCGGCAGAATTCAGGTTTATCCACATCCAACGGCACGCATCAACCTAACGCCACCGGCAAGCTGTATAAACGGTCCGGCATTCCGAATCAAAGACAGCAGCAGCATAGTTGGCGGTGCTTTGAAAGGCAGAACCTGGACACTGGGTGACGGCAACAATGACACCTCGTTATTAATAAGGAGTAAGCGCTACGCAACATCAGGAACCTATACCATTACCCTGATTTCCAATTCCAGCAAAAATTGTAAAGACACCACTGTTGCTACAGCAACGGTCTATGGTAAGCCTAATGCTGATTTCAGCATCAGCAAGAGCAGTCAGTGTATTTCGGGTAACCGCTTTACATTCACCGGCACAGGCAGCTACTTGCAGCGTTTGTGGACGTTCGGAGATAATTCAGGAGATACAGGAATGGTGCGCACCCATGCCTATGCAGATACCGGAACCTATACCGTGCGCAGCATCGCCCGAAATGCGAATGGATGTTTGGATACCATCAGCAAGCAGGTACGCGTACTGCCCGGACCTACAGCATTCTTTAGTTCTTCACCTGACAGCGCCTGCCTGGGCAATACCACCCGATTCACCAACGGTTCCTATTTTAACGGTGGAAGCATTTCAGGTTATTCCTGGGACTTCGGCGATGGCACTACCACAGGTAACAATCCAAATCCAAGCAAAAAATACATCACTTACGGAAGATTCAAGGTGCGTTTGGTTGCTCAGGGTGCCAACGGATGTAATGATACCATCTTTAAAAACGTACGCATCTATGACAAGCCCAACGCGGCCTATGCCGTGAATGACAGCACACAATGCTTCGATGGACACTCCTTCGTTATAACCAATAATTCCACTGTTCGTGAAGGAAGCATCACTTCCTATGCATGGGACTTAGACCAAGGTGTTACATCTTCTGTGCGCAACCCGGCCAACCGCAGCTACAGTGCAATTGGAAGTTACAGAACCACCCTGATAGTGAGCACCAACTTCGGCTGCAGTGATACAGCGGCAATGGGATTGTATGTGTATCCAAGCCCAACCATCAGCTTTACTGCAGATACTGCATGTCAGGGAGAAGATTTCTTTTTCACAGGCAATGCTTCAGTTGTTCCGGGCAGCATTCAATCCTATGCATGGACCTTTGGCGATGGTGGAACTGCTACCACTCAGAACCCAACGCATAAATACAACAACAGCGGAACCTTTACCGTAAGCTTCACCGCAGTATCTGATCAGGGATGTTCTACTTCGCTTAGTGTTCCTGGTGCCGCACTTTCCTTGGTGAAGCCGGTTGCCAATTTTGCCAGCACACATCTTGGTTCCAGAGGTTTTGAAAGCGATTATCAGTTTGCAGACCGCAGCACAGGTGCAACGGATTGGTTGTGGTCATTCGGCGATGGTCAGAGCAGCAACATTCAGAACCCAAAAATCACCTTCAACGATACCGGAAGGATGCGTATTGAATTGTTCGTGACCAATACCGATGGCTGCTCCGACTCCAGCGTGAAGTTCCTCCTCCTGAAGCCGGAACTCATGTGGTGGGTACCCACGGCATTTACACCCAACCGCGATACAAAAAATGAGGTTTGGGGGCCGGTTGGACTTTCAGGCACCATCAGCTACCACATGCAGTTGTTTAACCGCTGGGGCGAATTGATTTGGGATAATAAAAACCCAAATCAGGGATGGGATGGAACCTTCAACGGCCAGGCTGTTCCTGAAGGTGTATATCCCTGGACCGTTTGGTTGCGCTACATCGACGGCAGATTCTACAGTTTCCGTGGTACTGTGACCGTGCTGCGCTGAACAACATCAACAGCTGTTCCATAAAAAAACCCGGCTTGAAGGCCGGGTTTTTTTATGGTCAGGATGAAGATCCAGTGTCTTTCAGACCAGAAGTCTTAGCCTAAGTAGGCCTTCAGGATTTTACTCTTGCTGCTTTTACGCAACCTGCGCAATGCCTTTTCCTTGATTTGGCGCACGCGCTCTCTGGTCAAGCCAACCTTTTCGCTAATGTCTTCGAGGGTATGGGCCGGGCCACCGTCCAGTCCGTAGTAATACTTCAACACATCGCGTTCTTTATCGCTGAGTGTGTTGATTACTCGGCTGATTTCCTTCTGAAGTGACTCGTTGATGAGCGGAGTATCAGGATCGGGTTCGTCATTTTGGTCCAGAACACCCAGTAAAGTATTGTCTTCGCCCTCAGTAAGCGGCGCATCGATGCTCAGGTGTCTTCCGGAAGAACGCAACGCATTTTCTACTTCTGTAACCGGAATTTGCAGAGACTCTGCAATTTCCTCGGGCGTTGGTTCGCGTTCCAGTTCCTGTTCCAGTTTTGATGCCGCCTGTGTAATTCTGCCAATGCTTCCAACCTTGTTCAGGGGAAGGCGCACAATGCGGCTTTGGTCTGCCAATGCCTGAAGAATGCTCTGACGAATCCACCAAACGGCGTAAGAAATAAATTTAAAACCTCTGGTTTCATCAAAACGCTTGGCCGCTTTGATCAGGCCCAGGTTCCCCTCGTTGATCAAATCGCCCAGTGTGAGGCCTTGGTTTTGGTATTGTTTAGAAACGGAAACAACAAAGCGCAGGTTGGCGTTTACCAATTTTTCCAAAGCGGCCTGATCGCCTTCCCGGATGCGGCGTGCAAGTTCAACCTCCTCCTGGGCATCAATCATGGGAACTTTAGAAATTTCGTTGAGGTACTTGTCTAGCGACTTGTTCTCCCTGTTGGTAAACTGTTTGCTGATTTTTAGTTGTCTCATGCGCGATGTTGCTACTCTAATGATGTGCTTGTACTGGAATAAATAGACAGATGCACAGATT
>JBIKKI010000002.1:0-55561 GCA_044360435.1 Bacteroidia bacterium
TTCGCGAAAACGACCTTGAACTGTTGAAAGCCAGACCAAATTCTGGTGCAAACACCGCCGCCCTTCAGGGTAAGCTGGTGTATCAGTTCAACAAACAAACAGATTTTACGGTGTTTGGCAGCTACTTTGGCCAGAGCGCTTATGCTGCTACAAACTCCATCATGAACTATGGACTGAACCCCCGCACAGACGCGAGCACGGTTCGTACTTATGCCAGGTTCACCCAAAAATTGAAAAATGCTGAAGGTTCTGCCATTCAGAACGCATTTTATACCATTCGCTTTGATTACCAGAGCAGTGCTTCTAAAACACGTGATGCCAATCACCTGGACAGGTTCTTCGATTACGGAAACCTCGGTGCGTTCACGCATTATCCTACCGAAGCATTTGCATATTCGCACGGCGATGCCAGCGGAAACCCCAACAGGCAGCCACGTCGTGTGCGCGACCAGTTCGGCAACATCGTATTTATCAGGGACTACTGGGAACAAATAGGTTTTACCGACACACTGGTAACCTTTACGCCCAGCGGCCTGAACCCCTTGCGTGCCAACTATACCAGCAACCTTTACGATTATATCGCGGGTTTGGGCGGCAAGGTGCGTAACGACAATACCATCATCAACAACCAAGGTTTGTTGAATGGATTCAATCCTCCAAACGTTTACTCACTGTGGTCCACTCCGGGAACTGTAACCGCCAACTGGAGTAAAAGCCAGGCGGAGCGTTATACCGTGTTTGCGATGGGTGAGTTCCAGGTGAAAGGCAAGGAAGCGGAAGGTCAGGTGCGTACACCACACGACATCCAGTTTGGCTTGACCTACGAACAGGAAATCCAGCGCGGCTATGGCCTTGGCGCCAATGGACTGTGGATTCTGATGCGCCAGCTGGCCAACAAACACATCTCTGAACTGGACGTAAATAACCCCATTCTTTCCTACGACCAGTGGGGCGTTTTCCAGGATACCGTGCGCTACAACCGCCTCATCAACTACAACGAACAGAGCATGTTCGACAAGAACCTCCGCTCCAAGCTGATTGCAAGCGGTGCTAAAGACGTGTACGGAAAACCAATCACCGAAAGCACCTTCCTGGACATCAATGCCATGGATCCTTCAACCTTCGACCTGAACATGTTCAATGCAGATGAACTGCTGAACAATGGTAATGGTTACGTTTCTTACTTCGGTTACGACCACTTGGGTAATAAGGTGCGCGGACGTCCGGCCATCGATAACTTTATCTTCGACCGCGACAACCGTACCATTGGTGCCTTCCAGCCTGTATATATGGCTGCCTGGGTTCAGGACCAGTTTGCATACAAAGACCTGATTCTTCGTGTGGGTCTGCGCATGGAACGCTACGATGCGAACCAGCGCGTACTGGAAGATCCTTACAGCCTGTATCCAATGAAGACTGCTGCTGAGGTTTCCGAGTTGAATGGTTTGAATGTGGTTCACCCCGACAACATCAAGGGTACTTATAAAGTATATGTGAACGACATTAATTCACCAACCCGCATCATTGGTTATCGCGATGGCGTGCAGTGGTACGATGCCAATGGCGGTGAAGTAACCAACCCTGAAATTCTTGCAAACCAAACCAGCAACGGACGTATTGCACCTTACCTGGTTGATCCAAATAACCAGCAGATTACTCCTGCTTCCTTCAAAGACTTTACCCCGGCAATCAACATGTTGCCACGTATCTGGTTCCAGTTCCCCATTGACAGAACCAAATTGTTCTACGCGAGCTACGATGTTCTGGCGCAGCGCCCCAACTCAGGTGCTTCATTCCTGACCATCGACGAACTATACTTCCTTAAAAACAGACAGGGTAGTGTGATTTCCAATGGCGATTTGAAGCCACGCATTAAAACAGATTATGAAGTGGGCTTCAAGCAGCAAATTGGCAAAACTAGCGGCATCGAACTTACAGCCAGCTACAGCGAAATCCGCGGCGACTTTGGTTTGTACCAAATCAACCAGGGCTTTCCGGTAACGTATTCTACATACAGAAACATTGACTTCAGCACTGTAAAGAGCTTCCGTGTTCAGTACATCCTGACCCAACTCGGTCCGGTAAGTCTGACCGCAAACTACACGCTGCAGTTTGCCGATGGAACCGGTTCCAACATCAACTCACAGCAGGCGTTGATTGCAAGCAACCAGCCCAACCTGCGCACCATGATTCCTTTGGGTGAACTGGACATCCGTCATGCCATCAAAGGTGTGTTCAACATTGGTTGGGAAGGTGGCAAGGATAAGTATGGTAAGAACCTCTACACCGGCCCAAGGATTGGTGGAAAAGAAGTGTTCAAATTCACCAACCTGAACATGATGTTCTTCGCCATCAGCGGAGCACCTTATACACCCACTACACAGCCCGTGCAAATTGGCGCCGTAGACCGTGCACAGATCAAGGGCGTTCCGTTTGGAGCCCGTTTGCCCTGGCAGTTTACCATCAATGCCAACCTGAGCAAGTCGTTCGAAATCAACCGCGGAACCGGCAAGCGCCCGCTGATGGCTAATGCATACCTGTGGGTAGAAAACGCACTCAATGGCCGCAACATCGTGAGCGTTTATCGCTACACCGGACTGCCTACAGACGATGGATTCCTGAATTCACCACAAGGTCAATTGGCCATTCAGCGCCAAATCAATGCACAGAGCTATGTTGATTTGTACCGCGCACTGCTGAACACCCAGGGTGGTAACTACGCGGCACCAAGAACCATTCGTTTGGGCATTCGCTTCAACATCAACTAAGATCCTAGGATAGAGTTCATTAAATAGGTCTTTAAAGCAACAGTGATATGAGACAAAGAGCAAAATATATCTTCAGCGGTATGCTGATGTTGGTGGCCCTGTCAGCCGTTCAGGCCAGGCCCGTCACCAACCTGAATCCCCGGAGCAAACCCATAACTCAGGATCGCCGCATGAACATGTTCGCAAACACTTGCGAACCTGCAACGCAGAGCGCCGACCTGGACATCAATAACGTACGTACCAAAATCCTGAACGGTGGCGACATGTGGTGGGATTTGAACAATCCAAAGTATGAAGTACCAAAAGTTACCGATGCAAATGCAGTGCGTAAACATGCGCTGTTTAGCGGTGCCTTGTGGATTGGCGGTCTGGACGACGGTGGGAACCTGAAGCTGGCGGCCATGACTTACCGTCAGCGCGGAAGCGATTTCTGGCCGGGTCCGTTGGATACAACAACCGCCGGCACCGATCCACAGCGTTGTAAAGCCTATGACCGTATCTGGAAAGTGACCAGAACGGAAATGGAAGAAGCCGAAGCCAATAACTGGATAAATCCGGCTGCCGGTATCACCGAATGGCCTGCTGGTCTGAATCGACCATACGCCACCAGTTCTACAGAGCCTAAATCATTGGCTCCATTTAAAGACATCAACAGCAACGGCATTTATGAACCATTCCAGGGCGAACACCCGGTACTGGATACCCGTAGGCCAATCAGTGAAAATGGTGTAGATCGCCAGCCCGACATGATGTTGTGGTTCTGCTACAACGACAAAGGAAACATCCACAGTGAAACTCAGGGTGTTCCCATTGGTATAGAATTGCATACCACCGCTTTCGCGTTCGCAACGAACGACGAGGTGAACAATATGACTTTCTATTCCACAGAAGTCATCAACCGCAGTTTCAGCAAAATCAACCAGACCTATTTCGGTCAGTGGGTAGATGCGGATCTCGGCAACTACGCGGATGACTACGTTGGCTGCGACGTTGATCGCGCTCTGGGTTACTGCTATAATGGTGATGAAGACGATGAAGGCGTATTGGGTTATGGCCTGAATCCTCCTTCTGTAGGTGTTGACTTTTTCGAAGGTCCACGTGACTCTGCCGGTAATGAATTGGGCATGGGTGCGTTCATGTATTACAACAACGACAACAACCCGATCAACGGGAACCCCGATTTGGCTCAGGAGTTTTACAACCTGCTCCGCGGACGTTGGCTCGGTGGCCAGAACGTTACCTTTGGCGGAAACGGTATTGGTGGTTCACAAACAACCCGTTACATGTTCTCTGCGGGTACAGATCCAGCCTTCCCGGGTCAGTGCTGGGATGAACGCAGCTCCGGAAACCGTCCAGGTGACCGCCGCTTCCTTCAGTCTTCCGGTCCATTCACCATGTATCCCGGTGCAGTGAACCGCGTGACCGTGGGTGTGGTTTGGGCGCGTACCACTTCCGGTGGTGCAGGCCAACCGTGTGCAGGTGCTGCTCAGGGCTCCTTAACCTTGCTCAGATTGGCTTCCGACAAAGCGCAGCGTTTGTTCAACAACAACTTTAAAATCCTTGACGGGCCCGATGCTCCAGATGTGGAAATGCAGGAACTTGAAGGTGAACTCGTGATGAAGCTGGTGAACACCAACAGCAATAAAGTTGAAGGTTATACTGAAGACTACATCAACGAAGCCAATAAAAAGCTTACCTACAAGTTCCAGGGCTATCTGGTTTATCAGCTGAAGGACGCTACCGTAAATACAGGTGACCTTGAGAATGTTGATAAAGCGCGCCTGTTGTTTCAGTGTGACGTGAAAGACAATTTCGCCCAGATCATCAACCGCGTATTTGACCCGAAAGTTAATGCCTACATCCCCGAAGAAAAAGTAAACGGTGAAAACATTGGCCTGAGGCATTCCTTCAGCATCAAGAAGGATTTGTTCGCAACCGGTGCCAACCAGGGTTTGGTTGATTTCAGAACATACTACTATATGGTGCTGTCTTACGGTGTATTGTCCGATGACACACTGTCTACAGAGCCACAACAATTCCTCGCAGGCCGCAGAAACATTCAGGTAGTCAAGGCCATTCCGCATAAAACAGATCCTGAGAACTTTGGAACCCGTTTGAATGCCGGTTACGGCAGTGGTCCTACTTTGCAGCGCATCGAAGGACGCGGAAATGGTGGAAACGTGCTTGAGTTCACTGAGGAAACGGTTAACGAAATTTTGGCGAACAACGAAAGCAAGTTCCCCAAATACCTGGGTGGAAATGGCCCGGCGAAAATCAAAGTTGTAGATCCGCTGAAAGTTCCTAAAGCGAATTTTGAACTCTACATCTTGGAGCCTAATCCCCGCACGCGTCCAACTGCACAAGGCTGGCAGGATACCATTCGTGACTCCAGCACTTGGATGCTGGTGAATAAAACCACCAACGACACAGTTTTCAGCGATGCCACGCTGGCCTATAAGTTCGAGTCGCTGCAGGGAAGACCAGCACTAACGAATAACCCAAGCCCTTCAAAATTAGGTCGGGTTAGCTTAAGCGATTGGGGGCTCAGTGTAGAATTGGAGCAAGTGAATAATCCGGGTACTAGGCCACAGGCGGATGTTGCGAATGGACTGCTCGACTGGAGTGTTGAGTTTGAGGATCCGGGAAGGCCCTGGCTCACAGCAGTCGTTGATAATGATGCTGCTCAGGGAGGAAATATCTGGCAGAACTGGATTCGCTCCGGTAACGCCGGACGCGGTTCTACCTTCAGCCCCTATGAGCATGACATGCAGGATGCCAATGGAAACCCGCTCGATCCCAACGGTTCTTATGAGAAAATCTGGAACGGAAGGATTGCGCCTTACGCGCTTGCCGCTCGTGCCGGTCTTGAAGCCACTACAAATAGAAACACCTTCGGTATGGCCTGGAGAAACAGTGCTGTTTCTGACAATCCTTTAACCGAACTCGCAAGCATTGACCTGGTAATTACTCCGGATCGTTCAAAATGGACTGAATGTATCGTTCTTGAAATGGCGGATGATCAGGTGAAGAGCAGCACTGAAGGTCAGATGGATAAATTCAACATGCGTTGGGGAAGCAGCCGCGACAGGGAGCTTAAAGCTACCGGTGGTCAGGGCAAGAGTTATTTCCCGGGTTATGCCATGAATTTGGAAACCGGCGAACGTTTGAATCTGGCTTTTGGTGAAGACAGCTATCTGCCAGGGGAAAACGGTCAGGATATGATCTGGAACCCTACATCAACGTTCTTTAACGACAATGGCAATTATCCTGCATTGGGCGGTAAGCACTTCATTTATGTATTCGGAACCGGTAATAGTTTCGGTGTACAGCGCACTGTAAAAGGTAAAAAGTATCCTGAAGGCATTAACGATTATGCTTCTGTGCTTCTTCCCGGTTCTGCCGGAGCTTCACCCGGAACCGTTGACAAGAGAAGGGTACTTTCTCAAATTATGTGGGTGATTCCAACGATGATGGCACCAGGCTATTCTATGAAGGATGGAGTTCCGCCAACTGAAGTTCGCATACGCATCCGAATCAAGAAGGCCTACACCACCTATAACACTTCAGGAGCACCTGTAAATAACAATCTGCCGGTATATGCCTTCAACAGTGAGGATATTGCTCCGGCCATTTCCACAGAGCATGGTAAGAAATCTCTGGATTTGGTAAATGTGGTGCCGAACCCCTACAGGGCATTCAGTAAATACGAAACCAGTCCAATTGATGCACGTGTGAAAATCACAAACCTGCCACCAACATGTACCATCAGTATTTACAACCTGAGTGGTGCCTTGGTAAGGCGTATTGAGAAGGCGGATGATCGCACCTTCGTAGACTGGGATTTGAAGAATGACGCCAGCGTTCCGATTGCGAGTGGTTTGTACATCATCCACGTTAAAGCCCCGGATTTAGGTGAAAAAATCATCAGGTGGTACGGCATCATGCACTCTGTGGACCTGGATAGTTATTAACGGAATTTAACCCCAAAAAGAAAAAACATGAATCTTAATAAAGCATGGAGCCTTGCCGCAGCACTTTGTTCCGGTATTGTGCTGTGGGCAGGAAATCCCGACCGTCAGGGTCAGGCAGGTGCCCAACAACTTGTGGTAAATGGCTGGGGCCGCAACTCCTCCTGGGGTTGGTCTGGGGTGAGTACTGCCAAAGGTGTCGAAGCTACTTATGTAAATATCGCTGGTTTGGCACGCGCAAACATGACAGAAGCCGCATTCTCGCGCACCAATTGGCTGAGCGGAAGTGGTATCAACATCAACAGCTTTGGTTTGGCTCAGAAGGTGAGTGAAGACGGCGTTCTTGGAGTAAGCGTTATGCAATGGCAAGTTGCACCAATCGTAATCACCACTGAAGACCAGCCTTATGGTGGTTTGGGAACATACCGCGTGAGCATGACAAACTTTGGTGTTGGCTATGGTAAAACATTCAATACCATTACGGCGGGTGTAATGTTTCGCGCAGTAAGTGAAGGTATTCCAGATGCCAGGGCTTTAGGTGTGAGCATGGATGCCGGCGTTCAATATGTGAATACGGCCAACCCTGCAAGTACGATCAAGAAAAACGATATCCACTTCGGCTTGGTGGTTAAGAACATCGGACCGGATATGCGCCACAATGGGGATGGTTTAAGTACCAAAGCAGTAGTAACAAACGGCGATTTCACCAAAACCCTCCAACACCGCGTGGATCGCTTTCAATTGCCCACCGTTCTTGCGATGAGTGCTGCGTATGATTTTCGACTTGACAGCGATCCCGGATTGTACATGCACCGTTTGACTGTAGCCCTGGGTTTTGCGAATCATGCCTTCCAGAATAACGAAACCAGCCTGGGTATGGAATATGCGTACAATAATTTCATTTCCGGCAGATTAGGCTTTACGTATCAGGAAGGAATTTTCAACTACGATACCCGCATCACGGCCTATACGGGTTTGAATGCCGGCTTGTCTTTGGATGTTCCCTTCAAAACCGGTAAGGACAGCAAATCCAACCTCGGTATTGACTATAGCTATCGCGCCACGAATCCTTTTGGAGGTACTCATACCTTCGGTGTGCGCATTGACCTGAATTACGAAAACGAATAAGGTCGAAACTTATCTTTGTAGTGTTGCACCTAAAAGGGTGCAACACTTTTTTTTTAAACCCAAGCGTAAAAGAGTAAAAGAATTATGAGCGAGATTACCTATTTGACAAAGGAAGGTATGGAGAAACTCAAGCAGGAATTGCATGAGTTGAAAGCGGTGGAACGCCCCAAGATTTCACGCGCAATAGCCGAAGCAAGAGAAAAGGGAGACCTCAGCGAGAATGCCGAATATGATGCCGCAAAAGAGGCACAGGGGATGTTGGAAATGAAGATTGCCCAACTTCAAACCTTATTGTCGAATGCACGCCTTATTGATGCCTCCAAAGTGGATACGAGCAAAGTAACCATTCTGAGTTCAGTGCGTGTAATGAACCACAGCCTGAAGAAGGAATTTACCTTCATGTTGGTGAGTGAAAAGGAAGCCGACCTGAAGCTGGGCAAGATTTCGGTTAAATCAGCGATTGGTTCGGCTTTAATGGGTCGTCATGTGGGTGATGTGGTGGAAGTGCAGGTTCCTGCCGGCCTCATGAAGATGGAAGTTCTGGAAATATTCCGTTAAATGGCGTCCATTTTTACGAAAATCATAAACCGGGAAATTCCGGCACATATTCTTGCGGAATCAGATCGTTTTATTGCGTTTCTGGACGTGAACCCCTTGGTTATGGGCCATGCTTTGGTTGTGCCGAAGGCTGAAGTGGATGATGTGTTCGATTTGGCTGACGTTGAACTTCAGGAGGCACTGACATTCGCGCGCACCGTTGCCCAGGGCATCCGGAAAGTGATTTCCTGCCGGAAGGTTGGTGTTTCAGTAGTTGGGCTTGAGGTGCCACATGCCCATATTCACCTGATTCCGCTGAACCGCGTGGATGATATGAATTTTGGAAAACCCAAGCTGAAACCGGAACAAAGCGAATTGGCCAGTTTGGCAGCAGCAATACGCACCGCTATCGAGCACTAATTACAACAGCCTTTTAGGGTTGTTGCTGATAAACTTAGCCCAGGCATCCTTTTTAGCATTCTTTTTGTTCTGTGTGCGGCCAATTTTGCCGGGGTCAGCTTGAAAGAAATGGCAAACGCTGGCCGCGAGCCCGTCCGTAGCGTCAAACTTTTCCGGAAGAACATCAATAGACATTAATTGTTGTAGTATGGCAGCAACCTGTTCTTTGCTGGCGCTCCCATTGCCTGTTACGCTTTGCTTGATTTTTCTGGGACTGTATTCGAATACTTCAACATCTTTATCAAGGGCAGCACCAATAGCAACACCCTGAGCACGTCCCAGCTTCAGCATGCTTTGTACGTTTTTGCCAAAAAATGGAGCTTCTAATGCCATCTCGCCAACGCTGTGTAAAAGGATGAGTTCTGTCATCCTGATATGAATGCGTTTAAGCCTTTCGGCATGGTCTCGCACTTTTTCCAGCCTAAGAACGCCAAGGTCAAGCATTTCAAAACGCTTCCCATTGCAGCCGATAACTCCATAACCAAGGATTTGGGTGCCGGGGTCAACGCCTAGAATGATTCGTTCATAAGAAACTGGTGCCATGATGGCAAAGTTCCGATTTTGCCGGGGTATTTTAAATTTTAAATATCCGTTGACTCGAACCCGTCCCTACCTTGTAGGGATGACAGGGCGGCTTAAAAGTTGAACTGTTGTACAATATTTGTATGCTCTGGGATTTTCAGTATCAGTTTTTCGCGGCTATATTTTTTAATTTTTCGTTCCATGATCAGTGCCTCTGTTTTGGTGCAAAAGTGAAAAACCGCCACGATTTTCCAGGGGCCCTTTAGTGCTGTGGAAACTACTTCATTGTTGTTGTGCTGTAATAATCTGAGGTTGGGGTTTGCAGAAACACCTTTGTAAAAACGACCATGAGTATTTTGGATGATGTAGAGGTAAAAAGCCATAAAACGTAAAAACGACAAAAAAATAAAAGCCCCCATCTCTGGGGGCTTTTGCTACGGATTGCGGAACGGACGGGACTCGAACCCGCGACCTCCGCCGTGACAGGGCGGCATTCTAACCAACTGAACTACCGATCCGTAAAAGAACATTGTCATTTATTTTTAAAGTCTTGAGGCGACAACCGTTTGACTTATTCCCGTTTGAATATTGTTCTATCCTTACGGGAGTGCAAAGATAAAAGACCTGTTTTCAAATTTGCAAGACCATTTTAGAAATCCGCAGATTTTTTTGTGTTAGGCGTGAAAAACCTCAGGAACAATAAGCCAAGAATGGCTGCGGTAGCACTCGCCAGAAGAATGCTGATTTTGCCCAACTGAATAAAAGATGGTTCATGGAATGCCAGATTGGTGATGAATATGGACATCGTAAATCCTATCCCTGCCAGCATTCCCGCGCCCAATACATGCGCAAAGCGCACGCCTTTGCCAAGTTTCGTGAATCCGAGTGCGTTGCTCGCATAAGCAAATAAGGTGATTCCCAGCGGCTTCCCGATAAGTAGCCCAAGGAAAATACCCATACTTTCTGCATTCCCCAGTGATTGCATCATTTCTGATTCAAGTATCAGTGCGGTATTCGCCAAGGCGAACAGCGGGATGATGATAAATGCAACGGGCTGATGCAGGGCATGTTGCAGTTTGTAAGAAACACTTGATTTTGTTCCTTGTTCAAATGGAATGACAAATGCAAGCAATACGCCTGTAATGGTAGCATGTATTCCGGAATGCATCATGAAAATCCACATCAGCAGACCCGCCGGAAGGTAAATCCACAAATTCGTAATGCCGCGCCTCGCAAGGATGAGGAGGAAGGCCAGAATGGCCATGGCAATTCCAAAATACAACAGTGAAAATCCATGTCCGTAAAAAATGGCAATCACGAGAATGGCACCAAGATCATCGATAATAGCCAGTGCAGTGAGGAATACTTTGATGCTTAAAGGCACCCGTCCGCCCACAAAACTCATGATGGCAATGGCAAATGCAATATCTGTAGCCGTTGGAATCCCAATGCCGCTAAGGGTGTCAGTACCACGGTTGAACAACCAGTAAATCAACGCCGGAACCACCATCCCGCCCAATGCGCCAATCACGGGCAATAGTGCGCGCTTGCGGTCACTGAGTTCACCGATGTATAGCTCTCGTTCAATTTCCAGTCCCACCATCAGAAAGAAAATGGTCATCAATCCGTCGTTGATCCAGTTGGCGATGCTCAGGTTGAAGTCCAGGGAACCCAAATTAAAGCCTACCTTGTATTCCCAGATGGAAGCATAGGAACTGCCGATGCTGCTGTTGGCAATGAATAGTGATATTACCGTGCAGCCGAAGAGCAGCACGCCGGAAACTTTTTCGCTTTTCAGGAAGTCCTTGAAAAGGGCCGTTAACCTGAGCGACTTGCCGCTGTTTTTTCCTCCCGACATCCGGCAAAATTAAAGGTTTGATTCAAGCGGACTCTATTTTTGAAGGATGGTCGATGAAAGGCTTCACTATTTGTGGATGCGTCGCTGTTTTGAACTGGCGCAACGCGGCCTTGGAACAACTGCGCCAAATCCACTGGTTGGTTGTGTTATTGTGCAGCAAAACCGAATCATCGGCGAAGGTTGGCATCAGAAATACGGAGGCCCTCATGCGGAAGTAGCGGCGGTTGCGTCTTCCGGCCTGTCGCGTATTCCTTCCGATGCTGTAGTGTACGTAAACCTGGAACCATGTGCACATTTTGGCAAAACACCACCATGTGCCAATATGCTTGTGGAATTAGGCGCCAAATATGTAGTTACGGCCATGCAGGATCCTTTCCCTGCCGTGCAGGGTAAAGGCTTACAAATACTGCGCGAAGCCGGTGTTTTTGTGGTAACAGATGTACTTTCTGAAGAAGCAAGATGGCTCAATCGCCGGTTTCTATGCGCGGTGACTCAAAAGCGACCTTGGGTTATTCTAAAATGGGCTGAAACTGCCGATGGATTTATGGCTGATCTGCAGGCGCATCGTCGGCAGATTTCCGGCGCAGCCGCACAAATATTGCTGCATCAATGGCGCTCTGAAGAAGGTGCTTTTCTTATTGGAAGAAAAACGGCTCAATCTGATCGCGCCTTCCTGACCAATCGTTTTTTTGGAAGCAGGCAGCCATTGCGCATCGTGGCCGATCCTCAACTTGCGCTGAACCCCGATCTTCCGCTCTTTAATCCCCAGGCCAAAACCTGGATCCTCAATGAACACAAGTCGCATGAAGATGGTCATCTGCGCTGGGTTGCGTATGGTTCTGATTTTTTCGAGGTGCTGTTCGCACAACTGCAAGAAGCCGGAATCCAATCGTTGGTGGTGGAAGGTGGCCCGGAAACCTTACAACGGTTCATAGCTGCGGGTTATGTCGATGAAGTCCGTATCATTCGCTCAAAAAAGCAATATTGGGGAAATGGAATTCCAGCTCCGGTGGTGCATGGAACCCTGAAGGAATCCATGCAGTTAAAAGAGGATGAAGTCCTCACCTTTGCAATATGATTTGGCTCATTTGTTCCATCATGCTTTCGGCATCGCTGATGCTCATATTCCGATGGTTCTCTAAAGTTGGTATTCATACCCAAACGGCCATTGTGGTGAATTATCTGGTCTGCATTATTACCGGTACCGCCCTGGCTGGTAATAACCACATCTTTCACGGCGATTTGCCCGGAAAGCCTTGGTTCTGGCCTTGTTTGCTCCTCGGCATTTTGTTCATATTGGTGTTCAGCGCCATGGGGCAATCTGCACGCGTTGCAGGAAGTGCCTTAACCGCAATGGCATCGAAAATGGGTTTACTCATTCCGGTGTTTATGGCCGTGTTGTTTCTGGGTGAAGCCTGGAATTGGACCATTATTCCTGGTTTGTTGTGCACCCTGTTCGCCCTGGTGATGTTGAATCCCCGGCGCAATGGTGCCGGTGCCCAAATGGATATACAAGCGCTGATTTTGCTTCTGGTGGTGTTCTTCGGTTCCGGTTTTGTAGATGCCGGCGTGAAACTCATCCAGCATTTTTATCTGGCAGAAAGCAGCGCCGATGAAACCATTACGCTCATTTTTTCCGGGGCTTTCATCACCGGTCTCACCCAGCAAATATTCACAAGAAAATCATCAGCCAATAAACTCAGCCTGAAAGATCTGGGCGGGGGCGTATTGCTGGGCATTTGCAATTACGGTTCCATGTACACCCTGATTCAGGCTTTGGATACCAGCGGACTTCCCGGATCGTTTTTATTTCCGGTGAACAACCTCGGTGTGGTCATGGTAACTACTGCTGCGGCCATGCTGCTGTTTCGGGAAGTGCTTACACGCAGGCAATGGCTGGGCCTGAGCTGCGCAGCTATTGCCATCATCCTGCTCAGTATAGGCGCGTAAATGTGCAGCGTTCAGCGGCAGATGTCGCGAATAGACTGCTTCACCGCCCATAAGGTGTACCACCACAAGAGGGCCGACACGAGCAATACCAGCACGGTGGCTTCCCATGATGGCCAAAGGCTTGTTTCGAATCCTTTTTCTTCCAAGAAAATTCCCATCCACACCTGCGCGGCTGCCATGCCCAGGATGGAAATAAATGTAACGCCTGCGAGCAAGCGGGTAAACGAACCTGCGATCGGCGCTGCAATCATGCGCGGCGTGTATCCAATGAGAAAGAGCACATTGATGTCGCGTGCCGCACGATAAGCAAGGATTTGACTAAACTGAATCAAACCGAGCAACGACAATAAAACCACCAGAATGCCAAGGCTGAGTACAATGCTCAATACAATCAGCAACAAGGTGTTGAGCCTGGATGTTTTCAACTTATCGCCACCTGCTATTTCATAGGTCTGTGCTGAAAAAAAGCGATTTATTTCCGGGGAAGCGGGGTCTTGGGCGGCAACAATCAGGCGATCCGGGAGGTCCTTCGTGCCGGTGCCATATTCCGTATTTGCCCAGGTTAAAAAAGCGTCCGGAACCAAAACTGAAGGAACACGTTCGGTAAAACCGGCGATATAGGCTTTGAAATATGCCGATTTTCCACGGCCTGTAATCAAAACGTCAAACCGGATGTTTTTCAGCACCGATTCAGGCACGATGGGCAAGCCCTGACCGCGGGCAAAGCCGAAATTGTACATTTTGAGGTAGTCGGAAGGAATGATCATGGGCAGCTCGGCATCGCCGGGTTGCCAGTCCCACGAAATGTCTTCCAGTTCCAGAAAACCATCGGGTACCGACTCGAAAAACAAGTCTGTCGTTAAACCGGGAATTTCCGAACCCATTCCCGCGTTGAACTGCGCCCGCACCTTAAAGGAACTGCTTCTGAAGGAGCCGATTTTACTTACACCTTTTACCTGTTGCAGCGCGGCAACATCCTGCGGCGAAAACCGACCGGCGGAACCGGAAATGGTATTCAGCAGCGAAACCTTTTTGTTGATGACCAGAAAATCAGCACCGAGCAAGTCTTTTTGCCGAGATAAGATTTTGTGGAAGGTGAGGTAAGCCTGGCTGCAGGTTCCCAGCAGAAACAAACCGGCAAACGCTCCGCACAGGGCCAGGGCAAGCTGTTTTTTGCTGCCTGAACTGTTGATGAGCCGATGCAATAAGCCTTTCTGTTGTTTCATACGCTGAGCAGTTGGAAGGAATGCGGCAGGCGGTGGTCCTGATCCAGGCCGGTAATCATCACTGCAGCATTTTGCGCAGCGGCCTGCTCCATGACCAATTCAATGACCAGGTCGGCATTCGTGCGGTCTAAATGACTTGTGGGTTCGTCTAAAAACAAGTATTGAAATGGCTGACACAAGGCGCGAACCACCGCTAATCTCTGCTGTTGGCCCATGCTTAGTTGTCCGCAGGGTTTGTCCAAATATGGCGCCAGTCCGAGGCGTTCAGCCATAGCCGTTGCCTGATGGATGGAAAACGAAGTTCCAAGGTCACATTTCAATTTCAGGTTGTCGTGCGCGCTCAGTTGCGGAAACAACTTCAAATCCTGAAATACGCAGGCCAAGGTATTTTGTCTGAGGTTAGACCAATCAGAGGCGCTTAAACCGGAGGCCGGACGTTCGTTAATTTCATAATTACCGCTGTAATCATGCCGTATGCCGTAGGCAATATTCACCAGGGTTGATTTTCCCCGGCCTGAAGAGGCGATGATGGCGAAGTGATTTCCGGGATGCACTTCCAGCCTCGAGCGCCAAACACTGTTTTGTGCGGCCTGTTCAGCCAGTGGAACAGGGAGGATATGGTCAAATATCAGCGCCATTTTTTGCGGCATCAAGAACCATTTCCAGAATCTGCGCAAGGGCATTTTCCTTCTGATCCTTCATCACCAGTTTGAAGGTGCTTCGCTCCGTTGTTCCGCTGGCCACAACGTGTGAAAAACGTTTCATGTTGCGCATGACAACTGCTCGCTCCCGCGATGACATGTTTTGTTCCAGCATCCAGTAGGGGAAATGATCCTCATCGAAATCAATCCAAATTTGAAATGGTTGATCAAAGAAATCATCCGGCAGGCGCTTGTCACGCCAAATCTTATAGCTTCCATCATGGTGAAGGCCTGAAACAAGTTTCATCATCCCGTTTTCCTTATTCAGGGCAATGGGTAAAGGTGACGCTGCTTGTGGTGCCTCTGTTTCATCAAATGCATAGGCCGAAGAGTTGTCCGCAAGACGTTGCATATAGCTATTCAAACCCAGGTTAAACAGGGCCAGTGATGAGTCGAGTTTTGGCGACTGCTCAGCCAAACCTACGCGCATGGCCATGCCCAAATTGCCTGAAAGCAAAGGGTTTTCCATGTTCGGAACAGCGGGGCTTCCCTGATTCCACATCTGCATACTGAACCCATTGCCCAACTCTTTCAGATACGACATGAGTTCGCTGTTCATCACTTCGGTGCCCATGGATTCAGAAGTATTTTTGTCCTGCAACAAATAGTCAATCAGGGGATTGATTTTCAGTGCATACGACATGTGAAAAAACGGTACAATGCCATTGGGTGTGGTGTTGAATGATTTGTTGGATTTCGATTCAATGAATGACTTTGCACCTTTCTGAACAGCATCCATCACTATTTCTCCGTCTTTGAACTCCAGCGTTCCACCGGCAAAATCCCCAAACATTTTGCTTTGGAAGGGCGTGATTCCACCACGCATGGATTCCAGTGCATCTGGAAGTGTTTTTCCATTGACACACCAGGAAACAGCCGCTTTTTTGTTTAGGATTTCAGCCATTTCTTCTTTGGAACTGATGTTTGCCTCATAGGTAAGATTCAGGTGGTCGCTGATCAGATCCTTCTGGCGACGGCCCCGCATCGACAGAATCATCAACACTTCTTTATTCCATCCCCAATATTCAGAGCTGCGCACTTTCATGAAGTACTGATTGTCTTCAAGGTCGATGTCTTCATGGTCTTTCACATGGTCATTGATGCAGTTTTTCAACAGGTTGGGGTCGTTTACCGACAGCAGGAATGCCGTGTATGTGACGCCTTTTTCAGTCCGCATAAATACATACGAAGGCTTCAGCCAGTTGATGCCTGTTTCCTTCGGATTGCTCATCGACTGGGAAAGCAATGCGGGAAAAGGGTCAGATTTATCCTTCATATCCGCAATGGCTTTTTCAAACGATTCACTCTTTTTTAATGCTTCAAGATCCAAGCCGTTCAGGATAGACTTAGGGTCGATTTTCACCACCAGGGAAGCATTGTCCGGAATGTATTTTTGAAGCTTGTCGCCACGGCCACTAAAAAAGACGAAGTAAGAACCTGCGGCAAGTGCAACAAGGCCCACGCCAAGTAGGCTATATTTGAAAATGGGTTTCATAGCGTTGAGGCCGCAATATCGCAAAACAGAATGAAGCCTTTAACAGCGCCTTGTAAAGAATTCCATGCAACCTTTTAGGCAAACCTCCGACTAATGCATGAAAAAAAGGGTGGATGTCATCCAGTCGCTTCTATCCGGATGCCGGCAAGGTAATCGGAGGGCCCAACATGAACTCTTCACGTTGTTTGGTCCCCGAATGCTTGGCGTGTGTCGGCGCTATTGCGCCAATCCGGATGATGCCCGAGATGCATTCCAGGAAGGATTTATAAAAGTGTACGCAACATTGGATAAATATCGTGGCGAAAGCGCTTTTGAAACCTGGATTACCCGAATATTCATCAATACATCCATAGATCATTTCAAGAAAAAACAGAAGCTAAATCTGAAGGAAACAACGCTGCCGGAAGAATTGGGTGCTGAACTGGGTGATCAGGATGCTGAGTCATGGTCATTTCCCTGTACGCCTGAACAGGCTCTGGAGGCGCTGGATCAATTGCCGGCCGGGTACAGAATGGTTTTCAACTTATATGCGTTGGAAAACATGAGTCATAAGGAAATTGCCGTTTTACTCGGAATCTCTGAAGGAACCAGCAAAAGCCAATACGCACGTGCCCGGAAGTTCCTGCAGCATATACTCACGCCTAAAACTGCTTCGCATTGAATCAAAAACAGCAGGATATAGAAACCAAGTTTCGCGAGGCCTTCAACGGTTTCGAAAGTCCTGTCAGTGATTCAGATTGGGCACGCATTTCCGCTTCTTTGCCTCCGGGTCAGGAGCTGGAGCACGAGTTTCAGTCGGCCTTTAAAGGCTACGAAATGCCCGTTGCCGATGCGGATTGGAGCCGAATTGCCTCGTCAATCCCGCAAAAAAACAAACGCAGGCGCGCCTTGCTGTGGTATTCCTTCTTCACGTTGTCGGTGCTTGGCGTGTGCTGCTTGTGGTGGCTCCATCCGGTTACTAAACCTGCGGCTACTGCGCTAACCGGTGAATTTGCGGTGCCAAAAGCTCCCAGCACAGAAACACTACCCAGACCTGAAGATGCCGACCTTGTCCATCAACCTTCGATAAGTAAAATCGCGGTAACTTCTTCGGGTAAGGCTACCTTGGGAAAAACAAAGACCAACACGCCTGCGCCATTGTTGCAGTCGGATTTCTACCAACACATTAACGAATTACGGTACAACAAATCCCGGAACCCATCAACTTCCGGTGGAATCAGTTATTCCGGTCTTCATGATTCGTTCCATTCGCAATACTGGTTCATGGATTCCAGGAAGCCCGGGGCGAAGCATTTCGAACTGTTCATGCCAATGGCAGCACGTTTAATCGTTTTGGGTACATACCGACCTGCGCAGGCGCTGTGGCTGCGTAAGCCCATTCCGGCCGTTTGGATCAGGAGTGGAATTTCAGGGTTGTCTGCAGCAGCATCCATGCCTCAGGGTCCGGAATGGCAAGGTAAAGACCTCAATCGCACCCAAATGCAACGAGGTGTGGTGCATGAATTCGCCGTAGGGCTGCAAATGCCAATTGGTTCCGCCGCAGTGCAAATTGGACTTGGTGCAACCGAACCTCTGACACCGCTGAAGCAACATTGGAGGATCAAAACCAGAATGGTTACTGACTCCATTCCTTATCGAAACACGCCGGGCGATACTTTATTCTGGATTCCGGTTCGCTTCACCGATACTTTGGTAGATGTGGTGACTACTTTTTCTGAAAAACGATTGGTAATTCCATTCCAAATGAGTCAATCTGTGGCAATTTCCCCTAATTTCGGAATCTCATTCCAGGCCGGAGGGCAAATTGGAATTTTACAATCGATGAAGGCAACCATACCATCTCCTTATACCGACTATACGTGGAGTCAGTTGCAGCAAGGCATGGCAGGAGCCGTTAATACGAATAAGCCATTCAGGAATGCAGATCCTTCTCATTCCATACGCACCCGCCTGGACATCAGTGCAGGTGCCGGGTTCTATTACCGTATGAACAAACAACTGATGTTCAGAACGAGCCTCAACGTGGCTAAAGGTTTGGGGCCGCTGATGAAACATGGAAGCCCGTATCAACAAGTCGGAGGACAGTTTATGCTGATGTATCAATGGTGAACATTATCAAGCAACGTATTTCTGCTTTTGGCGCTTCAGCAATCGCTGCGCTCCTTGGGTTGACGTGTATCAGCCATGTTAAGGGGCAACTGTTGCTTCCTTTGGAATCGCAACTGCTTGCACCGCCATTGCTCAGGCAAATCGAAGGAAACATCTATGCAGTATGGCCTGAGCGCTACACGGATACCATGGATGTATATCGCCTTTCAAGGTATGACGGTCGCACGTGGACACACATGCCTCAGCTCTGCATCCAAAAAGGTGGAACCATCACGGATTTGGCCCTGTTCTCTGGGAAGATTTACGTTTCAGGGAATTTCAGGTTGTTTTTTGATCCTCAATACAATTGTTTGTCCGTTTTGGATAACAGATTGTGGACCGGTGTAGCTTCATTCACTGCTTTGTTCACACAGGTTCCCATCATTCAGACCATGGCAGTTTTTGACAACAGACTTTATGCCGGAGGTCGATTCATCAGAATGAACGGTACCTTGGTCAACAACCTCGTGGTGAATACCGGAACTGAATGGGGTGCTCTTGGCACAACTGTTCCCGGCGCCGATGGTGCGATCGTGCAGATGGCTACACGCGGGTCTGATTTGGCCATTTGTGGCAGTTTTAGAAAAATAAATGGCGCTACGGCCCCAGGGCTTGCATTTTATACAGGTGCTCAATTCACCACCAGGTACACGCCCGTTAAAAGTGGAAGAAAATTGTATGCGGTTGCCGGTAATTACTGGTATAGTGGTCTTGATTCCAATGGCCGGATGATTCTGGCCAGCATGACTGGATTCAGCGCATTGAATCTGTGTATGAAAGGGCTCGACAGCATTGGTGTTGTTGATGGATTCTGTGAATCATCTGGTAAGATTTACGCGGTGGGACGGTTCTTTAAATCCGGCAGCAAAATGGTCATCAATACCATGATGCTCGAGGATCAGGTTTGGGTGGCACATCCCATTTTAACCCCCAATCAATTTATACAAATTGCGGCCACCAGAAACGAGCTGTATTTTTCAGGTACCCTTAATAAGGTTCTTGGAAAGAATATGGGTTATGGCTTGGTAAAACTGCTCCCTGATAAGGTACAGGTGAGTGGTTACGTTTATCATGATGTAAACAACAATGGCAAAAGAGAAACCGGAGAAAGGCCCCTCGCCAACCGAAAGGTGAATATTTCCGGACTTGGCAGCCTGTTCACCGATGGCAACGGCTATTATGAATTCAGAACCATTACAGGTAATAAAGTTCGCTTGACCCTGGAACCGCAGCCTGGATGGAAAAGCGCACAGGAAATACAGTTGAGTTTAACAGACAGTCCATGGGTATATCAAATTGACTTTCCACAAGTAACCGAAGAAAGTAATTACCGCGACGTACGCGTGGACATAACTTCAGGTGATGGATGGAAGGTGAATCGTGATGCAACTTCTGCCTATATTGTAAAAGTAGAAAATACCGGACAGGTGAGCTCATCGGTCCGCCTTGAGTTGGAGTATAATAAAAAACTGAGCGACCTGCAGGTAGTGCCGGCTCCGGACATCATCAATACCGGAAAGTTCACCTGGAATGTTGCTATACTGGCTCCGGGTGAATCATTTCTGGTGAACATGGTTTCATGGATTTCATCGCAACAGTTTGAAATCGGCGAAGCTCTGGGTTTTAAAGCCATCGTTACGCCGAATGGATTGACACCTGATGAAAACCCGGATGACAACATCGACACCCTTCCTCAGATTGTGGCGGACAGACCTGCTGTAAGCGTTGAAAAGCTGCAATTTCCAATGGTGAAGCCGGGCGATTCCATTGCATACCTTCCCAATAATGAAAATGTGTTGCAGTATGTAATTCGATTCGAGAATCAGGGTTTGGATACGGTTTCTCAGGTGCAGGTCACAGATACTGTCGATATTTCACTGAACCTTTCCTACATCCGTGAATCCGGCTCCAGTCATCCTTTCAGCAGAAAGATGATACTTGATCCAGCCCTGCCGGGGAAGGCCATATTTATTTACACCTTTAATAACATCAACCTGCCTCCAAATGCAGACGCCAACCCGGAATATACTTTGTCCAAAGGCTTTTTCGGACTGCATATCGGCCTGAAGGGTGGGAATCCGGCAGGAACGGTCATTTACAACAGGGCAGGCGTCACATTCGATTTGGCTCCGGGTGTTTTAAGCAATACGGTTTCCTGTATGTTGACTTCCAACGGCGGCACCCAGGTAAAGGAGTCACCAAATCCAATAAACAGCCTGCAGCTGTTTCCCAATCCTACGGATGACATCGTCTTGGTGCAAGGCAAAGCAGATATGGCATCCCTGTTGGTCTATGATATCTGGGGAAGAACAGTTGCGATTGCTGACAAAACAGAAGGGTCACGGGCCTCATTGTCCGTGAAAGCACTGGCGCCCGGGCGCTACCTCGTCATTGCCATCGGAAAAGATGGCTCGGTGTCAAAAGGCCAGTTGCTTAAACTTTAACACATTCAGAACATCTACCCTAATAACCATTCAGAAAACTACACTATGAAAAAAATATACCGCGCAGTCTTGGGAGGGCTGCTCACACTAGCAGCCATGCTGTTCTCTGCAGGCGATGCCCATGGGCAAATCCCAAAGGGTTGTGCAGATATGGCTAATTTCACGTTTAAGGTGGAATGTAAAACGCTTATTGCCAGCGGTTTTAGTTCCAGTACCCGAAGCTGCCCGCAATACAAATGGAGCTTAGGAAACGGAACTTATGCCACCGGTCAGCAAATCAGCTATGTGTATCCTTCTACAGGTACCTACACCGTTTGTTTAAAGGTGACCGACAGCTGCCGTTCTTGTGATACTATTATCTGCAAAAAGGTGGAAGTAAAGGGCTGTGCGCAGGATTCTTCGTGTTCCTTAAAGCCTGATTTTGCGTTCAAGTTGGATTGCAGAACCATTGCTCTTGAAGCCAAATCAGCACAGACGGGAGCAAGCTATACCTGGAACTTTGGCAATGGCAGCAGCGCTACCGGAAAAGCGGTAAAGCACGCGTTCCTGAAGGATGGTACCTATCAGATTTGCGTTACTGCAACGTGGAAGAATCCCCTGACAAACGTGGTCTGCACAGAAACAGTGTGCAAGAAAGTGACCATTCAGTGCGGCAGGAAGGAGCCTTGTAACATCAGCGGTAATTTCAATTTCAAGGTAAATCCCAATGGTATTGTAGGCTTTAGTGCCAACAGCATCAATGGTGTTAGTTATGTTTGGGATTTCGGCGATGGCACGAAAGGCCAGGGCCAGAACCCAAACAAGCAGTACAATAAACCCGGGGTGTATAATGTGTGTGTGACCATTTACGGAAAAGACCCACGCTGTTTTGTGAAAATCTGTAAGAAAGTAGTGGTGGAGCAGCGCTGTAATATTTGGGGCAACTTTGTGTTTCAGGGTATTCCTGGTACGAACGGATTTAAATTCACCGGCAGTGCAAGTGAAAAAGGTGCTACTTTCTCTTGGTCTTTTGGCGATGGTACCGGTGCTTCAACTAAAGATCCTCAAAAGTATTTTTCAAAACCAGGGGTTTATGAAGTGTGCCTGACCATCAAACATCCCAACGGGAAATGCTCTGTACGGATTTGCAAGAAGGTGATTGTGGGCACAAGCAAAAACTGCAACCTGCCTGCGAATTTCACATGGGTGGTTGACAAGAGTAACTGTCTTAAGTACAACTTCGAAGCGCCACTGGCCAATTGCGTACGCTACAAATGGGCCATTGGTGGTCAGTATGTGTACAACAGGCTTACATCCTTCACCTTTGCAAAAGCCGGAACATATCAGGTGTGCTTGTACTTGCTCGATTCCTGCAATAAGTGCGATACGGTGATTTGTAAATCAATCGTGGTGCCTGGATGTGACTCAACCAAGAAATACTGTAATATGGGCATTGCGGTAACCTGGCCTGACGCTGTGAAAGATTGCAGTGCTGCGTCATTTAAGGTGCGTTATACAGACCAAAATACCAATGGTTGCCGCAAAGCAACCTGGATTTGGGGTGATGGAACAGCCCCTGTGCGCGACATGAGCGCGCTGCATAAGTTCAAAAAAGGCACCTACAATGTTTGTGTCCGTATTGTGGATTCCTGCAACAACTGCGACACTACCATCTGCAAAACCATTAACGTGGGAGCTTGCTGCAACCTCGTTGCACCCGATTTTAGTTATACCATCAACTGCGATAAGATCACTTTTGAGGGCAAAGCCCAGACCTGTGGTAAATACTTCTGGACTTTAGGCAACGGTACTTCTGCCGGAGGTCGCTTGATCACTGCAACTTATGTAACCG
Organism: Bacteroidia bacterium; assembly: GCA_044360435.1. Lineage (GTDB taxonomy): Bacteria > Bacteroidota > Bacteroidia > NS11-12g > UBA955 > REEB481. The sequence continues at coordinate 23,036 of JBIKKI010000002.1, forward strand.
GAAAATCCTATACAGTATGTATGAAGGTTGCCGATACCTGTAATGCCTGTGATACATTGATTTGTAAAACCATTCAGGTTCCTTTGTGCAATCCTTGCAAAATCGAATCGTATTTCGTGGTGGACAGCATCGTAAAAGGAAAGGTGTATCTGACGAATAAGAGTTCTTCGAATGCGGTAAACTACAAATGGGATTTTGGTGATGCAACCTACTCATACGTCGCGAAGCCCGGCAGCAAATCGTATTCGTCTGTTGGTACATATAAAATTTGTCTGACTGTTTGGGACCAGGTAAAGGCATGCAGCGCCACATTCTGTAAAACCATCACCATCAGCAGCCTGAGGTGGGGCAACAATACAAGTTCAGCTCCGGCTGTTGTGCCCGCAGATGTGAAAGTATTCCCGAATCCGGCTTTCGACCTGCTTCAGATTGAATGGAGTTCTGGCTCCGGACAAAAAATGGTTGAGGTTATGGATGTGAATGGACGTGTGCTGCAAACCCTCACTTTTATGGAGTCATCGGTGACCTCAACAGTGGATTTGAGCACTTGTGCCGAAGGTATTTATCTGGTTCGGGTGCATCAAAACGGAAACAGCAGCACCCACAGGATCAATCATCTGCGTTAATTTAACTGTAAAAAATCATAGCAAAAGGAGGCCATAGTGCCTCCTTTTGTGCGTTAGGTACAGGCTTGAATCCCTAAATTCGCCATGTCTTACAATCATGATACGCGTAGCAAACAACAACAACATCCTGGTGCCGGTAGATTTTTCCGATACCGCCAATAACGCGCTGGAACACGCTGTGAACATCGCAAGGGTTTACAACAATGAAATAACCCTCCTGCATATTATCGATGAGAACTTCTTTCAGTCTATTTTCTCCGGAAGTCAGAATGACCTTATGGAAGAAGGAATTCACAGCCGGTTGGATAAGGTTATTGATGGTATTAAAAGGGAAAATCCGGGTCTTAAATTACACAAGCGCATTGAGCGTGGTAAAGTGTATAAAGTGATTGCTCAGGTTGCCAACGACGGCAACTTCGACAGCATCATGATGGGAAGTAATGGCGCCAGTGGTCTGGAACGATTCATTGGTTCCAATGCATCACGCGTAATTCAACTTTCCAAAGTGCCTGTAATTGTAGTTAAATCAAAACCCTTTGGCGAAGGTTACAAGAAGATTGTATTGCCGATTGACCTTTCTCTGGAGTCCAAACAAAAAGTTGGCTGGGCCATTCACGTGGCTAAGAAGTTTGATTCAACCATCCACATCATCTACGACAACAGCAACGATGAATTTCTGAAGGTGAAAATCAGGGCCAATATCCAACAGGTAGAATCCATGATTTCTGCTCAGGGTGTGCGCTATGTGAGCCGCGAGATTGAAGACAAAATCTTCGAGAATTTCGCATCTGAAACCCTTACCTATGCCAATGCCATTGAAGCAGATTTAATCGTGATTATGACGCAGCCCGAAACGAGCATCGTGAGCATGACCATCGGTACGCTCGCACAGCAGCTGGTAAACGAAAGCGAGCATGTTCCTGTAATGTGTGTGAATCCTGTAGAAACAGGTTATACGTTCGATTATTGATTCCGTGGAATCGAGAAGCATAAAAAAAGGCAACGTTTCAACGTTGCCTTTTTTTATGGCTGTTGGACTGCATGTTCTGCTCAGCTATACGCCGGAAAGCGCGTCGGATTGGATTCGTGCATGATCTTGTACACGGCCTGGAACACATCATCTGCGCTGGGTTTGCTGAAATAATCACCGTCGGTGCCGTAGGCCGGGCGATGTGCTTTAGCACTGAGCGTGGTTGGAGCGCTGTCCAGGTGGCGATAAGCACCCTGAACTTCCAGCACCTGCTGCATCATATATGCGGTGGCGCCTCCGGGAACATCTTCGTCCAGAAACAGTACCCTGTTGGTTTTTTGAATGTGTGCGGCAATGCTGTGGTTCAGGTCGAACGGCAGCAAGGTTTGAACATCAATGATGGCTATTTCTATGCCTTTTTTGGAGAGCAGCTCAGCCGCTTCAAGGGCAATTCTGCAACAGCTTCCATAAGTAACCAGTGTAAGGTCTGAGCCTTCCCTGATCACTTCAGGCTGGCCCAACGGAACCTTAAAGCTGCCAATATTGGAAGGTATGGGTTCTTTCAAACGGTAACCATTCAGGCATTCAACCACCAATGCCGGTTCATCGCTGTGCAGCAAGGTATTATACATCCCTGCCGCCTGTGTCATGTTGCGCGGAACGCATACATGCATGCCCCTTACGGCGTGTACAATCATGCCCATGGGAGAACCGCTGTGCCAAATACCTTCCAACCTGTGCCCGCGTGTTCTGATGATCACCGGCGCTTTTTGCCCGCCTTTGGTGCGGTATTGCAAGGTGGCAATGTCGTCGCTCATAATTTGCAGCGCATACAACAGGTAATCCAGATATTGGATTTCGGCAATGGGACGAAGCCCGCGTAAGGCGCAACCGATGCCTTCACCGATGATGCTGGCTTCCCGAATGCCCCGGTCGCCAACGCGCAATACGCCATACTTCTCCTGAAGACCGGCAAAACCCTGATTCACGTCACCGATTTTCCCTAAATCTTCCCCAAAAGCAAAAACGCGCGGGTCGCGTTCCAGGTTTGCATCAAAGCATGCCTGAAGGATTTCTCTTCCGTCTTTCAATGGAGCATCAGGAGCATAAATGGCTTCTTCAGTCGTCACGTTCAATGCGCGGTGCACAGAATGGCTGTGCAGGTTAGAGCTGTACCTGTCGCTGTTTCTGGCAACAAATGCTTCATAATATGCCAACAGTGGTGCACGATGCTGTTCCGGCTCCGAAAGGGTTTCCCGCAACGCTTCATTGATGGCGTTTCCTATATCCTTCAGCAAAGGTTCGTTGAATCCTTTGAGGCGCTGAACGATGGCTTCCAGAACGCCGGCGTCAGATACCAGATTCATGCTGGCCTCTATGGCGCTGCAACATTCCTGAACATCATTATTTATTTCTTGCTGAAAAGCATTCCAGGCTTCTTTTTGCCAGGCACGCACTTCTGCAGTATAGGTTTGCTCCAGGTCATTCAGTTCTGCTTCTGTGGCAATGCTGTTTTCCACAATCCAAAGCTTGAACTGGCGAATGCAGTCGTATTCCTGTTCCCACTCCAAACGCTCTTTGCTTTTATAGCGTTCATGGCTGCCACTGGTGCTGTGGCCCTGAGGCTGGGTCATCTCAGTGATGTGCACCAAAACAGGGGTATGCTGCGTTCTGCACTTGGCAATGGCGTCTCGGTAGGTTTCGCATAAAGCCGGATAATCCCAGCCTTTGGCGGTGAACAGTTCCATACCGATGCCCTGTTCGTTGGTTTGGAAACCGGCCATCAGGGCGCTGATGTTCTCTTTTGCCGTTTGAAACTTGGCAGGAACAGAAATTCCATAGCCATCGTCCCATACAGAAACTGCCATCGGTACCTGCATTACTGCTGCCGCATTCATCACTTCCCAGAACATGCCTTCAGAAGTGCTGGCATTTCCAATCGTTCCAAAGGCAACTTCATTACCCTGATGGCTGAATTGCGTTTGATCTTTCAGGCCTTCATGCTCGCGGTATATTTTCGATGCCAGGGCAAGTCCCAAGAGGCGAGGCATCTGACTTCCCGTTGGAGAAATATCAGAGGAAGAATTAAATGTTTCTGTTTGGGGAAGCCAATTCCCTGCTTCATCCAACAGGCGGGTTCCAAAATGTCCATTCATACTCCTGCCCGCCGATGCCGGCTCTGCGCTGATGGCAGGATGCGCATACAGCTGGGCAAAGAATTCCCTGATGCTGCTCATTCCGGTGGCAAACATGAAGGTTTGATCCCTGTAATATCCACTGCGGAAATCACCGTGTCGGAAGGCCTTAGCCATGGCAATTTGTGCCAATTCCTTGCCGTCGCCGAAAATGCCAAATTTGGCCTTGCCGGTTAATACTTCCTTGCGCCCGATGAGGCTGGCCTGCCGGCTTTGAAAAGCAATCCTGAAATCGTTGATGATCTCACCTTTAAACTCGGAAAAGGTCATTGCGTCTTGTACGTTGTCCGCCACTTCCATGAAGGGTGCAAATTTAGGCATTATGATACAGTTGACCTTCCTTTGGCATTTACCTGTGCCCGGGAATTCTGTTTCTGCTTATATTGCAGTAGGTCAGGGCGTGAAAAAAATCCTATTAGTTTCCTGTGTGCTTGGGTTTGGAGTGTTTGGCGGGAAGTTGAATGCCCAGGAATTCCTGCACCAACACTTTACAACGGCCAATGGTCTTGCCAGCAACAAGGTGTATTCGGTATGCCAGGATAGTAAAGGTTATATCTGGATGGCCACAGACCGGGGCGCTGTTCGCTGGAACGGCCTGGAATTCAAAAGGTACAGCATAGACGATGGCCTGCCCGACAATGAAGTCCTGAACATTTTTGAGGATGCTGAAGGAAGAATCTGGGTGCTTTGCTTTGGAAAGAAGCCCGCCTGCATTGAACACGGGCAGGTGAATAACCGGGTTGATGCAGAGCTTACCGCCGGATTCCAACCCTCGGATTTGTACGATTACAACTTCCTGAATGAAAAGAATCAACATTGGTTTGCGTTTAAGAACGATTCCGGGCTGTTTCTGGTTGTAAGACCCGGCACCTCAGAGCGTTATCTGGTTCAAATGCCCCAATATCAGGAGAGTTTCCTCATCAATGATGTGGTGAAACACGGTGATGGATCGGTGGAGTTCCACCTTCCCGGACAATTGGTTTATTTGAGGCCGAATACACGTATTCCTGATTTGATTTCTTTAGTGTTGCCCGGAGGAAGTCCATTTCAAGTGCTGCATAAGCGATTGAAATTCAGCTACCGAAATCATCATTTTACCATTTCAAAAGAAGGCTACCTGGTTGAATACAGTTTTCAACAGCAGAAGCCGGTACTGCATCAATTCAAGAAATTGCCCATTGAGGCCCGCAAATATTTTTTCAAGAATGGGAAACCCTTTCTGTACAATGCCGAGGGTGAAATATATGATTTACTGGAAGGTACTATTGTGCCTGATTACTCCTTTTTGGCGGGAAAGGAAGCTCATGAGTTGTACCATGACCGCATGGGCAATCTGTGGGTAGCCACATTCAACGATGGCGTCTATTTGTATCCGGTGCACAGGTTGCCGTTTACCAGGAGTGATTTATTCAAAGATGCCATCACGCACCTGCGTTTCGGAACCAAACATCTTTTCGGAACGGAATACCACGGGCTTTATGTGCTGGATGAACAGCATCGGCTCCTTCGGCATTTCCCTGAACTTTCACGTCCGGTGCGGCTCAAATTGGCGGGAAACAAATGCCTGATTGCTTCAGATCAGGGGTTGTTTTCGTTGGATGCCGCACTCACAATGCGCAGGATAGGGCAGTTCCGCATTCTGAAAGATGTTCACTGGCATCGCGGTGATACGGCCTATGTGGCAACACACCGCTTTGCCTTCAGGGTCTTGCTCAGCACGGGTAAAACCGATACGTTGTACCACGGACGAACCACCAGCATCTGGTGCCGTCCAAACGGTCAGGTTTGGATAGGCGGACTGTCCGGAGTGCACACGCCCGGCAACGCTTTGGTTCCTGCTTCCGGCCTGGCCGATTCTTTGCTCCGTCTGGCACGCATTACCGACATAACCGGCGACGCGCATGGAAGGGTATTTATTGCTACGAACAACCATGGATTGTTTGCCTGGCAAAGCGGTAGGATCGAGCAGGTTTCCACCTCAACGGCCAGCATTAGGCCCGACCGGCAGTTGACGCGATTGTATTCGGATGGACTGTACCTTTGGGTGCTCGGTCACAGCGGATTGCGCCGCATTCAAATGCCGGATCGAGGGTTCAGTCCGCTTGAAATCAGACAATATGGAGCAGTGCACGGCTTGCAATCCTGCATTTATTATGACATCAATGGAACGGCACAAGAGGGAATTCCCGAACTGCTGACCGACCGCGGGCTTGCGCTCATCAACAAACAGGAGCCGCCACCTGAGCCTGAACTGGCTGCAGAGATTTACGGTATCGGCAGAAAAGGGGTGTTTATTCCGGTATGGCGCTGGCAGGAACTCAATCCTGAGGAAAACGACCTGACCATACACTACAACGCCATTGCCGTTTTATCTGATCACCCGCTTGTATATGAATACCGCATCCCTTCCTTGGATTCACAGTGGATACAAACAGATGCCAATCAAGTGATCTTCAATGACCTGAAGCCCGGCCAGTATTTGTTTCAGGTGCGGGTGCGCTCAGGAAACCAAGTGTCTTTTCCAGTAGGCGCCAGTTTTTTCATCAGGCCGAACTGGTATCAGCATCCTGGGATACAATTGCTGCTTTCTGTCGCCGGGCTGATGGGGATATTAACCCTGATCGTGCTGTTGTTTAGGCGCTCGGCGCAAAAAATTCAAAAGGCCAATGAGGAAAGCCAAAAGCTCGCAGAATTGGAATTGCAGGCGCTGAGAAGCAGAATGAATCCCCATTTCGTGTTTAATGTGCTCACGGCCATTCAGAATTTCATCATGCAGGGAAGGGAACAGGAAGCGAATTACTACACGGCACAATTTGCACAACTGATCCGGCAAACTTTTCACGGATCCGCCAACAACTTCATCAGCCTGGCTGAAGAAATTCAACTGTTGAACAGCTATCTGGATCTTGAACGGATGCGCTTTGGGAACAGCCTGGATTATCGCCTGGAAGTAGATGCTTCACTGGCGGTGGAACACATCAGCATTCCTTCCATGCTCATTCAACCTTTTCTGGAGAATGCCATCAACCATGGCATCCGTTCGTTGAACAAGAAAGAAGGAACGTTGTTTGTCAGGATAAAGCAAACGGGAAAATCCCTGATGCGCATAGAGGTTGAAGATAATGGTATTGGCATTCTCGAATCCCAGCAAAAGAAAAAAACACAGAAGCGTGCAACAACCCATAGAAGTGAAGGGATGAGTCTTACCCAAAACAGAATAGATCTGATGAACCGAAGTTATCGAACCAACATCCACCTGAGCATTCAGGATTTGAGTCTCACCGGAGGCCGTGGAACCTTGGTGTGTATCGATCTGCCCATCCAGCAACGGCTTGAAGGTACGACCAATCATAAGTTGAAATGATGCGTGCTCTGGTTGTTGATGATGAACGCGCCAGCAGGGAACTGCTGAAGCACTTTATTTCCCGCTATTGCGAGGGTATCGAATTTACCGAGGATGCAGAAGATGTGGATGGCGCCTACCGCATCATCATGGAGCATGCGCCCGATTTGGTGTTCCTGGATATTTCCCTTCCGGGGAAGGATGGGTTTGAATTGCTGAAGATGTTCAAGGAACCGCCATTTGAAGTCATTTTCGTGACCGCCTATTCTGAATACGCCATTGCTGCTTTGCGGATGTCAGCCTGTGATTATCTCCTTAAACCCATCGACATCAATGAATTGCAAATGGCCGTGAACAGGGCAAAAGAACGCATCATGCGTAATGACCCGGTGAGCAGCCTGCGCGAATTGTTCCAAACACTTACCGGTAAAGGGCCCAAGCGGATTGCCCTCGCACATGCGCAAGGTTATACCGTTGTTACCAGCAACGAAATTTTACGCCTGGAGTCCGATGGGCGTTATACTTGGGTGCACCTGGAAGACGGAAGACGTATTCTTGTTTCTAAAACACTCAGGGATTTCGAGGGTACGTTGGAAGACGCTGAATTCATGCGCATCCACAATCGGCACATCATCAACCTGAATTTTGTGCGGAGCTTCGACAGAAAAGGTCTGCTCCTGATGGCCGATGGCTCCGAAGTGGAAGTTTCCAAGCGCAAGAAAGAGGAACTTTTAAAGCGACTTGGTATTTAACGCTTATGTCGCGTTTTGGGCTATCCAGAACATGAAGCAACTGTTTAGGAACATTGGCTGAAAAGAGCCATTCTTTGGGTACATTATTGTTGGCTTTTTCTGAACTAGGCCCAATTCTAAAGTAGCCCTTGAAATTTCCATTTGTTATGAAGAAATGAGCCGGTTCCCCACCGGCTCATTTCATGTACGGGTGTTTGAATTCAACCGCGTTTGCACGCTGCTTACATCTGTTCCGGGCAGTCGATTCCCAGCAAGGTCATCCCCTGTCGGATGGCCGTGGCCGTGGCCTGAATGATGCAGAGCCTGAGCTGGCGCGTATGTTGATCCGGCTCTTTCAGGATGGGCAATTCATTGTACATGCGGTTGAATGCCCGGGCTGTGCCAATGCACCATTGTGCAATGATGGAAGGATCCATTTGTGTTCCGGCGGCAGCCACCACATCGCGGAAGCCATACAGTTGACGGATGATGTTTCGCTCCAAAGGATGCAGTGCCTGCATCTGTGCCGGGAATTCGGTTGCCTCGCTCAGGTTGCGCTGCATGGAGCGGATACGCGCATAGGTGTATTGCACAAATGGCCCTGTATCTCCCTGAAAGTCGATACTCTCCTCAGGATTGAACAACATCCGCTTTTTGGGGTCAACCTTCAGTATAAAAAATTTCAGGGCTGCCAATCCCAGGGTCTCATATAGTTCCTGCAGCGCCTCAGGACTGAATCCTTCGGTTTTGCCCAACTCTTCTGTTTTGTGCCGGGCGGCGTCCACCATGTCGGCAATCAGGTCGTCGGCATCCACCACGGTGCCTTCACGACTTTTCATCTTGCCGCTGGGCAAATCCACCATGCCGTAACTCAGGTGGTAAATGCCTGATGCGTACGGTTTGCCCAGTTTCTCCATAATGCACTTGAGCACTTTGAAATGATAATCCTGCTCATTGCCAACCACGTAGATGCTGCGGCTGATCCCAAATTCATCGGCTTTCAGCTGCGCGGTTCCAATATCCTGGGTAATGTACACGCTGGTGCCATCGCTGCGCAGCACCAGTTTTTGGTCAAGTCCTTCGGCGTTCAGGTCAATCCAGACGCTGCCGTCGTCTTTACGGTAGAATACGCCTTGTTCCAGACCTTCCTGAATCAGGTCTTTACCGAGCGTATACGTGTCTGATTCATAATAGTACTTGTCGAAGTTCACCCCAAGCCGAGCGTAGGTGCTGTTGAAGCCTTCGTACACCCATCCATTCATGGTGCGCCACAGCTGCAACACGGCTTCATCGCCGGCTTCCCAGCGCCTCAGCAGTTCCTGCGCCTCCAGGATGAGCGGAGCCTGCTTCGAAGCCTCTTCTTCGCTCATGCCGGATGCCATTAAATGCTTCACTTCCTCTTTGAAGTGCACGTCGAACAGCACATAATATTTTCCGGCCAGGTGGTCGCCTTTGATTCCGGCGCTTTGCGGGGTTTCGCCCTGTCCGTATTTCTGCCAGGCCAGCATGCTCTTGCAGATGTGTATGCCTCGGTCGTTGATCAGGTTGGCCTTTACTACATCATAACCATTGTATTTCAGCAGTTCTGATACGCTCCATCCAAGCAGAATATTCCGAACATGTCCTAAATGCAAGGGTTTGTTGGTATTGGGCGAAGAATATTCCACCATCACCTTCACGCCTTTGCCCTCAATGCCTTTGCCAGGTTCAGTTGCATTCCATTGATTGCGCAGGAAACCGGTCCATACCGCATCCTGAAGTTCCAGGTTCAGAAAACCCTTCACCACATGGAAGGCCGCGACATCGGCCACATGTTCCTTCAGGTAATTGCCGATGGCAGCAGCGCAGGCATCCGGACTTTGCTTCATCAGCTTGGCCAGTGGAAATACCAAAACAGTATAATCTCCGGGGAAATCGGGGTTGGTTTGTTCGATGCGAATGCTTGATGCAGCTACCTCGTTGCCGGAAAGCTGTTTCACGGCCAATGCCACCTGTTCCCTCAGCGATTGTTCCAAAAACATGGGGCAAAGATAAACGGCAGGGCGGCAGCGGAAACCTGCAGTTTTTGATCCTCCTGAGTTCTTATTTTTGCCCCCAAACAAAGCCGGGTGCTGTTCAATTCCATTCCCTTTCTGTTTTTTCTGCCGCTGGTTTGGGCCATTTACTTCCTGCTGCCCATGCGCTTTCGCTGGATTTGGATGCTGGGCTCCAGCTATTTCTTCTACGGCTACTGGAAGTTTGAATTCGTGTTCCTCATGGCGTTTACCAGTTTGGTGGACTGGTATTGCGCGCGTGGCATCAAACACAGTACCGATGAACGACGGCGGAAATGGTTGTTGTGGACTTCAATCCTGAGCAACCTGCTGATCCTGTTCTTCTTCAAATACTTTAATTTTTTCTTCGGAAACTCAGAACTGGCGCGCTGGCTGTACCGTCAAGAAATTGCAGCATGGGCTGTTGAGCTGGCCCGCTATACCATTCCCGCAGGTATCAGTTTCTATACCTTTCAAAGCATCAGCTATGTGGTCGATGTGTATCGCGGGAACGATCAGGCCGAGCGCAGTTTGCCGCGCTTCATGTTGTTCGTTTCCTTTTTCCCGCAACTGGTGGCTGGTCCGATTGAGCGCTTTTCCAACCTGCAAAACCAATTATTTGCGGCACAACAGGTGCAGTACCAAAACCTGCGCTACGGATTCCGCCTTCTGTTGTATGGCTTGTTCCTGAAGATTTGCGTTGCCGACAATCTGGCTGCCGTGGCCGACCAGTTTTACGGAGCGCACCGCTTGTACAATACTGCAGCTGCCTGGACTGCCGCCGCGGCTTTTTGTGTGCAGGTGTATGCAGATTTCTTCGGCTATTCGCTCATGGCGCAGGGCGCGGCGCGGCTGTTCGGCATTGACCTGATGGACAATTTCCTCAAGCCATTCCTGGGAAGAAATATTCCCGAATTTTGGCAGCGCTGGCATATTTCCCTCTCAACCTGGTTTCGCGATTATTTGTATATCCCGTTGGGTGGAAGTAAGAAAGGAACTTCAAAAATGCTGATGAATGTAATGCTCGTGTTCTTGGTGAGCGGGCTGTGGCATGGCGCCAACTGGACGATGATTCTGTTTGGTGCAGCCCAGGGTGTGTTTTACTGGATGGATTATTTCTTCTTCAAGAAGGCGAACCAGGCCACCGGCTGGTATGCCTGGTTCAGCAGGATGAAAACGGTGTTTATCTTCATGCTTACGCTGGTGTTTTTTCGTTCGGTAAGCCTGCCTCAAAGTACCGAGGTGTATCGCATGCTGTTCGCAGGCGCTGCAGGAACTGCCGGCTTGAGTATTCCGGCCATGACCTCGTTCATGGTGGTGCTTTTTTTGGTGTTGGACCTTGGGCTCACCCGCAAGCGCTTTGATCTTTGGATGGATGATTTTCCCTGGTATACGCGCTGGGCGACTTACAGCAGTTTTTGCTGCCTCATCTGGATGTTCGGCGGAACCGTAAATCACCCCTTCGTTTATTTCCAGTTCTGATGCGTATCCTGAAACAGATTTTGCCCCGCTTCTTTTTTGTTGTGTTGCTGTTCCTGTTGTGCAACTTCTTCTACGCCCGCTATTTCTGGCCCGATGAACTGAAAAAACACGCGCCCCTGGTGATGCAGGTGGTGAACAGGTCCGATTCCGCAGATGTGCTCTATTTCGGCGAGTCCAGCAATACCAGCTTCAATCCCTTTACCGATACGCTGACCCAAAGTATTTCCCAGTTTCTGCAAGGGTATCTGCCTGATCGCCGTGTGCATGACATCACCCATTCAGGGTATCATTCAGGCATGTTTCTGGCGCTGATGGAACTGATTCCTGAAACTGCACCCGTGCGCACCATCGTGGTCACCATGAACCTGCGCAACTGCGGCCCGGCAGCCATTCATACCACACTCGAACCGTACATGCAGAAGCAAAAGGTGTATTACAGCAATCGCATGCCTTTGCTTTCACGCCTGTTCCTGAGCATGAAGTACTACGACAACCGCGACAGCATGGAACGAGAGCGTTTGAAGTTCCGTGCCTGGCGTACGGAAGACATCCGTTATCCGGGTATGAAGCACGCATATCCCAACGCACGCGCCTGGTACGACGCTGAAAAGTACGCTGACGAGCAAGGGGCTAACCGCCGCAAGCGCATCCTGGCCGACGATTACATTAAGGCATTTGCTTTTGTGCTGAATGCAGCCAATCCGCGCATCGCCGATTTTGATGCTATGGTCGTGCTGGCAGCACAACGTGGCTGGAAATTGGTGTTCAATCTGGTTCCTGAAAACATGGAATATGCCGATTCGCTCCTTGGCGAAGCCATGACGGCGCAAATCCGGCACAACCGCGATTTTCTGGTGCAGCGCTACCACGGGCACGGTGCCGTGGTGGTGGATAATCTTGAAGTGGCACGCGGTGCAGAGTTTACCGATCAGTTCTGGACAACCGAACACGTAAACGGTCGGGTGCGGCAGGTCTGTGCCCGAAATGTGGCCCAAACGATTTTGGGTAAAGCGCCAACGGAACTTCTGCTCCAACAGAACAACTGGCCGAATCCGGCGGTTCTTCAGCCTATGGCTGACACCCTGCTCGGCATCGTACCGCTGCGCTGATCAGCGTTGTTTCAGACTTTCTGGTCCGTGTTTCCGGTTCGCGGTGATGTTGCCAATGTCCCAAATCACCGTTCCGCTTTGCGGCAGTTTTCTTTCAGAACAATCTGAAATTCCACAAACGGCACAGCTGTCGGGCAGGCAGCCATCGGTATGTACAAACATCTCCACGCTGGTGCCGAAATGTTCGCGCACTTTGGCGTTGAGTTGTTCCACCACTTCATGGGCCTGATGCACGTTGAAATACCAGGGCACGGTGAGGTGTGCATCTACGTGATACACGCTGCCGTAGCGGATGATGCGCAGGTTGTGCAGGTCAATCCAGTTCTGTTGCCTGTGTTCGTTCAGCGTCTTAATCAGCTCTTTCAGCACTTCATCGTCGGCTTCGTCCATAATACCGGTAACGGCTTTTCTGATGATGCTGTAACCGGTTCGCAGCAACAGGAGTGCAAGGAGGAGGGCCACCACGCTGTCAATCCATTCGAGGCCGGTGAGCTGAATCAGCAGCAGCCCGACGATGATACCCATGGTTGTCCATGTATCGCTTTGCAGGTGCTTGCCTCCGGAAACCAATACCGGTGAATGATTGTATCGGCCCTGCCGGATGGAATACCAGCCCAGCAGGTAATTGGCTGCAGCAGCAAACGCAATGATGAACAAGCCAGTGCCCGTTTCACGCAGCGGATGGCCGTGGATGAAGTTGAGTATGGCTTCATAGATTATGCCCAGTGCGGCGAGGATGATCATGGTTCCTTCGGCTCCGGAGCTGAGGAATTCAATCTTGCCGTGTCCGTAAGGATGGTTGCGGTCGGCAGGCTGTGAAGAAAGATACAAGGCATACAGGCTTAAGGCTGCAGCGATGATATTCACAGTGCTTTCCAAGGCATCGCTGAGTACCGCCACAGAACCAGTCACGTACCAGGCCGCCAGTTTCAGCAGAAAAAGGAAGATGCCCGCCAACAGCAGGATTCCCTGCAGCCTGAAATTCTGTGCTGCCTGTGTATTCATGCCGGTTCAAAAATAGAAACAGGGGCGGGAATCCATGGCCGTTTGCGGATATTTGCGGCAATGAAAACCACAAGCGGTCCCAGGGTGCTCCATGCGCCTACGGGCAATAAACTGAACTGCAAAGGCTGGGTGCAGGAAGCTGCATACCGCATGCTGCACAACAATCTGGATCCTGATGTAGCAGAAAAGCCCGAGCAATTGATTGTATATGGTGGATTGGGCAAAGCCGCCCGCAACTGGGAAGCTTTTGACAACATTTGTAAAGCATTGCTTGACCTGGAGGATCATGAAACCCTGCTCATTCAGTCGGGTAAGCCGGTGGGTATTTTGCCAACGCATCCCGATGCACCGCGCGTATTGATATCGAACAGCCAACTGGTTCCCAATTGGGCGAACTGGGCGCATTTCCGTGAATTGGAAGCCAAAGGTTTGATGATGTACGGACAAATGACCGCTGGAAGCTGGATCTATATCGGCTCTCAGGGCATTGTGCAGGGAACCTATGAAACCTATGCAGAATGTGCGCGTCAGCATTTCGGCAGTAGCCTGAAAGGAACCCTGAATGTGACCGCAGGGCTTGGTGGTATGGGCGGTGCCCAGCCGCTGGCCATCACCATGAACGAGGGTGTGGCGCTGGTGGCAGAAGTGGAAGAATGGCGCATCCGTAAACGCCTGGAAACGCGTTACCTCGACCTGATGGCCCGCAGCGTGGACGAAGGTATCGACATGGCGCTTTCCGCGAAACAACAAGGACATGCCGTGTCCATTGGCGTGCTGTGTAATGCGGTAGATCTGCTGGAACGCATGCTGCAGCGCGGCATCAAACCCGATACGCTCACCGACCAGACCAGCGCCCATGATCCGCTGATTGGCTATTATCCAAACCACATGGATACAGAAACAGCCGACCGGCTGCGTGAACGTGACCCCGAGCAATACCTCGAGCTGAGTTATAAAACCATGGTTCGCCACGTAGAACTGATGCTGGAATTCCAGAAGCAGGGAAGCATTGTGTTTGACTACGGAAACAACCTTCGTGGACGGGCCTTTGAAAAGGGCCTTACCCATGCGTTTGATTTCCCCGGTTTTGTTCCTGCATTCATCAGGCCTTTGTTCTGTGAAGGAAAAGGTCCGTTCCGCTGGGTAGCGCTGAGCGGCGATCCGGAGGATATTTACACCACCGATCAGGTGATTCTGGATTTGTTTCCGGAGAACGAAAGCCTGCGTCGCTGGATGACGATGGCCAAGGAGAAGATCGAATTCCAGGGCTTGCCGGCCCGCATCTGCTGGCTGGGACAAGGCGAACGTGAAAAGGCGGGCCTTGCGTTCAACGAACTGGTGCGCAGCGGTAAGGTGAAGGCGCCGATCGTGATTGGCCGCGACCATCTGGATACCGGTTCTGTGGCTTCTCCCAACCGCGAAACAGAAGCCATGCTCGACGGCAGCGATGCGGTTGCCGACTGGCCAATTCTAAATGCGCTGGTGAACACCGCCGGAGGTGCCAGCTGGGTGAGCCTGCATCATGGTGGCGGCGTGGGTATGGGATACAGCATTCACTCGGGAATGGTGATTGTGGCCGATGGAACCGAAGCTGCAGAAGCCCGTTTGCGCCGTGTATTGCACAACGATCCGGGTATGGGCGTGATTCGTCACGCGGATGCAGGTTACGAGCTGGCCAAAAAGACCGCCCGCGAACACGGACTGGATCTTGGACAAAGACTGCACGAATAAGAATTTTCGCATGTGATAAGCATAAAAAAACCGGCTCTGGGCCGGTTTTTTTATGGGTTGTATGTTGTTTAGTGACTCATTTCTTCAACAGCTTCCGGGGCAACTTCCGTGTTGTCGTATTCCATGTCGGATTCGGAACCTAAAGCACCCACGGCATTCAGGCTGCCCTGATAAGCCACCCGCAGTTCAATATTGTCTTCGTTGTAGCGCAGGATGGCCTGGTATTCACCAAACACCTTCACTCCGTCAGAACTGTAACTGCTGTTCAGCTGGTAGCCGGCGGCGGCAAGGCGAGATTCCAGCTCATCACTCAGCTTCTTCGATTTGCTACCAAGCTTTCCATACAGCCTGATGTTCACGCTCATATACGTCAACATGGCGTTGTTGTTCAGGCCATAGCCGGTAACGGATTCATAAGGGTAGCCGTAAACGTATTCAGTAGTAGTGATGGGCTTCTTCACCTGGTCGTCGAAACCACATTCAATGCTCAGGCTCAGGTTTTCCAGGTCGTAGCGGTTTTTGGTGAAGCTGCTTCCATAAGGATAAAGGTCTTCTTCTGTCATTTCCAGCAGCTGCATCATCTGAGGCAAGGATTTGCCGGACATGCCATTGATTTTTTCCATGCCTGCGTTCTTCAGGATGTTGCTGATGGTAGAAGCGGCATCAACGTAATCGCTGCTTACGGTTGGATAAATGCCGGTGAGCCAGGATTGGAGGAAACTTTCCAGGTATCTGGGAGCCTTGAAGCTCTTCTTGCTTACTTCTTTGCCTTGCTGGTCGATCAGGATGTAGTTGTCGCCGTCGCGGGCAAGTGTATTTTTATTGAAAAATGGCAGCAGGTCTTTGTATTCAGGGGCAATCAGTTCTTTACCTTCGAGATTCACAAATCCCCATTTCTTGTCTTCCTCCACCATAACCATCTTGTTGTAATAAATGGCATTATCGTACTTGGCACGCAGGGCTATTTCTCCTTTTTTGTCCATAATGCCCCAACTTTCTCCGTCAGAAAAAGAGGCGTAATCCTGCATGAAGGGGAATACACGGGCAAAGTCTTTACGCGCTTTAATCACGCGTTCACCTTTAGGATCCATGAATCCCCACATATCTTTTTTCTTTTCTTCGTCGCTGGATTCTTCGTAGTAAGCAATCAGGCTGCAGGAAACAGAAGGCATCAATTTAGTTTTTTCTTTTGGCTCGAGCACGTATTTGCCGTCGGTGTCAATGATGCCCACTTTGCTGATTTCCTTATAGCTGGAATCACCTGGATTTCCTTTTTTCTCCACTTCTTCTACCACCGCATAACCTTCACGGAAATCACCTGCAGAAGAGAATTTCGCCTTAATGACTACTTTTCCATTGCGGTCGATGTACCCCCATTTGCCTTCGCTGTTGCGGAAACGGGCCAGACCGCCGCGAAACTGTCCGGCTTCTTCCACAATTTTTCCGTCGGCTTCTTTCAGGCGAAATACCTCTTTGCCGCTTTTGTCGATGTAGCTGATGGGTTGATCAGGCTCAGCAACCGGTGCCAGGCCTTCCATGAAAAAGCCAACGGATTTATAGGTTTTCCCAATTTTGGCAGGTTTCTTTTCAATGGTGAAAAACTCGTAATTGCCGTCGGCATTTTCCACAGAAGTCATGCCTTCAAATACCAGTGATGGCTGTTTTTTCCATTCTCGGTCCACCACAATTTCTCCGGTTTCGAGGTCTAGAATGCTCCAGCGTTCTTCTCCATCTTCTTTGATGGGAACGTAGCGAAGGGTAATGTCGTTGTTGCCCGGAAGGAACTTCCAGATGGCGAAGCCGGCCGCGGCTACTCCAACAACAATCAGGGCGATAATCAGGCCTTTTTTCATAAGCGATTTTTTATAAGGACGTCGAAATAAGGTAAAAAAAATGGAGCAGCCAAAAAACACATTGGATTTTGGCGGAATACCTTTGTATCTGTGATTCGCAGCAATGAGCCGCTTAAGTCGTTGAATACCTTTGGATTAGATGTGTCCTCACGGCTGTTTTATGCCTGCTCATCTCCCGAATCGTTGTCCAGCCTCTGGAAGTCGAACCTGTTTCAGCTCGCCTCACCGCTGGTTTTAGGTGGCGGAAGCAACATCCTGTTTACGCGTAATTATCATGGGTTGATATTAAAGAATATGATGCTGGGCAGGGAAGTGCTGCGCGAAACCTCCGAACATGTTTGGGTGCGTTTTGGTGGCGGCGAATGCTGGCACGATTGCGTGCAGTTTGCCATTGCCAACAACTGGGGCGGCATCGAAAACCTCAGCCTGATTCCGGGTTCCATTGGCGCCGCTCCTGTGCAGAACATCGGTGCTTATGGCGTGGAGCTGAAGGATTGTTTTGTGGAATTAAGTGCTTTTGACCTGGTGAACGGCACTGTGCAGACCTTCGACAAAGCCGACTGTGCGTTTGGGTATCGCGACAGTGTATTTAAGCAGGAAGGGAAGGGCCGCTACTGCATCATTTCCGTAACTCTTCGCCTGCATAAAACCCATGACTTCCACACGCAATACGGCGACATTGGAGCCATGCTGGATCAGATGGGCGTTACCACCCTGAGTATAAAGGCTGTTTCTGAAGCGGTGATTGCAATCAGACGCAGCAAACTGCCAGATCCGGAACAATTGGGAAACTGCGGCAGCTTTTTCAAGAATCCGTTGGTAGCAACAGCTCATTTTGAGTCGCTGAGGGAACGTTTCCCCGACATTCGTTCGTTTCCGGCGGGCGCAGGAATGGTAAAGGTTCCCGCAGGCTGGCTGATTGAAAAAGATGGCTGGAAGGGCAAACGCGTGGGCAATACAGGTTGTCATGAAAAACAGGCGCTGGTGCTGGTGAATTACGGAAATGCCACCGGTGCAGAAGTGGCGGCGCATGCCGCACGCATTGTGGATTCTGTGGAAGCGCATTTTGGCATCAGGCTGGAAACAGAAGTAAACATCATCTGATGCGTCCGGAACCGGAAGTGATTTATGAAGACAACCACCTCCTGGCGGTGAATAAACCGGCCGGAATGCCTGTTCAGGGCGACCAGACCGGCGATGAGCACCTGCTGCAATGGGCTGCCGCCTACCTGAAGCACAAATACCAGAAACCCGGTGACGCTTTTGTGGGTCTGATTCATCGTTTGGACCGGCCGGTGAGCGGTATTGTGGTTTTGGCGAAAACCAGCAAGGCGCTGGCACGCATGAATGAGTTGTTCCGCAGCCGGAATATTGAAAAGGAATACCGCGCTTTATGCACCCGACCACTTCCGGAGGCATCCGGGAAGCTCGAGCATTTTCTGGATAAAGACACCCGAAACAACCGGGCCATCGTGTACCGGAAAGAAAAACCCGGCGCCAAGCCCGCCATGCTGGAATATGAGCTCATCAAAAGCTGGGACGGCAATTACCTGTACAAAGTGTTGCCCCACAGCGGGCGCTTTCATCAAATCCGGGCCCAGCTTGCATTTAGTGGCGCGCCCATTGTTGGCGACCTGAAGTATGGCTATCCGGTGCCGAATCCCGATAAGAGCATTTGCCTTCATGCGGCTGCATTGCGGTTTATGCACCCCATCCGTAATACGCCATTGGAATTGGAAGCAGCTTTGCCCAAAGGCCCGATCTGGCGCATGTTGCGGAGCTAATCGAAGAAATAATCCATGTGAACCAAATAAGATCGTTTATGATGGTCTGAAATTTTGTTAATGCGTATTTTGCCGCTCATTCTATGAATTTACGGTATTTAAAACAAGATGTTCCTGCGGGTTTAGTGGTTTTTCTGGTCGCGCTTCCTTTGTGTCTGGGCGTGGCTTTGGCCAGTGGGGCACCGCTTCTGTCCGGCATTGTTGCCGGCGTGGTTGGTGGGACCATAGTTGCCGTAATCAGTGGTTCGCAAACAAGTGTCAGCGGACCCGCTGCCGGCCTCACGGCGGTTGTGCTCGCAGGCATTACCCAGCTGGGTTCCTTCGAAGTGTTTTTGAGTGCGGTGGTGCTTGCCGGCTTGATTCAGTTGTTGTTCGGCATCATCAAGTTGGGATTTATTGCCGATTATATGCCCAGCAACGTCATTAAAGGTTTACTTTCTGCCATCGGCATCATCCTGATTCTTAAACAGATACCGCATGCCATCGGGTACGATGCCGTACCGGAAGGAGATTTTAGTTTTAATCAGCAGGATGGAAAGGACACCTTTTCGGAGTTGCTGAATATGTTGAACTATGTGTCCCCAGGGGCGGTAATCCTGAGTGTGCTGAGTTTGCTCATCATGGTCGTGTGGGACAAAACGCCCATGCGGAAATGGAACCTGCTTCCCGCACCATTGTTTGTGGTGGTTTTGGGTGTGGTATTAAATGTGGTATTCATCAAATGGTTTCCAGACCTGGCTATCTTGAAAGATGAACACCTGGTGCGCATTCCTGAAATTAAAGCCAGTTCGCTCCTGCATCTTCCCGATGTGCAGCATCTGCAAAACTCCATGGTTTGGATGGTGGCACTAACGGTTGCCCTGGTGGCGTCTATTGAAACGCTGCTGAATGTTGAAGCGGTGGACAGGATTGATCCCCATAAGCGCGAAACGCCGACCAACCGGGAGTTGATTGCCCAGGGAACAGGCAATATCTTTTCAGGACTGCTGGGCGGCATTCCGGTTACATCCGTAATTGTGCGCAGCTCAGTGAATATTTCTGCAGGTGCCATGACCAAAATGTCGGCCATCGTTCACGGTATCTTCCTGATCTTGAGCGTATTGTTTTTGGGAAGCCTGATAAATTTGATTCCTCTGTCGGTTCTCGCTGCTGTTTTGATCGTTACGGGTTATAAGCTGGCGAAGGTTTCCATCTTTACCGAAATGTACCGCAAGGGCTGGGATCAGTTTGTTCCGTTCCTGGTTACCATTTTAGCCATCATATTCACCGATTTGCTGAAAGGCGTGATGGTGGGAACTGTAGTGAGTTTGTTTTTTATCCTTCGTTCCAATTTCCGCAATCCCTTTGTTCGGGAAACCCAAGTGATGCACATTGGTGAGGTGATTCGTCTGGAGTTGCCCAATCAGGTATCTTTTCTGAATCGTGCATCCATCAAGCGGACTTTATGGGGCATACAACCGAATTCGAAGGTGGTGATCGATGCCAGTGCTTCTGATTACATTGATCAGGATGTTTTGGAACTCATCAGGGATTTTATTGAAACCTATGCACCGGAGCATCAGATTCAGGTGAATGTTTTTGGATTGGAACGGCACAATGCGGTGCGCGATTTGGTTCAGTTTCAGGAGGTGCTTGATGCGGAAACCCGTTCGAAACTTACCCCCGAGCGTGTACTTGAGCTGATGAAGATCGGTAACGAGCGATTCTTGAAGGGCCGTGATTCCGGCCGCAGGCACCAGGCGCAGGTAAGTCAAACGGCAAGTGGACAGGCTCCGATGGCAGCCATCGTGAGCTGTATTGACTCACGCACGTCTCCGGAAATCACCTTCGATGCAAACCTGGGCGACTACCTCGCCATACGGAATGCCGGCAACGTGATGACCGCCGATGCATTGGGTAGTATCGAAGTGGCCGTGAAGCATCTGGGTGTAAAACTTGTGGTGGTAAAAAGCCATGCCGATTGTGGCGCGGTAAAGCTGGCCATGCTGGGAGAAAAGAGTGGTAACATCCACCACGTGACCGATCAGATTGGGATGGCTGTTCAGGCTTGTGGCTGCACCCAGCCGCATCCGGACGTAAAAGATTCAGCCCTGGTAAATAAGGTTGCGCAGCAAAACGCACAACTCTCAGTGCAACGCATGCTCGAATCGAGTGCCTATCTCAAGGAAATGCTGGAATCCGGGAAGATTGGGATTGTATGCGCTTTCCACGACATCCGCAATGGCAAGGTTCATTTTGAACCCCTGATGAAAGGCGTTTAAGCCTCAATTCGGGAGCTGATAGGTTTTACCCGGCCCGGGCCAAGCCATTAGTCCGTTCAGGTCGGGAAGCAACTGAAAAAGGTTTTCTTCCGTGATGTTGTCCAGATCCACAAAGTAGCATTGTTTGCCGCCGTCGTGGGTGTAGCCGAGCAGGAAGCCTTCATTCATGTTTCTTTTACCCTGAATGGTCAGGTACATTTTTTTCGGCAGCAAGGCATAATACGTCCCTGAACGTTCTGCCATGTTGCTTACATTCAGTACCACCAGACTGTCGATCCGTATCTGCTGTTGTTCCAGGTAGGCATCTTCTTTTTTCAGGCGCTCAACCACTTTCTTGCGATGCGCTTCGTTGGTACTCATTCCAGGCACTACGGCGTAGCGAAGAAATTGCTCGTAATCTTTGTGGTTGTGTGCGTTTTTCATGGCGATAGCCTGGGCAAAAAACAGCGACTCCAGCGTGGGTTCTTTGATGTTTCGACGTCCTTCAGTGTTTTTGGGTGTGCCCATTTCCAATGTAGGGTCGGCAGGAGTTTTTGCGCCGCTTGCACCCCATTGCGGTGCAGATTTTTTGGTGCTGTCTTTCTGTGTGGGCGAATCCGTTCTGGTGCAGGCTCCAATGAGCAAAAGCAGAAACAAAGAAGGGAAGGCCGTGCGCATCAGCTGCATAACGCTGCAAATTAAATGGTGATTGTATCTTTCAAATAAAAAAGCCGCTCAGGAATATTCCGGAGCGGCCTTCTTAGTGCTGTCAATGAGGTTTACTTCACTTCTTCGAAATCAACATCCTGCACGGTGCTGTCGCCTGCATTTCCGGAATCACCCTTGTTTGTGGTGTTTCCATCGGTAGCGCTGGTTTCCTGAGCAGCCTTGTACATGTCCTCGCTGGCAGCCTGCCACGCCTGATTGAGCGCTTCCACAGCGCTGTCGATTGCGGACAGGTCTTTGCTTTCGTGCGCTGTTTTCAGCGTAGCAAGGGCCGTTTCGATGTTGGTCTTCTTCTCTGCGGGAATCTTATCGCCGTATTCTTTCAGTTGTTTTTCGGTACTGAAAATCAGAGAATCGGCCTGGTTCAGTTTGTCGGCTTCTTCTTTACGCTGACGGTCTGCCTCTGCGTTATCGGTGGCTTCGCGTTTCATGCGTTCAATTTCATCCTGGCTAAGACCGGTGCTGGCTTCAATCCTGATTTTCTGTTCTTTGCCGGTGGCTTTGTCTTTTGCTGTTACGCTGAGAATGCCGTTGGCATCGATGTCGAAGGTGACTTCAATTTGAGGAACGCTGCGGGGTGCCGGTGGGATTCCGTCCAGGTGGAAGCGACCGATGGTTTTGTTGTCACGTGCCATTGGGCGTTCGCCCTGCAATACATGGATTTCCACACTTGGCTGATTGTCGGCAGCGGTGGTGAAGGTTTCCGTTTTCCGGGTAGGAATGGTGGTATTGCTTTCAATCATTTTGGTCATCACGTTGCCCATGGTTTCGATACCCAGGCTCAGCGGGGTAACGTCCAGCAGCAGGATATCCTTCACTTCTCCTGTAAGTACTGCGCCCTGCAATGCCGCGCCAACAGCTACCACTTCGTCGGGGTTTACACCTTTGCCGGGCGCTCTTCCGAAGAAATCTTCAACCAATTTTTGGATGGCCGGGATGCGCGTGGAACCACCCACAAGGATTACTTCATCGATGTCGGAAGGATTCATGCCTGCATCGGACAGCGCCTTTTTACAAGGTTCCAGGGTACGGCGAATCAGGCTGTCAGCCAGTTGTTCAAACTTCGACCTGGACAGTTTGCGCACCAGGTGCTTCGGCATGCCGTCAACAGCAGTAATGTAAGGCAGGTTGATTTCGGTTTCGGTGCTTGAAGAAAGCTCGATTTTTGCCTTTTCGGCAGCTTCCTTGAGCCTTTGCAGGGCCATTGGGTCCTTGCGCAGGTCAAGGTTCTCTTCATTGCGGAACTCATCGGCAAGCCAGTCAATGATTACCTGGTCGAAATCGTCGCCACCCAAGTGGGTGTCGCCATTGGTGCTTTTCACTTCAAATACACCTTCGCCGAGTTCGAGCACGGAAATGTCAAATGTTCCGCCACCCAAATCGTACACCGCAATTTTCATGTCGCGGTTTTTCTTATCCATCCCATAAGCCAGGGCTGCTGCTGTTGGCTCGTTGATGATGCGTTCTACCTTGAGTCCTGCAATTTCACCTGCTTCTTTGGTAGCCTGACGGCTGGCATCGTCGAAATAGGCCGGTACGGTAATAACGGCACGCGTGATTTCGTGACCCAGATAATCTTCTGCGGTTTTCTTCATTTTCTGAAGAATCATGGCGCTGAGTTCCTGAGGCGTGTACAAACGGTCGCCAATACGCACACGGGGTGTATCGTTGTCGCCCTGAACCACTTCATAAGGAACGCGTTCGGTTTCTGTTTTTACTTTTGAAAAACGCTCACCCATGAACCTTTTAATGGACATGATGGTGTTTTTCGGATTGATGATGGCCTGACGCTTAGCCGGGTCTCCCACTTTGCGTTCGCCGTTGCCATTGTCCATGAATGCCACTACGGATGGAGTGGTGCGGCGCCCTTCGCTGTTGGGAATCACCACGGGTTCGTTGCCTTCCATTACAGCTACGCAGCTGTTGGTTGTGCCAAGATCAATTCCAATGATTTTGTTGCTCATGTTTATTCCTTTTCCGCTATCTTTCAATAGAAGTGCCAAAGGCATTTCCTGACAGTAAACCGGGGAAACAGCGATGAAATCCGCCTAATTGTCAGCTAAGGTGTCTTTCTCATCAAAGATGCTGACCTTCTGGCTTCAGGATGTCAGAACACGAAGTTCAAGGGCCGTATTTCAGGACGGCCAATCAGCAGCAAGAGCGAATTTTGGTCGAACTTAACCTTGGGAATCCGGTAGATGTGGCGCGACGAAAAGATGCCCAGCGCTCCATTGATGTTGCTGTATTCAGCCTGTTTCTGAACGATGCCTATACTGGGCTCGCTTACGGAAATATAATCCACCAGCTGTGGTGCGCCGCCGTAGAAAGTAAACGCCACATATTTTGCCCTGCGCCTTAAAGTTGCATCCGCTTTGATCTGACTTGCAATGAATTGGAAGAATGCAGTGCGCGGGATGATGTTGGTGAGCCTCACGCCGCCGCCGTAGTTGTTGGTGCGCTGGTCCGTAATCAGCCTCCAGGTAATGCTTTTTTGCGTTTTCCTTGAAGTGTCGGCAACCGGAAACTCGTCGTAAATAAAATCCATCCGGATGTCGTAGGCCGCCGTATTCAGTCCGCTGTTGTAAATCACCGGGATATTTTCCAGCTGCAGGTTGAGCGTGCTGAACGTGTCGGCAATCGGCGCAAATACCGCAGGCTGTCCACAAATCAGGGTGCTTGCTTCTATTTTCTTGCCGCTGGATTTCCGCAGAATTTCCAGCCTGTAGGTGTTGAATTGGCTGATTTTGGCTCTGAAGGTCCACAAGGTGTTGCGGTCGTTGGCGAAGATTCCCGAATCTTTTGGGATGGAATTGTCTGCCTGACAAGGATAAACCGTTTGATCTTCCTGGCGGATGACCCGAACTTCCAGGTCGTCAAAAAACAAAGAGTCACTTACCGAAGCCGCTTCCAGCGCATTGGTCTTTTCATTGAGAAAGGCCTTGTTGATTTTCAGGTAGTGAATGCTGTCTGTCGGGTTGAGGAGTCCATATACCACCATCACCTCTTTCCAGTTGGCATTGATGTCGATATCGTTCGCACATCCCTGCATGAAAAGGGTGATTCCTAAGGTGATACGCACAAACAGACTTTTTATCAGGTTCATTTGGAGGAATTATGACTAATTTTGCCCCTTACGGCGGCACAAATATGAACAAAAACCGGCTGCTCTTGCTCAGCCTGCTGCAATTTTCGGTCCTCGGTGCACAACAGGTTACGAAGGATTTTCCCAAGCTACAATGGGATGAAGACTTCAATTTGGTCAGTGAAAAATGGCCACAGACCTATAATTCCGACAATTTCTTTCTGGTGCAGAATGGCAGCTACGACATGCAGCGTACCAATCTGAAAACGGGAACTTTTGTGTTTCCTGCGGAAGATAAAACTTTCGGATATTTTGAAGTACGCTGCCGGCTTGCGTTTAAAGAAGGAACCGGATCGCAGGCTGTGGCCGGACTGGTATTTCAGGCACAGGCCGACGGCAGCGGCGCACTAGTGGTTGAAGTCAACGATAAATACCAATACCGCGTGCGGCGGATGACGCGCGATGGCGCGGTGAATCTGACCGGAGGTGGCGAAAATGATGGCTGGATCAAAGCCAAGCGCATGCTCCACAAGGATGCCAATACCATTGTGGTGAAAACTTATGAAAAGGTTTATGACCTTTACCTGAACGATCAATATGCCATAACCTTCACCGAAATAGAACTCTCCCAGGGCAAAATTGGGTTCTATGTTGGTCCCGGAACCAAAGTGAGCGCGGAATATGTGAAGGTGATGGGCGATGAGAACTTCACCATGGTGAGCAGCGATGTGCAAAACCAGGCGGAAGAGAGCTTAACCTTCCAGCAAATCATTGTACGGCTGAAAGAAAGCATCAATAAAAAGGATAAACGCATTGCCGAACTTGAGGCTGAAAACCGTCGCCTTAGCTCAGGCCGTGGCAACGATACCCTTACACAGCGTAAACTTCAGGAGGCCGACAAACGCAACTTTGAACTGGTGCGTCAAATCGATAAATACCGTGTGGATTTGGAAGCATCCAAGTCAAGGGTCAATGAGCTGGAACAGTTTCGCAGCCAGATCCGCGATAACGAAAACGGCGACATTGTGATTAACCTCACCAATATCAATACACGGCAAAAGCAACAACTGGAGAAACTGGAGCAGCTCAAGCGCCAGATGGAATCAGAAAGTGCCGAAATCAAGGCCGATCGTTTGAGGCTGGCACAGGAAAATGAGCGTTTCCGTATGATGGGTTTTGAAAAGGATGAGGAAATCCGTCTGCTGAAGCTGCAACTGCTGACACAGGACAGTATGCTTCAGGAACTGCGCCAGCGGAAGCCGAAAGGCGATTTGGAAGGAGGAAATTCCAAATCCAAAGTAAAAGAAGAACGGGTGAAGCCGGAACGCAAACCACGTGAAGAAAAGGAACAGGTGCAGGATCCTGCGCTGAGTGCCGATGAAATCCGCCGTTTGCAGGAGCAGGAACGCAACAACAGCGGGAAGCCTTCCGATCCATTGCCCAGCGGTAAACTTCCCAAGCCGAAAAAAGAGAAGAAGTCGAAAAAAGAAAAAATCATCATTCCTGAAACCATCATCATTGACTGACCACGCATGAGCGTTCAAAAAACCATCCGAAAGGTAACCACACATGTGCTTCAGGAAATGAAGGAGCGCGGAGAAAAGATATCCATGCTCACGGCCTATGATTTTTCTATGGCGCGCATGGTGGACCACGCCGGTATCGATGTTATTCTGGTCGGTGACAGCGCCAGTAATGTGATGGCAGGTCATGAAACAACTCTGCCCATTACCTTGGATCAGATGATTTATCATGCCGGTTCGGTGGTTCGCGGAACCAACCGCGCATTGGTGGTTGTTGATCTTCCTTTTGGAAGTTATCAGGGAAACAGCAAGGAGGCGTTGAACAGTGCCATCCGCATCATGAAGGAAAGCGGAGCGCATGCCGTGAAAATGGAAGGTGGCGAAGAAGTGCTCGAAGGCGTGAAACGCATCCTTACGGCCGGTGTGCCGGTGATGGGGCACCTGGGACTAACGCCCCAAAGCATTTATAAATTTGGAACGTATAATGTGCGCGCTACCGAAGAGCTGGAAGCCGAAAAGCTGATCCGCGATGCCCGCTTGCTGGAAGAAGCCGGATGCTTTGCCCTGGTGCTCGAAAAAATCCCTTCGGCCCTGGCCGGAAAAGTAGCGCAAAGCCTGCGCATTCCTGTGATTGGCATTGGTGCCGGCGGCGAAGTGGACGGACAGGTGCTGGTGGTGCATGACATGCTCGGTATCAACAACGAATTCTCACCGCGTTTCCTTCGGCGTTACCTCAACCTGTACGACGAAATCAAAGAGGCGGTGGGACATTACATCAGCGACGTGAAGTCGGGTGATTTTCCCAATAAGCAGGAACAGTATTAAGTCGTTTATTTATCTTTCGGCCTGAGTACACTTCATTCACTGCCTCTAAGCGCTTCAAATGTCAGTCTTTGGTTTCATTCATCAGGCTATTTCCAATTTTAGGAATGTGGGTGCTGTAGCAGGAAGTTCACGTTTTCTGGTGAACCGAATGTTGCAGCCTGTGGACTTCAACCGACCGCTCACTGTGGTTGAACTTGGTCCCGGCAGCGGCAACTTTACCCGCGCCATCCTCAAGCACATGAACCTGCAAAGCAGCCTGGCGGCATACGAAATCAACGATGCGTTTTACCATTTGCTGCAACAGCAAATCCGCGATAAAAGGTTTGCGCTGAAACACGGCTCCGCCGCCGACATCGCGCATGATTTTCTCCCGGGAAGCGTGGATGTGGTGGTTTCCAGTTTGCCATTAGCCATGATGCCCGCCGCGGTGAAAAACGAAATCCTTGAGGCCAGCGCAACAGTATTAAAGCCCGGAGGCCTGTTTCTTCAGTATCAATACTCGAGAAGAGATCTTGGATTGGTTCGTCGCTTTTTTCCGGCCTTAAAAACCAAATTCGCTTTACTGAACCTGCCTCCGGCCATCATCTACGTGGCGCGGAAATAGCCATCAGCAGATTTTCAGGAACCTTTCACCAGCCTGGCGCTGAGAATCTTGCCTTCACGCAGGCATTCCAGAAGATATATTCCGTTGGGAAGATGTTGTACATCGATGCCGGGCTTGTCCATCAGCACGTGTTCGGAAACAAGGCGGCCCATATAGTCTCGGATGCGTATTTGGTCGCCGGTCTTGCACTCAGGCAGATAAAGCAGGCTGGTGCACGGATTGGGGTGGATGTTCAATCTGCCCTGCTTGACGCTGAATTCTGATTCCAGGTTTTGGGTAAATGCAAACGCACATGAGGTATAAGCCGAAACAAGATAGCGTGCCTTGCTTGCGGTGCTTTGCGTATTGAATTTGCTGATGGTGCCAATTGGCGGCCAGGCCGTATTTGTTTTCGCGTAAAATTCCTCAGGTTGGGCACCGTACAGGCTGGTATCTGCTTCGTTGCCGGTTCCGGCGTCGTACAACGTGCCTTTCACATTGTTTCCATACACAAAATGATTGCTTCCGGTGAGGGTGAACATACCTTGAAGAAAGCCGGTTCCCGTAACCTCGTTGGCAATCAGGTTTACGCTGCTTCCGGCGCCATTGTTCATGAATACCCCGTACAATTCAGCGCGGTTTCTGTGGAAGGTGTTGTAAGGTCCGTTGATGCCGTGCGAATTATCAATCACAATATTCTGCACAATATTTCCTTCAAACAGGTTGCCATACGGATAGTTTCCGTGCAACACCAGGTCGCCCGCAGAATTGGAAGGAAGACTCACATCCGTCCAATACGGTTCTATGGAATAGTTGTACCCGATTACGTTCCCATTGGCCCCTGATTGCAGCAGCACGGAATGGCGCAGCTTGCGAAATACATTGTTGTAGATATAACAGTCGCTGCTCGCAAATTGGAGCGCCGTGCCATAAGCTTTTCCACCGCTTCCATAAGAAAATCCGTCTTTAAAAAAGCTGCCTGTTACGGTGTTGAAGGCGGAATAAGAGATGGCCACATGGGCGAAGTTGCAGTTGTAGCTTTCCACGCAGCGCACAAAACACTGTGTGGAATATTCCATGTTGATGTTGCTTGTCTGCCCGCTGGTGGCATCTTCCCGAACGATGCTCAGGTATTCCAGGCCCGCATGCTGTACTGGTGTGATGCGCAGAATTTTCGCCCTTTTGTTCAACAGAAAATCGCGTCGAAGTGCGCTGCTCAGGATGAGTGTTCTTCCCTTTACGGAATCCACCTTTACCATCTGACCGGCTGAGCCAAACGCCCAGGTAGAAGTCACCAGGGTGCTGTCGTCGTCAAGCAGGTACACCAGTTCGCCCGGCTGCACAATGCCTGAATCCTTGAGTTTCAAACCTTGCGTGTTGCGCAGGGCATCAGCGTTCAGCATAAGGTAGTTGGTTCTGGGTTTGCCCGTGATTTCGATGGCATTTCCGCTGCCACCCAGGTTGAATTTCAGGATGGTTTGCGATGCATTCACCCCTTGCAAAACCGTATGCGAAGGCAGGCGTATATCCGATTTAAATCGATACGTGCCGGCGGGGAAATAAACCAACAATCCCGAGTCGGGATTTACCTTAGCCAGCAGGGCGTCCATCAGCGAATCATTATATCCGTTGCCTTGGTTGTTGCCGCCTGCCTGCAGGAAGTTGATGGTTTTCTTTGGAAGTTCGATGCGGCACTGTGCCACGCTGCGTGTCCAGTCCGAACTTCGTTCCGCAGGCAATGATTGCGCCTTGGTCACGCCTGTGGTGAAAGGCAGGAATGAAATGAGGAACAAGATAACTGCCTGAGCGCGCATGTGGTTTGTTATTTACCGGAAGCCTTGGCGTGGTCAGCAAGAAACTGCTGCAGGCCGATGTCGGTGAGCGGATGCTTCAGCAAACCGAGGATGGCGCTGAGCGGACAAGTGGCCACGTGCGCGCCGGCTTCTGCAGATTTTACTATGTGCAATGGATTGCGGATGCTGGCTGCCAGAATCTGTGTTTCAAAACCCTGTATTTCGTAGATGTCGGCAATTTGGGCAATCAGTTCCATGCCGTCCCAGTTCATATCGTCAATACGGCCGATGAATGGAGACAAATACGTTGCACCTGCCTTGGCTGCCAGGATGGCCTGACCGGCGCTGAAAACCAGGGTGCAATTTGTTTTGATACCGTTGGCGGTGAACCAGCTGATCGCTTTAATGCCGTCGCGAATCATGGGCACCTTCACCACGATGTTCGGATGTATGGCCGCCAGTTTTTTACCTTCTTCCACCATTTCGGCGAAGGTGGTGCTGATCACTTCAGCGCTCACGGGTCCGTCCACGATTTCGCAGATGGTGCGGTAATGCGCCATCACAGCGGCATCGCCGGTGATGCCTTCTTTGGCCATGAGCGAAGGATTGGTGGTTACCCCGTCGAGAATGCCCAGTTCGTTGGCTTCTCTGATTTGTTCCAGGTTGGCGGTATCAATGAAGAATTTCATGTTGCTCTTGCTTGCACAAAGATACAGGCGGCAAGGATTGTGCAAAGGCCTCAGCGTGGTTTCCCTGCCGGCGGCGCGTTGGTCATTTCCAGAAACCCTTTCCCTTCAAGCGTTTGATCACCATATACGCCCCAAACGCTGCACGGGCCTTCCCAATAGGTCATGAAATTCCAGCCCAGCGCATGCAGCGCCAGCTCTCCGTTGTGGATGCGGGCATCTACGCAGGCGCGCAGTTTTCGCGATGGCATGAGTACCTGCCACTGCATGGGATAGCTGCGGCCACTCTGCGGACTTGTCCAAAATTCATCGGCATGCAGCAAAATCGAATCACCGTTCAGGTAGCTGATGCTGCCGTCGGGATTCATCCAGGTGCCCTGTACCTGTTCTTCCCCGTTGCGTGCGTTTACGGTGCGGAATATCATCAGCCTGAATTGATTCGTGCTGATGCTTAGCCAATCCCAGCGGTATTTCTTTTTCGTGAGTTTTAAAGCATTCCATTGTCGGTCGAACCAGCCTTCGCCCTGCACCGCAACGGGTTTCCCCTGAAGCTGCAAATTCCCGTTCAGTTGCAGAAACGGATAGCTGAGGTAGCCTGCCTGCATGCCGTCCATGTAGGTCATCATGCCTTTTGGCGCCTGCGCCATCAGGGGCGTTTGCGGACGTGCTTCAATGCTTCCGCTAAAAACATCCAGCATATACTGCGCCTTGAGTTGTTGTGGGTCAATCTGCAGCTGGTGTTGGTGGTTGCCGATCCGTAGGGATTTGCTTTCGTAGCCAAAGATGCTGCGCACCGCATCGCGTTTACGGAAGATTTCATAGCTGCGAAAGGTGGTATCGGCTGCGATGTCTGAGAACGCCGTGTTCAGCATCCAGCGGTAGCCATAGGGGAAACAGTAACGCCGAAACAAGGCCGAATGAAAGGCGTAGCTGTTTTCACTGCTGTCCTTCAGGTGGCCATTCAGGTACCACCATTCCAGGGAATTTCGCTTCAGTGGTTTAAGGAATATCGCGTGTATATCACCTTGATCACCTACCTGCCTGTGTTTCCGGTCGGCGGAAAAAATACTCAGGTGCATGCATGAACCTAGTCCTATGGCACAAACCAAACCCACAAGAGCCCACACCCCCGTTCGTTTCATATTGCGAAGTTAGGTCTTTTGCTGAGCGGGCACAGGCGTTCATGCATCCAAACCAGCGACGGATTTATTTGTTTTGTAAAGAAAAACAGCACCATGAACCGGAAAGACGTACCCCGCAGAGGATTCATTGCCCGCATGGCTGCCGGTGTTTCTGCAGCACTTGTAGTGCCTGTTGCCGGAGTGTTTAAATTATTCGCCAAAGAGCCAATTGAAGCCATGAATATCCCCAGTGTCAAGAACATTCGCCCCCTCGGATTTCAATGGGATACCGCCGATCCCTTTCTGTTTTGCGTGCACCACGAGGACTTCTTTCCCAAAGGCAATGCCGAAATGGGTCCCGCAACCTCGCTGGAAGGGCGCAGCATTGGCGATGATTTCATCATCAAAGACGGCTGGCGTATGTACCACGGCGACACCGTTCCGGGTTTTCCCGGTCATCCGCACCGCGGTTTTGAAACCATCACCGTGGTGCGCAAAGGTTTTGTGGATCACGCTGATTCCATGGGCGCGGCAGGTCGTTACGGCAACGGCGATGTGCAGTGGATGACCGCAGGAAAGGGTGTGCAACATTCAGAAATGTTTCCGCTGCTGAAGGAAGACCAGGATAACCCGATGGAACTGTTTCAGATTTGGTTGAACCTGCCCGCCCGGAGTAAAATGGTTGATCCACATTTCAGCATGTTGTGGGGCGAAACCATTCCCAAATTAAACACAACGGATGCCGCCGGAAAAACCACCGTGGTGGAAGTGATGGCAGGCGCCCTGAACGGCCATAAGGCGCCCGCACCGCCGCCCAACAGTTGGGCTGCCGAACCCGCCAATGAGGTAGCGGTATTCAACATCATCATGCAGCCCGGTGCCACCTGGACATTGCCTAAATGTTCCGAAGGCATCAACCGAACGCTGTATTTTTACGAAGGCGAAACCCTGTTGATTGATGGGCAGGAAGTGCCGCATTACCATGCCGCCGAGGTATTACCCGATCGCGACCTTACGCTCACCTGCAAAGGTGAAAAAGAAGCGGGCATCCTGGTGTTGCAGGGCCGCCCCATCGGCGAAACCGT
>JBIKKI010000136.1:0-5961 GCA_044360435.1 Bacteroidia bacterium
GAACAACACGCCCGGCTTTCCGGAGATTGAACCATTGCTCAAGCTAGCCCAAACCATTTATCACCGGCTGTTGTTTTGCCTTCCATTCAGGTAATGCCAAAAAATTTCCTTTCTGCCCAATGGGAACATCTGGTGATGGCCAACTACGCCGTAGCACCCGAAACCTTGCAACCTTACCTGCCGAACGGCCTTCAACTTGATGATTTCCAGGGTACTTGTTACCTGAGCCTGGTTGGCTTTATGTTTCGAAATACCAGGTTGTTCGGTTTACCTGTTCCGTTTTTTGGAAGTTTTGAAGAAATCAATCTGCGCTTTTATGTGAAGCGCCATACCGAACAAGGTTTGAGGCGTGGCGTTGTATTCATCAACGAAACCGTGCCCTTTCGCGCAGTGGCCTGGCTCGCCAATACTTTGTATAAAGAACATTATACCTGCATTCCCACGCAACACCTCATACAACAAAATGACCACCTTACCCAGGTTCGCTACATGTGGCAACACCGCAACAAGCAAAACTTCATCAATGTAGCTGCCGAAAACACGGCTGCACCCATGATTCCCGGCAGCGTCGAAGCATTCATCTTTGAACACTATTACGGATATACCAAAGTGGGCGATACACAAACAGAAGAATACGGTGTGCTGCACCCCAGCTGGAATACGCATCGGGTGCTTCATCACGAAATCAACTGCGACTTCAGCTCCATGTATGGCGCCCACTTTGGATTCTTGAACGAGCAACAACCCAAATCGGTATTGCTTGCTGCCGGATCAGAAGTACAGGTAGCCTGGAAACGCCACCGCATTCAACAGCCATGATTCAAGACCACGAATTAGACCGAGTGATTGAAATGGCCTGGGAAGACCGTACCCCTTTCGAGGCTATTCATGCCCAATTCGGCCTGCCGGAAGCCGCCGTCATTTCCCTGATGCGCAAACAACTGAAACGCAGCAGCTTCAACCTTTGGCGAAAACGGGTAAACAGCGGCGTGAGCCAGAAACACGCCAAAATCCGCAACCCCGAAATCAACCGTCATCGCTGCAGCCGACAAAGGGCTATTTCCGGAAACAAAATCAGCAAGCGCCACTGATTTCCTGCCTTGACCCAAGTTCGCCAGCTGTGTGCAAACCCTTGCAGCACAGGAATATGGCCGCGTTCTTTCTTCAAAACAAAAATCACGTTTCTCCCTAAATTCGCGCCATGTACGGAGCCTTCAAAGATTTCCTGACTGCCGAGCTGAATGCCATCGAAGCCGCAGGTTTGTATAAACGCGAACGCATCATCGTAGGTCCTCAGGATGCGGTGATTCGCCTCGACAACGGCGCGGAAGTCATCAATTTCTGCGCGAACAACTACCTCGGGCTGAGCAGCCATCCACGAGTTGTGGAAGCTGCCAAACGCGCCATCGACAGCCACGGCTTCGGCATGAGCAGCGTGCGCTTCATCTGCGGAACACAAGACATTCACAAGGAACTGGAAGCAAAAATTGCTTCCTTCTACGGCACAGAAGATACGATCCTGTATGCCGCTGCATTCGACGCCAACGGAGGCGTTTTCGAACCGCTGCTCGGTGAGGAAGATGCCATCATCAGCGATGCGCTGAACCACGCCAGCATCATTGACGGGGTGCGCCTCTGCAAAGCCCGTCGCTACCGCTACTCCAACAACAATATGGCAGAGCTGGAAGAACAATTGCAAAAAGCCAATGCCGAAGGCGCACGCTTCAAACTGATTGTGACCGACGGCGTGTTCAGCATGGACGGCTATGTGGCGCAACTCGATAAAATCTGCGACCTGGCAGAAAAATACAATGCCCTGGTGATGACCGACGAATGTCACGCTGCCGGCTTCATCGGAAAGACAGGCCGTGGCACACCTGAATACTGCAATGTGATGGGCCGCGTAGACATTATCACCGGAACCCTCGGCAAGGCGCTGGGCGGCGCTATGGGCGGCTACACTACCGGCAAGAAAGAAATCATTGCCATGTTGCGTCAGCGCAGCCGTCCGTACCTGTTCTCTAATTCCCTGGCTCCGAGCATCGTGGGCGCAAGCATAGAAGTGTTCAACATGCTCACCGAAACCACCGCCCTGCGCGACAAACTGGAGGCCAATGTGAAGCGCTTCAAAGAAGGTGTTAAAGCTGCCGGTTTCGACTACAAAGACGGCGACAGCGCCATCGTGCCCATCATGTTGTACGACGCCAAACTGAGTCAGGTGATGGCCGACAAGCTGTTGGATGAAGGAATTTATGTGATAGGTTTCTTCTATCCCGTAGTGCCCAAAGATCAGGCGCGTATCCGTGTGCAACTGAGCGCCGCACATGAGTTTGAGCATATTGACCGTGCCGTGGCTGCCTTCACCAAAGTGGGCCGCGAACTCGGCGTGCTGAAAGGCTAAACAGCGTTACCCGAAAGGTATGCTCCAAGTTCGCGCAATCCCAAGGCGTTAAAACCTTTGGGATTTCCCAGGTTTACCGACAAACCAAGCACGGGAATCTGCTCGTGCTGAAACCGAAACACTTTGCACGAGCCAAGGGCTCCATTTCCGCGGGCATTCCATTGTTCTGAAGGCCCGGCATCTGCGCCGAAATAGGCACAGAAATAGTTCAGGTTCCCGGCGCCAAATACCAATAAGCGCTGTGGCTGCAGTATGTTGATGATTTCATGTACCAGATCTCTGGCCCAGAAACCGCTCAGCACATCGCGCTCGGTGATGCCGCGTATGCTGCCAAAATCGCGGATGGTGGTGAAGGGGAACAAGTCAATGTGCAGGGCGCGAAAAGCAGTTTCAATATCGAAATAGGATGCGTTCATGCCCCGCAACAAGCCTTCCGCATTGTAGGAATCGGGCTTATTCGACCCGAACCAGCGATAGGCATTTCCGCTTTTGAAATACTGATTGAAGCTGTTGATGATCTGTGTGCGCAGGGCGTCGCTGTGCAAAACATCCTGCCATCCCTGTGCGGCGTTCAAATGAAAAAACCGACGCTTTTCCTTGCTCAGGTAACGGCTTTCGTATTCCTGCTTTTGCAGCGCTGCTTTCTTGATGCCGCGTTCATCCAGAAACTCCCAGCGCGAAGGGTTGGCGCCAAAACTCAAGATCTTCGGTTTTTCAGAGGCCGCATCGCCAAACCAAAGCACCGGCGGCGCTTTGTCCAACAGCTCGTGTTCCCAGTCCGGAATTGCAGCAATGGTCATGAGCTTCCGGGTGGCTTCAATCAACAAATCATGCGCTTGTTTCATGGCAATACCTCCAGTTCCGGCAATGGTTCTATATGCGTGGCCAATACCATTCCCTGGGCCAACACGGATGCGGCAATCGTTTCCCAGATGGCGTGTATGCTTTCTTGGGTTTGCAGCGGTCGGGATAAAGCGCCGGTGCGGGCTCCGGGTTTCTTCAACCCCAGCGAAATGGTATCTATGCGCGGACGCTTGCGCTGCATGCTGCCGGGAAGATGCGCCGGCACAAAACTGAACAGCGTTTCCGAATGGTTTTGCTTCAGTCCTACGTGAACCGGAAAGTTCCCAGGCTGATCAGGCTGCACACCCAGGTGCCGCAAGGTACTTTCGCGATACACCGGCGCGAATAATTCCCATTTTGACGGCAACCGGTCCTGAACCACAAACAGCGTATCCAGGTAAAAACCGTCGCCAAATTCAGAACCGAACAAGATCACATCACCGGCTTCGATGTTCCGCAGGCGCGACTTCTGGCAAATGGCATAGTACCAGTGCTCGCCGAATATCCAGGGATCGGTGTTCTGATCCTGCATACCCTGAGCGCAGAAAAAGGGATGGTGCAGCGCACAAGGATTCTCCCAATACGGAACTCCGGCTAAAGGTTCCAGCAGTTCAAAGCGGGAATGGCCTTCATATTCACCCCAAAACCGCAGGGTGGAATTTTTGCTTTGGAAGCCTGAAAGGTCATCCATGTATGCGCCGGAACACTCCATGAATTTGCGTTTGTGCATGTTGTGGCGCGGCCCAACCATGGTGCGGTTCCACAAGCGCACGCCCTGTGTTTTGGAATCGGGGAAGAAGTAATAATCATCCGCGTGCCGGCGGTGACCGCGATAGCTGATGCCTTGTTCCCTTCCGGGATGATTTACCTGATGAATGGATGGCATGATTTAATGAAGCAGCCCGGGATTGCGGTCAAAAGTGTTTTCAAAAGTACCGCTACAGGAGCATCCCTGTGCCTTGCAGGAATGGCATAACACCTCTTGCTTGCCACATTGATTGCAGCGCACCTGCGTGGACTGCACCGTGTCCGGGAAGCTGAACACTTTCTTACAGGCGGGGCACAGCCCACTGATGGTTTGAATCATGATGTTGTTTTTTCAAGAAATCAAAAAGCGGATTTATGTGCAGTTCAAAGCATTTTTAACGATTCGCCATCGCCTTCGATAGTCTCCCAACCCCCATAATATCCACTATCTCGTTCCCATTCTTCCCGAGTTGCGATAAGATTAAGGCTTCAATTAGATTTGGGGAGCGACCTATTGCCAGTTTTGGATTTACCGGAAGACTGTATTTCTCGAACACTGCTATCTGTTCCGGAATCAGGTCTGTAATTTGAGGCTCGTCTTTCATTGTCTACAAATTTATCGAATACGCGTTCATAACCAGGAGAACCAGGTTGTCTGGTCGAGAACCGGAATACCCATGTCGCGGCAAACCCGCATGGTATGTCCTGTTCCGCCGCTGTCGGGGTCTTGCAAATCCACATAAAACAAGCCCACCGTAGCCGGAGGAATACCTGCTGCGCCCAGCACTTTTACCGTGTCGCGCAGTAGATAGGAGGCCTTCATGGCGGCCTGGTCGCGCTTGCCGTCCAGATAGCGCTGCACCAGGTTTCGGCTGTTTTTATGTTGTGCTGTTTGGTACACCACCTCGGGTTCTGCTGCCAGGTTGATCTGATTCAGCGGGTGTGTCTGGATACCGGAGGCATATTTCTTCCTGTGGCCGGCATAGGGCAGCATCAACTCCATTCGCGAAGCATCCACCGAAACGACGCCTTCCGTGAACAAGGCATCAGCCCCGGGTGCATTGCCGCTGCGGAACCGCGCTTCCGGTAAAGCTAAAGCCAGCATTTTTCCCAGAGCCAACAACTGCGCAGCATCTGCTTCCCTTACCACACGCTTGCCTTCCAGCAGGATGATGGTTCCCGGTTTGCTGTATTGGTTTTGAAACGCGGTTAAATCCATGTGCTACAAAGAAACAAGCAGGCGATGCAGTCTAGCTGCATTTCATTCTGCTCCTGTTGATTCATTGCTTCTGAAGAAATCCTTCAGGTACCAAGCAACTAAGCGCCACAAGTTGCGTCTAAACGCCATATCAGTTATTGAACACATGCGTTTCTTCCACTTTCTGGCCATTGGCTGCGCACTAAGCACCTCCATAACCAACCCTTTGCAGGCCCAACAGGTCATCAACGTTCAAAGTTTTGAAGCACCAACGTTTCCACCTACCGGCTGGACGGCCGTAAGCGCCAGCATCAACCGCTGGGGCCGCGCCACCAACAGCACGTTCCCCAACGTTGCCGGGGCGAAGTTCGGAAACGCTTTTGCCCGGTTCAGCGCGCGCGGTGTGGCCGCCAACACCATCCAGACACTGGCGCTGCCAGCCGCCGATTACCGCCTTCGGGGCAGCAATACGCCCAGCGTTCGATTTTACATGTACCGCGACAGTCTGAGCAAAACCGGCGACAGCATCAGCGTGTATGTAAATACCTCGGCCAGCCTCAGCGGAGCACAATGCCTGGGCACTGTTGCCCGCTACTCGCGTTATGCCGTTCCCGATACGCAAATTGCAAACGGCTGGTACCGTTACAGTTTTAACATTCCCGCAGCCTTTAACGGAAACGCCAATTACATCATGATCAAAGCCATCGGACAGGCGGGTTACAACATCTACCTCGACAGTTTCTGGTGGGATACTTATCCGATGGCCTGCAGC
>JBIKKI010000137.1:0-5901 GCA_044360435.1 Bacteroidia bacterium
GGTGGACATTGGCAGCGGTGAACTGCTGCCCATAGTGTGTGGCGCCTCCAATGTGGCCGTGGGGCAGAAAGTGGTTGTGGCTACGGTCGGAACCATGCTGCATCCGTTTGAAGGCAACGCTTTTGAGATCAAAGAAGCCAAAATTCGCGGAGAACGAAGCTGCGGCATGCTTTGTGCTGAAGACGAGATTGGTTTGAGCACAGCGCATGACGGGATCATGGTTCTGCCTGACGATGCGCCCCTCGGTGCTGCTTTTGCCGATTACTACGGCGTGGCTGAAGATGTGGTCCTGGAAATTGGTCTTACGCCCAATCGCGGCGATGCCGCTTCCCACCATGGCATCATCAGGGAGCTGAAAGCGCATCTTCCTGTTTCTGAAATACACATCACGCTTCCTGAAGCCAAAGGCCCGAGCCGGCTGCAGGTGCAGGTAGAAAATCCTGAGCTGTGTTCGGTATATCTGGCTTTGCCCATCAATGGTATTCAGGTGAAACCTTCACCCGCCTGGCTCAGGAACAGACTGCTCAGCATCGGAATCAATCCCATCAACAACATCGTGGATGCCACCAACTTTGTGCTCCATGAAACCGGTCAGCCCATCCATGCCTTTGACCGTGCCAAGATTGCCGGATCAACCCTTGCGGTGCGACTGGCTGGGGAAGGTGAAACTTTACGCACCCTCGACAAGCAGGAACGCAGGATGAAAGGTGGAGAACTGGTTATTGCCGACGAAAAGCAACTGCTCGCCTTGGCGGGAGTTTTTGGCGGATTGGATTCCGGTGTAGCCGAAGAAACTACGTCCATCGTGCTGGAAAGCGCTTGCTTCCATCCAGGACTGGTGCGCAAAACCGCACGCACCCATGCCCTGGCAACAGATGCGTCCTTCCGGTTTGAACGCGGCACAGATCCAAACGCTTGTCTTCGGGCGCTCTTGCGCACCGCAGGGCTGATCATGGAGCTGGCTGGTGGCGCGTTGGATGGCGGTCCTGCTGTTTATGAGCAGCAACGCGAGCCCCGGATGTTGTTGCTGCGCGATCGTTATCTGCAGAAAATTACCGGCATCAGTATCCCCAGAAACCGTGTGCTCGAAATCCTGGATCAGCTGGGTATGAAACCCGAGGAACACACAGAAGGCATTCAGGTGCAGGTTCCTTCGTGGAGGCACGACATCAGCATGGAAATAGATTTGGTTGAAGAAGTATTACGCATTTACGGATATGATGAGGTTCCCATGCCGGGGAAAATGCAGTTCTCACTGCACTCCGGAAGCGGACACCGCCGCCGGGAAGCCGAACAGCGCATGCGTGAATACCTTACAGCCCTGGGCTTTCACGAAATGATGAGCAACAGCCTCACCGCTTCTGCATACTATTCAGATGCGCAAAAGGCAGGCCTGGTGCACCTGAACAACCCATTGAGCAGCGATTTGGATGTGATGCGCGGTACGCTCCTGTATCAGGCGCTGGAAGCAGTGGCATACAACCGCAACAGACAAAGCAGCAGAATCCGCTTATTTGAGCTGGGGAAGGTTTATCACCGACAAGCTGATGATGCGTTCACAGAACATTGGGAATTGATTGTGGTTGCCGCAGGCGACCGATGGCCGGAAACCTGGGAACTGCCGCAACAACCAACCGGTCCCTATGACATGAAGTCGGCGGTGGCCGGATTGTTGCGCAAGCTCGGAGTTGCGCATATCAGCCCCGAGGTACGGATGGCAACAAAGCAGGAGCTGGAACGCTTCGGAATCAACACTCCGGTTTATTATGCAGTTCTGCCCTGGGAGCAGCTGTTCGTGGACGCGCAACAACAGCCCTTCGTATTGAAAGAACCCTCCAGATTTCCGTTGATGCGACGCGACTTGAGTATGGTTTTGCCCTCGGGCAGTTCGTTCAGTCAGGTAACGTCGTTGGTTGAATCCCTTGAAATTCCCATCCTGCGAGGGTTTCGCCTGTTTGATGTATATGAAGGAAAACCCTTGGAACCTGGGCAGAAATCATACGCCATTGGATTCCGTTTCGGGTTGGATGAGCGCACCCTTACCGATCAGGAATGCGATCAGGTGATGCAACAGCTGATGCAGCTTTTTGAGCAGGAGTTAAAAGCACAGGTGCGCCGCTGATGGATCAGTTGCAGGAACGGCTGGAACGAATCGGGCGACAAATTGAAGGTTTGTTGTCTGAACGCGGCCGTCTGCATAAAGAGCTGGAGCAGGCCAAACAGCGTATTTGGGAGTTGGAACAGCAGGCTGCGCAGCATCGGGAAGACTTAAATCAGCGGGATGAATCAATTAAATTGCTTAAACTTGCAAAGGTTTTACAACCGGAAGGTGTTGATCGGAAAGACATTAAATTGAAGATCAATGAACTGATAAGGGAAATAGACCGATGTATCGACATGCTGAATGCATAAGATATGGAACCCGATGAATACATACCCATCCGCATTGTACTGGCAGAAAGGCCCTATGTGCTGAAAATTCGCCGGTCAGAGGAAGAGTATGTTCGCCGTGCAGCAATGCTCATGCAGCGCAATCTGCAAGAGATCAAAAACCAATATTCCGTCAAAGATGACCAGGACGCACTTGCCTTGGTTACCCTTGATGTGGCCACAGATATGGCCCGACTGAACATCCGAAAGGAAGAACGCAATCAATCGCTTGAACGGGCGGTCAGTCACATGGAACAGCTGCTCAACATCGCCTGAACCATAACTTAGTCAGGATCCTGTCGTTACATCCTTCAATAAACAAAAAAGGAGTTACGAAATGACTGTACAAATCATCTTATTTGTCGCCGTTGGCCTCATCGCCGGCGGTGGGTTAGGATTTTTCATATCCAACCTGTTACAAACGAAAAAAAGCGAAAATCAAGCCCAGCAAATCATCCGTGAGGCCACACAACAGGCCGAGAACATCAAGAAAGACCGGATTCTTGAAGCCAAAGAAAAATTCCTTCAGTTAAAGGCAGAACACGAAAAAGAAGTGAACCGCCGAACACAGGAACTTGCTACTTCTGAAAACAGACTCAAACAGAAAGAACAAAGCCTGGATCAACGCATCCAAAATGCCAAATCCAAAGAGGAAGAAGTTGAAAAACTGAAGAACAAGCTGAACCAGCAAAACGATGCACTTGCCGTGAAACGCCAGGAGCTTGAAGCCCAGCGTGAACAGCAAATCAAAGCATTGGAAAAGATTGCCGGCCTTACTCAGGAAGATGCCAAAGAGCAGATGCTTGAAACCATCCGTGCTACTGCCCAAACGGAAGCCTTGCAGGTGGCCAAGAACATCCTCGACGAAGCAAAAGTGAGTGCCACCCGCGATGCCAAAAGAATCGTGCTGCAAACCATTCAGCGCACAGCAGCGGAAGAGGCCATCGACAATACCGTTACGGCCGTTGCCATCGAAAATGATGAAATCAAAGGCCGGATCATCGGAAGGGAAGGCCGGAACATCAAAGCCTTTGAAGCAGCAACCGGTGTTGAAATCGTGATTGACGATACGCCTGAAATGGTGATGCTGAGCTGTTTCGACAGCGTGCGCCGTGAAGTGGCGCGCCTCGCGCTGCAGCGGCTCATCGCCGACGGCAGGGTGCATCCGGCACGTATTGAGGAAGTGGTGGAGAAAACCCGCCGCGAAATCGAAGAAGAAGTACTCGCCTGGGGCGAACGCACGGTGATTGACCTCGGCATCACAGGCCTGCATCCTGAATTGATCCGCTATGTGGGTCGCATGCGTTTCCGCGCCTCATACGGACAGAATCTGCTGAAACACAGCAGGGAAGTGGCACGCCTCTGCGCTACCATGGCTGCTGAAATGGGTTTGAATCCGAAAATGGCAAAACGCGCCGGATTGCTCCACGATATCGGTAAAGTGCCTGATTTTGATGAAGAAACCCCGCATGCTTTGCTGAGTATGAAGCTGTGTGAGAAGTATGGTGAGCACGCCGATATCTGCAATGCCGTTGGCGCGCACCACGACGAAATCGAAATGAAAACCCTCATCGCGCCCATTGTGCAGGCCTGCGACGCCATCAGTGGCTCTCGCCCCGGCGCACGTCGCGCAGATGAATCTTATATGAAGCGTATCAGCGATATGGAAACCATGGCCTTGGGTTATCCGGGCGTGGAAAGCTCCTTCGCCATCCAGGCTGGTCGCGAGCTGCGTGTTATCCTCAACGCCGATAAGGTGACCGATGAACAGGCAGATACCATTGCCTTCGA
This sequence comes from Bacteroidia bacterium, assembly GCA_044360435.1. Taxonomy (GTDB): domain Bacteria; phylum Bacteroidota; class Bacteroidia; order NS11-12g; family UBA955; genus REEB481. Next base: position 4,222 of record JBIKKI010000137.1, read on the forward strand.
CCTGTCGCAGCGCATCACCAAAGAGATGAAGTTCCCCGGACAAATCAAGATTACCGTCATCCGGGAGAAGCGTTCTGTAGGCTTTGCCAAGTAATCCTGCCCCATGGACAGGCTGCTGGTGTATTGGAATCCAAAGGCCGGCGGTGGCAAGGCCATCCGCGTGCAGCAATTGGTTTGCCGCATCCTGAAGCAAGAACAACGTACGTTTACCATTACCGAACGGGCTGCAGATGCAGCCCGTTTTGCTGAAAACGGTGCATGTACCATCATCGCCATTGGCGGCGATGGTACGTTTAACCACCTGATCAACCAGTTGCCTTTGCGGAGCGATATGGTTTTGCTGCCCATTTCCGCGGGTTCCGGAAATGATCTGGCGCGCATGCTGCACCGCAACCTCCGTCCGGAAGACCAATTGCGCGGTGCCCTGAAACAACGAACACCTCAGCCATTGGATGTGTGGCGCGTGAACGGCCACCGATTTCTGGAAGCCTGCGGGATGGGTTTCGATGGTTGGGTGGCTTACAAGGCGGCTGCCCTGGCGCGTTGGTTTCCTTCACCCTTGCGCTACAGCCTTACGGTGGCGCGGTACATCTTTACCGCGAGGCCATTTCAGGCCAGGCTGCTGGCCGATGGGAACGAAGTATGGAACGGTTCCTTATTCATGGCTTCTGTTGGCAATGGCTTCTTTGCAGGCGGTGGCTATCGTTTGTGGCCCAAAGCCCAAGTATATGATGGCCGCATGGATGTATTGCTGGTGGAGCCAATTCATTTGTTTCAACGGCTGCTGTACGTGATGTTGGTGCGCAGCGGAGCACATGTGCGCCTGCGCGTTACACGCTATTTTCAGGCTTCACGTTTGGAACTGCATACCTCGAAGTCCATTCGGGTGCATACAGATGGTGAACCGCTCGAAGGCACTTCATTTCTGCTGGAACGGGCCGGCGTCATAAGTTGCTTAGGCTCGGCTGTCTGAATGGTTCATCCAGGGAATAAGCTGGTGCAAATAAATCTGAATATTCACCGCAGCAGGAATCAGTAATTCATCCTTAATTTCCCAAGCGCAATGCAACATTCTTATTTGGAACAGGTGTCACCTGATCGGCAGACAGCCTTCCTGGAACTGTACCAGACTGTGAAAGCCCACCTGCCGGAAGGCTTTCTGGAGCATGAAGGTCCTTATGGAATCAATTTTTCTGTTCCCCTTGAAACCTATCCTCAGGGCTACCACTGCGACCCCAAACAGCCGCTGCCGTTTATCACCATTGCCGCGCAGAAGAGTCATTTTGCGCTGTACCACATGGGCGTGTACGCACGGAAAGATCTACTGGATTGGTTTACTGCGGAATATCAGGCGCGTTATCAACGGAAACCCGACATGGGTAAAAGTTGTATCCGTATGAAGAAATACAATGATTTGCCTCTGGATCTTATTGGTGCGCTGTGTGGTAAAATGACCCCTTTTGACTGGATTGCCTGTTATGAAGCGGCTTTCAGAAGCGGAAAGTAAACCCAAGGACGGTATTTAGCCCCTCAAGGGTTCGAGCAACCTTTAAGGTTGTAATTCTCCTTCAAGAGCATCGCTCAGGAGCGTGGGTGGTACCGCCTCTGTCGCTGGAACTGCCACTGGAGCACTTTTACCTTTTTTTGATTTGGCAGGAATTGCCGGTTGCGCGTCGGGGG
>JBIKKI010000138.1:0-5855 GCA_044360435.1 Bacteroidia bacterium
ATGCCTGTGCCAAAATCTTTGAGCTGTCGCGAACCGATGTTGGAGGTCATGATGATGACGGTATTCCGGAAATCCACCTTACGTCCCTGGCTGTCGGTGAGGCGACCTTCATCGAGCACCTGGAGCATGAGGTTGAATACATCCGGATGGGCTTTTTCCACTTCATCAAAAAGCACCACGCTGTAAGGTTTGCGGCGCACTTTTTCGGTGAGCAGACCGCCTTCTTCATAACCTACATAACCGGGAGGCGCGCCAACCAGACGGCTCACGGCGAACTTCTCCATGTATTCACTCATGTCGATGCGGATGAGCGCATCATCGCTGTCGAACAGATATTGACTGAGAGCCTTGGCCATTTCCGTTTTACCCACGCCTGTGGGGCCGAGGAAGATGAACGAGCCGATGGGCCTGTTCGGGTCCTTCAGTCCGGCGCGGGTGCGCTGAATGGTTTTGGTGAGTTTTTCAACCGCTTTATCCTGACCTACCACCCGTTTTTTGAGGTCTGTGCCCATGTTCAACAGACGCGTGCCTTCACTTTGGGCGATGCGTTTCACGGGAATGCCGGTCATCATGGCCATTACAGCGGCAATATCATCTTCACCTACGGTGAATTTTTCTGTTTTGCTTTGCTCTTCCCAGCGTGCCTTAGCCTGTTCGAGTTCTTCGAGCAGCTTCTTTTCGCGGTCGCGCAGCTTGGCAGCTTCCTCATACTTCTGACTCTTCACCACACGGGTTTTCTCGTGCTTGATTTCTTCAATCTGTGTTTCGAGGGAAGCCACTTCATGCGGCACATGGATGTTGCTGATGTGCACGCGGGCACCTGCTTCGTCGAGCACGTCGATGGCTTTATCCGGAAGGTGGCGGTCGGCCATGTAGCGCACGCTCAGATCCACGCAGGCCTTCACGGCTTCAGGCGTATAGCTTACGCCGTGGTGGTCTTCGTATTTGTCCTGGATATTCTTGAGAATTTCGTAGGATTCCTCCACGGTGGCCGGTTCTACGATGACCATCTGGAAACGGCGTTCCAGGGCGCCATCCTTTTCAATGTACTGCCGGTATTCGTCCAGCGTGGTGGCGCCAATGCACTGCACTTCGCCACGGGCCAGTGCGGGTTTGAACATGTTGCTGGCATCCAGGGAGCCGCTGGCGCCTCCGGCACCGACCAGGGTATGGATTTCGTCAATAAACAAAATCACGTCATCGGCTTTTTCCAGTTCCTGCATGATGGCTTTCATGCGTTCTTCAAACTGCCCGCGGTATTTGGTGCCTGCAACCAGGCTGGCCAGGTCGAGGGTAACCACGCGCTTGTTGAACAGCACCCTGCTCACTTTGCGCTGGATGATGCGGAGCGCCAGGCCTTCTACGATGGCTGTTTTACCGACACCGGGTTCGCCAATCAGCACCGGGTTGTTCTTTTTCCGGCGGCTCAGGATCTGGCAAACGCGCTCAATTTCTTTCTCGCGGCCCACGATGGGGTCGAGTTTGCCTTCTTCGCCCATACGGGTCAGGTCGCGGCCAAAATTGTCGAGCACCGGGGTTTTGCTCTTGGCATTTCCTTTACCGGATTTGCGCTGTTCGGCAATTTTCTGTTCTTCCCGGTAGAAATCTTCCGGCGTTTCCTGATCGTCTGAGGGATGTTCCGCTTCGGGTGTTGCCCCGTTCAAACCTTCTTCCACAGCCGATTTAAACACATCATAACTCACACCAAACTGATTCATGATCTGCGAGGCAATATTGTCTTCGTCGCGCAGGATACTCAGCAGCAGGTGTTCGGTTCCGATGATGTCTGATTTGAATATTTTGGCTTCCAGATAGGTGATTTTCAGGGCCTTTTCAGCCTGTTTTGTCAAAGGAATATTACCCAGATTGGCGGCACGGGTGGCGGTTGGCCTGATGGTATCTTCTACCGCCTTTTTCAGACGCAGCAGGTCAATGTCGAGCACACGCAGCGTTTGCAGGGCTTTGCCTTCCCCTTCCCTGATGATTCCCAGGAGCAGGTGTTCGGTCCCGATATAGTCATGACCCAGGCGAATGGCTTCCTCGCGGCTGAACTGAATAACTTCTTTAACGCGGGGGGAAAATTTGGCTTCCATGTTTCTTCCTCAAAAATAGTTGATAATTAACACAGGAATTCATCTTTTGTGTCTGTTGGCGGCTGTTCGTGAATTGCATTCAATGCAAATCATAAATTACTCAGCAGAAATGTGGATAGAAATTCGCTGTACCCGTTCCATTGCAAATTCAGTACCATGCACAGACCGCTGACAAAGTTGCACCACGGCAAACGCTCAGAAGCCGTTCAGCACTGGAATTGCAGCCGGGTTTCAGCACTTTTACGGACTTGTCAGAAAAACAGACGCCAACGCCAAATGTGCATAACAAATGTAGCTTTTTCAAGCATCTGCGGATCCCGGTTTACGGTTTTCCACACCTTAAACACATATTTACAATCTGTCGTGGAAAGAAGTTTCCGTGGATATTTAGGCGCACCGGATTCGGCACCTTACCGGTACTTTCGAAGGTTCGAAGCGGTGCAACATGGAGAAAGAAAAGCGAAGATTAAAACCTACACACATCAACCCAATGGAACTTGGCGGCAAATTACCTCCCCAGGCCAGAGAACTGGAGGAAGCCGTTCTGGGTGCCATGATGCTGGAGAAAGAAAAGATCACTGAAGTCATAGAAATCCTGTCCGAGGACCACTTTTACGTAGATCAGAACAAATATGTATTTAAGGCCATTCAGGAGATGTTTGGCGACGGTGAGGCGATTGACTTGCTTACCGTTACCCAGAAACTGAGAAATTCCGGCACGCTGGAACTGGCAGGCGGCAGTTATTACCTGGCTCAGCTGACCAACAGGGTTACCAGTGGCGCACACGTGGAATACCATGCGCGGATCCTTACCCAAAAATTCATCCAGCGCGAACTGATCCGGGTTTCCGGAGAAATTTCCCGAGAGGCTTACGAAGATGTGACCGACGCATTCAAGCTGCTGGATGAAAGCGAACGCGGCCTGTACGACATCAAGAACCGAAGCCTGAAAAAAGGCTTTTCATCCATCAGTACCCTGCTGCACAAGGCCATCAACGACATCCAGAGCAAGGAGAAAACCGAAGGCGGCCTGACCGGTATAGCGTCCGGATTCACCAACCTGGACCGCATCACCAGCGGATTCCAAAAGAGCGATCTGATCATTGTGGCAGCCCGTCCAGGTATGGGTAAAACAGCTTTTGCCCTTTCCATTGCGCGGAATGCGGCGGTGAACTTCGACAAGGCAGTGGCCATCTTCTCGCTGGAAATGCAGGATTTGCAGCTCGTCAACCGACTCATCAGCGCCGAAGCAGAAATCGCCAGCGACCGCATCCGAAGTGCCAGCCTGAACGAAGATGAATGGCGTCGCCTGCACCAACGCACCGTGCGCCTGGACAAATCCAGGATTTACCTGGACGACACGCCCCAGCTGTCTGTGTTCGACCTGAAGGCCAAATGCCGGCGCATGCACAGCCAACACGGGCTTGACATGATTGTGATTGACTACCTGCAGCTGATGCGTGCCGATGACAAAAACATCAACAACCGCGAACAGGAAATCAGCCATATCTCACGCTCACTGAAAAGCCTGGCCAAGGAACTCGACGTGCCGGTCATCGCCCTGGCCCAGTTGAGTCGTGAAGTTGAAAAACGTCAGGACAAACGACCCATGCTCAGCGACTTGCGTGAATCCGGAAGTATTGAACAGGATGCCGATTTGGTCATGTTCCTGTATCGCCCGGAATACCACGGCAATACGCATGATGCTGAGGGCAACAACATCCAGGGTCAGTGTGAAATCATCCTGGCAAAACACCGCCATGGCGAAACAGGAACCGCTCCTGCCCGCTTCGTGGGACAGTTCTCCAGGTTTGAAGATCTGGGCGGCGATACCATGAACAACGGTTACGACAACAGCGGCATCATGACCTTCTCCAGCAAGATGAATGATGACGATGCAGGTGGCGGCTATAGCGGCGGCTCCTTCGGCGCCATGATTGTTGAAGATCCGCCCTTCTGAACCAGAAGTTCCATCCAACAAAAAAGCCCCGGAATCCGGGGCTTTTTTGTTGTTGCGTTTTCGTTTGCGTTGCTTATCGCGAGGATTCTATGCATTCACTTCATGTTCCTTGCCATACAACCCTTCGCCACATCACCGTTGCCATTCCGTGGGCAAATCATCCTTCGACGGGCTTCCCCGAGGCTCCCCCGCATCACTTCGCTTGCGGAGCAAGCTGCTCGAGACTTGCAGCCCGTGATTCACTGCGTTCCCCCGGGACAAACAAGGATGACAAGGGTTTCACCAGGATGACACAGTTTTCATCAGGATGAAGAAGAACTCGGCATGGGTTCCTCAGGGCGTTTTTTCTGAAGGAAGTTTCACGGCATAGATCTGTTCTTTACCATCAGGATATTTACCTTCAATGGTGATGCTGCCTTTCAAGCCTTCCAAAGCCAGAACCGCACCTGATGTGCTGTACACGGGCTCGTTTTCGATATGCGTGATGATGAACCCGGGCCGGATGCCGGCATCTTTGAATACACCGTCCACAGCTTCCACACGAACACCGTTTTTCAGGTTCAGGGCGGCGCGTTCTTCGCGGGTGGATGCCTGAAGTTTCAACCCTTTAAAATCCGCATTGCTTATTTGCTTCGCAGCTTCTGTGGAAGTTTTCCCGTCTTCGCTCTGCAACACTGCTTCCAGTTCTTTTTCTGATCCGCTGCGCAGCACTTTAACCTTGAGTTTGTCGCCGGGGCGGTATTTGCCTACTTCGCCCTGAAGAGCAGCTGAGCTGTTCACGGCCACGCCGTTGATGGCCATGATCACATCGCCTTGCTTCACCCCCGCCTTTTTGGCTGCGCCTCCGTCAACCACTTCTGCCACATAAACGCCATTGAGGCTTTTCAACTGCGCGCGGTCGGCCAAATCCTGGGTAATGTCTTGGATGGAAACACCCAACAATCCGCGTTGCACCTTGCCGAAGTTGAGCAGATCATCCACTACTTTTTTCACCAGGTTCACCGGAATGGCAAAGCCATAACCCACATAACTGCCGGTTTCGCTGGCAATGGCGGTATTGATGCCAATCAGTTCACCGGAGGTATTCACCAATGCGCCACCGCTGTTTCCGGGGTTGATGGCGGCATCTGTCTGGATGAAGTTCTCGATGGCGTATTTATTTCCCTGGCTGCGGATGAGGTCGATATTGCGGCCCATGGCGCTCACGATACCAGAGGTAACAGTACTGGTCAGGTTGAATGGATTTCCAACGGCAACCACCCACTGCCCTACCTTCAGGGTTTCACTGTTGCCGTATTTCAGGAACGGCAATCCGGTTTGATCAATGCGGATCAGCGCGATGTCGGTATTCGGATCTGCGCCAACCAAATCGGCCACAAAGGTGCGCTTGTCATTCAGTACAACTTCTATTTTACTGGCTCCGCTGATTACGTGGTTGTTGGTAATGATGTAACCGTCGTCGGTAACAATTACTCCTGAGCCGCTGCCGCTGCGCGGGGTATTGGGCATTTCAAAGCGAAAATTCGGGTTGTTGAAGAATCCAAATGGATCCATTTGTGGCGGCATTCCGCCTTGCGCCGATTTTGGTGCGGCACTGATGGTTTTGATGTGCACCACGGCAGCGGTGGCAACTTCAGCAACAGCGGTGAAATCAAATGCGGGCGTACCGTTGATGCTGGCAAAACGTGCGGCATAAGGAGATGCCTGCTGCCTGGCTTCAATGGAACCCGAAATTGCGCGGTTGCTGATCCAGCGATTCAGGGCCAGAGCCCCGGCGCCACCCAGGAAGGCGGCCAGAATCA
>JBIKKI010000139.1:0-5766 GCA_044360435.1 Bacteroidia bacterium
GTGAATGCGCAGCTGTTTCCGCCGCTGCAATGGATTTGGCCGTTTTCGGGTTTGCTGATGCTGGGCCTGTTTCTGCTGCTCGGCGGCTGGTGGATGTTCCGCTGGTGGCAACGCACAGAAACCAAACAGTTCGGCTTCATCTGGCTCTCGGTGTGTGCATTCCTGGCTTTGCTGCTGCTCACCTGCTTGTTTCTGGATGCGCATACGCCGCTGGATGCCCGGATCTGGTCGCCGGTGGCGCCGCTCCTCTTACTCCTTTTGTTTCTGATGCTGCAGCAGGCGCCTTCCCTGCTGCGTCTGGGCCTGCCGCTGTTTTTGTTGCTGTGGAATCTGGTTCCTTCCGCCGCGCAGTGGAACAACTTCCGCAAAAATGGCGAGGGACTGAGCGCCCGAACCTGGCGAACATCGCCCACGCTGCGTGCCGCCGCTGCTGCGGTACAATCCGGGAAAGCGGTGTATTCCAACGGCGCCGATGTGCTGAACTACTACTGGAATCCCGCTGGCCGCTTTCGGATTCACCCGATGCCGCTGAAGTTTTATCCCACTTCAGGCATTCCCAATCCGGGATTTGAGCGGGAAAGCAAAGCCATGTTGGCGGAAGTGCAACAGCGGAAAGCGGTATTGGTGTATTTCCATGAGATCCGCTGGCGGAAATACCTGGAAGACAGCACAGGCATCACGCGGCGGATGCACGGTGTTTCAACCACGGTTTGTGCCGATGGCCACATCTGGGCTCAGCCCTGAACGCCGGGAATTTTACTGTTCAGAAGAACATGGCCAGGGCCAGTCGGTTTGTCGGGCTGCTCCGTGGCTGCCTGACGCCAAAATCCTGCCACAGCGGATGCATCCACTCGGCCTGAACCACGAGGGTTTTGAGCATCAGCGTAGCCAGGATGCTTCCCTGCATCCGCTGACCTCCGCTGTCTGGCTTCACAGCGCCATACACGCGATCGGCCGCAAAATGATCTGCCTGCACAGCGACCTGCAACATCCATTGGGTATTTCCGCGGTACAACCACCAAAAGCCACGCAGGGAGGCGGTTAGCTGTGTTCCCAGCTGATACGTCAGCTCATTGGTTCCGTAATGCATGTATTGCACATCGCCGTGCATGCCGATGCGCCCGCGACGGCGAACGTATTCTGCACGCAGCCAAGCCGCAGGTGCACCGGTACCTGTTTGCAGCGGCAGCGGTGCCATCACGCCATCCTGCAGGCGCTGCATGTATTTTCCGTTGTTGAGTTTGATGCCGCCCACGGCCTGCAACATGTGCTTGCCCAGAAGTCGCATGCTGTCGGCGGTATTGAACACCACCCAGGCTGCTTCCCAGCGCATATCGCCCAATCCCTGAATCTGGCTTCTGTACTCGGTTTCGATTCGGGTATGTTGTTTCCAGGGCAAGGAAGCGCTGAAGAACAGATTGGGCTGCACCCGAAAACGCAGCCAGCATTCCCATTGCTGGTAGCGATCTTCCAATACCGTACTGCTTCCGTTTTGATTCAATCCGGCAGGATGCAGGTAAGAAAACTGTTGATACCGCAGCCCTGCAAGGTTGGATTGAAACATCGGCAGGATGCTGCCGTAAGCCGATGCGCCTCCGCCACACACATCGCAGCCATATACCTGCTGCACCCTGAAGCTTCCTGCAAGCAGGACCAGGATTGTAATCATACGCAGCTTCATGGTGCGGGTGCGTGTTTCGGATTGCTGGTGAAACCGTAGTCGCTGAGGGTTTTCAGAAACGCGATTAAATCGCGGCGCTCCTGTTCCGTGAAACTGAGGTTGCGTACCCTGTGGTCGGCAAGAGGTTTCCCGCTTTTGTCGGAAGTGTAATGTGCCAGCACCTGTTCCAGGGTTTGGAAGCGGCCGTCGTGCATGTAGGGATAGGTCAGGGCCACGTTGCGCAGGGAAGGCACGCGGAAGCTGCCACGGTCGCTTTCCTTTCTGGTGATCAGCATGCGGCCGACATCCGCAGAAACGGCATCCAGTCCGTTATTCAGGAATTCCTGATTGGTGAACAAGGGCGCGGTATGGCAGCTGTTGCAATGCGCCTGAAACAATCGCTCACCGGCCAATTCCGATTCGTTGAATACGGCTTTACCCTGAACCCGGGCATCGTAACGCGCGCCTGCCGAAACGAGGGTTGCCATGAACTGGGCCAGTGCCTTCAGGATGCGCTGGTCGTCAATATGTTCCGAACCAAAGGCCGCGCGAAACATGGGTGGATATTTCGCGGTTTGCGACAAGCGGTGGAACAGGGTATCCCAGTTTGCGTCCATTTCCCTGTGGTCGGTAATCGGCGCGATGGGCATCACTTCTATGTTCCTGATGCTGCCGTCCCACATGAAGCTGCGCGACCAGATAAGGTTTTGCAGGGGCGGAGTATTGCGCGTGCCCAGCCGTCCGCCCACGCCTTTGCTCAGCGGCACATTGTGGTCGGCGAAGGCGTGTACCTGCGCGTGGCAGCTTCCGCAGGAAATGCTTCCGTCTTTGCTGAGCAGGGGCTCGTAAAAGAGCGCCTTCCCCAGCGCAATTCCTTCCCGGGTGTATGGATTGGCCGTTGCCTGATAAACGGGAACCGGGAAATGCGCGGGTAGCTGAGGTGCAAAGGGTTCCGGCAATGCTGCCTCCCTGCTGCAGGCGTTCATCGCGAACAATCCGAGCAGGGAAGCAACAACCCGAAATGGATGTTTAATTATGTACATGATCCACGATAAAGGCTCCGGCGAAGTTGTTTGCCAGGGTTACCGCATCCGGACCGGGCGCGTGGATGGTGTTGAGGTTGGCAGTGCGGATGCCTCCGTGCCAGAAACGGGCAGTATTTACCTTCATGTGGATTTGCGGTGTGCCGTTGGCGGTACACATGAGGTTTTCATTGGGGAAGTTGAAACTGACGGTTCTCACGGCATTGTCTGCCCCGCTGTAGCCACCGATATGATACGTAAATGCTTTGGTGGGCGAGGTAGGACTTTGTCCTTCAGCGCGGATGTGGATGTAGCCGGACCAAGGCCAGTACATGCCGTTGGTAGGGCTTAAAGCTCCTGTTTGGGCACCTGAAACATTCCGTGCGCTGTCCACACCTATGGTGAAGTTGAGGGCTTTATACTCGCCCAAGGGCACATCCTTCAGCGCAAGCATGCTTCCGCTGGCGGAAGAAGCGTCGGCCAGGTAATAGCTCTCGCTTTGTGCCCACCAGGAACCGTCGGTGCGCTGCAGTTTGATGTTGCTGATGTAGTAGCGCAAATGGGTAAAGGTAATGCTGTCTTTGGTGAGCGGATGGATCAGCTGGGTATTGAATGCAAAGGGCTTGTAATCCGGACCCCAGGCATGTTCCAGTTCGATGTTTACCGTGCCTGTTTGCGGACCGGGTTCGGGTTCTTCTTTTTTGCAGGAAGCAAGAAATATGATGCTCATGGCGAGCAGGGCAGCGGCTATGCTGCGGATGTTCTTTAGTGTGTTCATGATGATGTTGTTGTTGACCTGACAGTGGAATTCGCACGGCAACACAGGTCTGGTCGTACTGTGCCGGCCATGCATGAAAAATTGCCTTGTTTTGAACAGGTCAGGCCCGCGGCGGATTGAATACAGTTGCATGTACCGGCTGCAGCGGAACAGCGTTGCACGGATAGGCACGATGCACGATGGGCAATGTCTGAACCCCGGCCAGCTCAACTGCAGACTCGGGAATGGCTTCAGCCATGAATGTTTCTACCGGAATGCCCGGAATCTGTGCTTCCGGTTCACCCGCTTCCAGCACCTTGGCCAAATGACAACGGCCTTTGCAATCCAGGTTGGCCTTGTCGGTATTGACACAAAACGCCGCACTGATTTGATCGCGGTGGATGTAATAATCCACAAGCACGCCCAAACGCATGAAGGCAGGCAGCTGCACAACCAAGAGCAGCACACAGGCATATACCTGCAGCCTGAATTTGGTATGGAGGAGTTGCCTGTTCATCCTTGATACAAAATTAGCAAACTTCACCATCGCTTGGTGCGACCTGTGTCACCCTCAAACCTGAATTTATGCAGGCTTGCTGCGGGGGCCTCAGCGAACTTCGAGTGCCTCAGCGACCAGGCTTCCCCCGAGGCTCCCCCCGCATCGCTAAGCTTGCGGGGCAAGTTGCTCGAGACTCGCGTTGCTCGCCCGGGACTTTCAGCGCCCGGGACTAGCGAGTGCCTCAGTGACCAGATACACGTCAATGGAGGCGCTTCAAGCGCCTCAGCGGCCGGAGTGGTTCAAGTGCCTCAGCGACCCTGAATGGTTCAGCGCAGCAGCTCCGCCAGGCTCATCTCCAGTCCTTTGCCGGAAATGCCCACGGGCTTCTGGTTGAACTGGTGAATGCGCACCAAGGCTTTCTCGATGGTGAGGGAAACGTCTTTGAAGATTTCATAGTCGTCAATCTTCACTTCTTTGCCCATCAGGTAACCGAACACCCGCGCCATGCCGCAGTTGGCAATGAAATCGGGAATCACGCTGGTATGCTGATCCATATAGGTTGAAATCGGACCCATGAAGATTTCTTTGTCGGCGAAGGGTACGTTGGCGCCGCAGCTTACCACTTCTACGCCGGCAGCTACCAAACGCTCGGCCTGTTCCTGGGTGATCAGGCGGCTGGCCGCGGCAGGGATGAAAATCTCGTGTGGCAAATCCCAGATGCGGGCGTTCACTTCTTCAAAAGAAAGCATGCCTTCGGCGCGCAGCTTGTTGCCGTCGCGGTCGTTGAACAAGCGGGTGATGTCGTCCTGGTCGAAGCCTTTTTCGTTGATGAGTCCGCCGTCACGGTCAATGATGCCCACAATGCGCACGCCTTCGCGGGTCAGGAACCAGGCTGCAGCAGCTGCCACGTTGCCCCAGCCCTGGATGATGGCGTATTTGCCGTTCATAAATCCGCCGTACACGTTGTAGTAATGACGCACGGCCTCGGCCACGCCCCAGCCCGTGATCATGTCGGCCACGGTGTATTTACGCGCCAGGTCGGGAGAAAAACGGGCATCTTCCAGCACTTTGGAAACGCCCTGCTGCAGTTGGCTGATGGCGCGCAGCTTCTCTTCGTTGTTGTAAGACTTATGGTGGCCATTCACCACGCCTTCCTGCGGATGCAGCAATCCCAGATTGGCAGTCATGGGAATCACTTCGTGGATTTCATCCACGTTCAGGTCGCCGCCGGTACCGTAGTAGTTTTTCAGCAGCGGATAAACAGCTTTGTACCAACGCTCCAGCACGCCTTTTTTGCGCGGATCTGCCGGGTCGAAGTTGATGCCCGACTTCGCACCGCCAATGGCCGGGCCGCTGATGGTGAATTTCACTTCCATGGTTTTCGCCAGGCTTTCCACTTCACGGCGATCCAAACCCTTGCGCATGCGGGTTCCACCTCCGGCAGCGCCGTTGCGCAGGCTGTTGATGACCACCCAGCCTTCGGCTTCGGTTTCTGTGTCTTTCCATTCAAATACAATCTCGGGCCTCTTGTGCTCAAAACGCTCTACCAGTTGCTGCAGTCGGTTCATGTTGTATGGGTATGCTTTTTTTAAATGATGCTGGAAAAGTCACCGTGCAGGGCGCCGGTGCAATTGTCGTGGCTTGCGCCGGTGTATTCGCCGCGTGTGGTGCTCAGGTTGCATACGCGCAGGGCGCCGAGCAAGGCGAAGATGAGGGCCTCCTTGAAATTCACCAGATGGCTGTCCGGAACCACAATGCTGGCATCGGTTTCGCTCTGGATGAATTCAATCAGGGTTTGGTTGAAGGCACCGCCGCCGGTCACCAGCAC
>JBIKKI010000140.1:0-5764 GCA_044360435.1 Bacteroidia bacterium
TTGCTCAGCACATACACCTGACAAGTGGCACACATCGCCATGCCGCCGCAGCGGCCTTCCACCGGCAGTTCATACATACGACAAACCTCCATCAGGTTCAGATTCATGTCTGTAGGTGCTTCAAGCAGATATTCCTTTCCCTCGCGGTCAATAACGGTGATGCGAACCTCCGGCATAAGGCCACAAAAATAATCATGAGGAAGAACGCACCTGAAGAAAAAAGGAATTAAAGCTTCATGAAACGCCGCAGGAGGCTCTCAGCGGGAATCATGTACGCAATTTCCCGATATGGAATAAACACTTCCGTGGCGCCTGCGGAATAAGGACCTACCTCGTATATGTTGAAGTAAAACCGGATGCCGTTGTGCGCGATGTCGAAGTTCTCGTTCACGCTGAATTCCCCGCGTTGGAAAAACCAACCTTCGGTCCCGTTTTGTTCCAGGAATAAGCGTTCCGCAATGTTGTTCAGTTTCGTATGATATGCCTTGGGAATCAGGTCGGCCAATTGGTATCGGTGTCCGCTGACACGGTCGAAATGCATCATGAAAAAACCATAATAGCCATGCGCGGCGCCACCGTCGTATCCGGATTCATTCACCATTACGGAAATCAGGTTTTTCTCATTGCAGGTCAGCGAACATGAAATTTCCCGCGTTAGCGGATATTCTTTGGCCTGTTTGCGGAATTGACGCAGATAGCCTTGTAACGTCCCTTCTGCCTCAGTACCAAAAGTTGCGGCGCCAATGGCCAGATTGATGTCGGCATCAATTTGTGGATTGCCACTGCTGATGCTTAAGGATGTGAGATTGAATACCGAGCATCCTGTATCCCAATAGCTGGCTTCGGCAAGCAGCGCCGGATCCGACAGAACCTTATTCCGGTGCGAACAATCCTGACCTTCAACGTGGTTAACCAGGGCAGCGGTGAATCCCGTGCGTATTTCTTTCAGGGAAAAAGGATAGGATTTGCCATTCACCTTGCTGGTCCAGGTGCCCTGGTACATTCCGGGTTCCGTCCAGGAACCTTTAAACACTGCCGTAACCCGTGAAGTTTGTTCGTCTATTTCCTCCAGAACCACATTTCCTCCCGACCGGAAATGACCTGAAATACGTATCGGAATATCGGTGCGCAGGTATTTGTAAGAGCCACTGCACATCGTATCATTTCGGTTCAGGTCCAGCTCCACAGCCATGTTGGTACCGATGGTGCCGCTGAGTTTTTTGTAGAAGTATTTGGGCTGTGCCGATAAGATTGACGCAGAAAGCAGCCCGAAGATGAACAGCAGTTTATTCATGAATTCGGATAAAGATTCAAAAATAACTTGTCCAATTGTTTCGCGAGCTGACGGTCTTCGTCTGTGATGTTGTTCCCGGCATCGTGGGTACAAAGCCATACCTCAAGCCTGTTGTACACATTGAACCATTCAGCGTGGTGGTTCATCTGTTCCATGATGATGCCTGCGCGCACCATGAAGCCCAGGCAGGCGCTGAAGTCAGCGAACCTGAACTGTTTAAACAATTTCCCGTCATCATCTACAATCCATTCCTGCATGAAGCGAAGGTAGGGAATCAGACTTTGCGTGCCAGCATCCAGCGACCCGTCATCCGACGGGGTCGCATTTTCTAAACCTGAATGCAAGCAGCGCTCAACGACCCGTCATCCAACGAATCTCACAGCCGTTAGCGCATCCCGCCCGAAATCGCTAATTTCGCGCCCTGAATAGAAACGCCATGAGTACAGTAAAAGTAGCCATCAATGGTTTTGGCCGCATCGGCCGCCTGGTATTCCGCCAGATTTACGATATGCAGGGAATCGAAGTTGTTGCCATCAACGACCTCACCAGCCCCGCCGTTCTTGCCCACCTGCTCAAATACGACAGTGCACAGGGCCGTTTCAACGCCGAAGTGAGCGCCACCGCCGATTCCATCATCGTGAACGGCAACGAAGTGAAAATCTATGCCCAGAAAGACCCCGCACAAATTCCCTGGGGCAACCATGGCGTGGATGTAGTCATCGAAAGCACCGGCTTCTTCACCGATAAAGACAAAGCCACCGCCCATATCACCGCCGGCGCCAAGCGCGTGGTGATTTCAGCCCCCGCCACCGGCGACCTGAAGACTGTGGTATTCAACGTGAACCACCACATCCTCGACGGCAGCGAAACCATCATCTCTTGCGCCAGTTGCACCACCAACTGCCTCGCGCCGATGGCCAAAGCCCTCAACGACAACTTCACCCTTCTGGCCGGCAGCATGACCACCATCCATGCCTATACCAACGACCAGAACACGCTCGATGCACCCCACCCCAAAGGTGACCTGCGCCGCGCCCGCGCTGCAGCCCAGAACATTGTGCCCAACAGCACCGGCGCTGCCAAAGCCATCGGACTGGTACTGCCCGAACTGAAAGGCAAACTCGACGGCGGAGCGCAGCGCGTGCCCACCATCACCGGTTCTGTAACCGAACTGACCGCCATCTGCGCGAAGAAAACCACAGCCGAAGAGGTGAACGCTGCCATGAAGGCCGCTGCCGACGAGAGCTTTGGCTATACCGAAGAAGAACTCGTGAGCACCGACATCATCGGCATCACCTACGGTTCGCTCTTCGACGCCACCCAGACCAAAGTGGTAACCGTAGGCGATACCCAGCTCATCAAAGTGGTAAGCTGGTACGACAACGAGATGAGCTACGTAAGCCAGCTCGTGCGTACGGTGAAGCACTTCGCAGGATTGATTTCCTGAGCATTGCAACCTTTAAAGATGAAAAAGCCCCTGAATTTCAGGGGCTTTTTTTATGCAGGTATTCGAAGATCTGAAATCCGGATGGGGCCCATGATATTGGAACTTACATGCAGGACATCGGGCCGCGATTTAACCTGCTGCGTCTCACTTCATGGATAATTCATGTAGTCAAGTACAAGAAAAAACGGATAATCCATGTAGTCAAGTACAAGAAAAACCCGATATTTACTGTATTGATACGAATGAAAAGGCGTAAAATGAAGGTGATTCGCCAGCATCTGGAGGCGAAGGAGTGACGATTCTGACGGGTGCGCGGCAGGTGGGAAATACAACCCGCTTGCGACAGTTGGAAGTGCAATTAGAGCAGGAAGCCAAGCAAGCCGGAGTTCTACCTTTCGTTGGAAGATACGCAACTGCTGCGGGTTCTGAATGTACATTCGGATCAGTTGTTTCATCTTTGTAAACGGATGCAACGTTTCATTTTCTTGTGCTTTTTGTTTGGAACCCTATTGCAAAAAATGCATGCCCAGCAGGCTGGTTTGGGATCTTGGAATATCCTCAACATGAAGTACACCTACAATTCCCATTGGTCTGTATTTGGTGAAGCACAGTTGCGTTCACTCCTTTTTTATGATCACTTCCATTACCATGAATATAAATTTGGTGTGCAATACCGTTTGCATAAGCAGGCAGCCCTCACCCTGGCCGGAGGAAGTTACCAGACCTATGCTGAAGGCGGTAATTTCATTGTTCCAAAAAACAACGACGAGTTTCGCATCTGGCCGCAAATACAAAGCTCCCAATCATTCGGCAGGCTGAAGCTGGAACAGCGATACCGTATGGAATTCCGCTTCACAAGCAATGGGTATCGCAATCGGTTTCGCTATCGCTTCGGACTCATATTTCCTTTTGGTAAGGAATTGAACGACAGCAGACCGCTGCAATTTTCGTTTCACAATGAAATCTTCTTTACCGACCGTGAACCATATTTTGAACGCAACCGAGTTTCCTGCGGCTTGGGCTGGAAGTTAAACGACTTAACCATGCTGCAAGTGGGCTATCTTCATCAGTTTGATTACCGCATCAATGACGAGTTAGGAAGAGATTTCTTGCAAGTTGGCTTTTATTATGATTTGAAGCGTTCCAAATAGGTTTAAGTATGGTTATCAGTAATTGATTGCAGCGTCTTTCCAGAATTCTTACTATACTTATGTTTGTATGATGCTTCAGAAGGGGAGATACCTGCATTATAAAGGTCGTGAATACGAAGTCATCGGCCATGCGCTGCACAGCGAAACCCTGGAGCCAATGGTCGTGTATCGGCCTTTATACGACACCCCCGACATTCCCGAAGGCACGCTGTGGGTAAGGCCTGCAGCCATGTTTGGGGAAATGGTAAGCGTAGGCGATGGGGAATTGCCGCGCTTTAGCTTCCTCGGTAAAATGGAATAAATAAGGCGTTTAAAAGCCCTGAACCCCGTTCACCGTGGTGTATTTTAACACATTTTTCTTGTCGGGATAGATGCGTTTGAACGCGCTCTGGCACATCAGGGTAGCTTCGTGGAAACCACAGAGGATGAGCTTCAGCTTGCCCGGATAGGTGTTCACATCGCCAATGGCATACACGCCCGGACGTGCAGTGCTGTAATCAGCCGTGTCCACCAGGATGGCGTTGTTTTCAATCGTCAAACCCCAATCCGCGATGGGGCCCAATTTGGGTGTCAAACCAAACAGCGGCAGGAAATAATCGGCTTCCAGCCAGCGGTTTTCCTGATCTTTCTGGGTCAATTCAACCGCCTCCAATGCCGGGGTTCCGCGCAAACCTGTAACTTCAGCATTGGTATATAAGCTGATGCGACCCGCAGCCGCCAGATCCAGCACCTTCTGCACGCTGTCCGGATGCCCGCGGAACTCGGTGCGGCGGTGGATAAGGGCCACTTCGGAAGCCACTTCTGCCAAAAAGATGGTCCAGTCTAGGGCGCTGTCGCCGCCTCCGGAGATAATGATGCGCTTGTTTCTGAACTGCTCGGGTTCCTTCACCAGATATTCCACGCCTTTTCCTTCGAAATCGGCTATGTTGGCAATGGGCGGTTTGCGGGGTTCGAAGCATCCCAGGCCGCCTGCAATGGCCACCACGGGCGCACGGTGAATCGTGCCTTTGTCGGTAGTGACCAGCCATTGCCCTTCAGCATCCTGTTCCAGGGTTTCGGCGCGTTCCGCCAAAGTGAACCCGGGCTTGAAGGGTTCGATTTGCTTCATCAGGTTGTCAACCAGGTCGCCGGCCAGAACCTCCGGAAATCCCGGGATATCGTAAATGGGTTTCTTCGGATAAATCTCCGCCAGTTGTCCTCCGGGAACAGCCAGAGAATCAACAATATGGCAGCGCAACTTCAGCAGTCCTGCTTCGAATACCGTGAACAGACCTACAGGGCCTGCGCCGATAATCAAGATGTCTGTTTGAATCATGAAAGCTAAAAATAGGGGTGCAAAGTTAAGATTGGGGTGAAGTGAGGGTTTGGATTTCGTCAGCTAAGTCTTTGATTTCCAACACCTTCTTCTTCAGAACAAATCTTTCATCCGGTCGAAAAAGCCTTTTTCTTCTTTCCCGGGATCGGGCTGAAAATGCTTGCTCTGTTGCAGTTTGTGCAGCAATTCTTTTTCCTCCTGATTCAGCTTGTTGGGTACCCAGATGTTTACGTAAATCAATTGATCGCCGGTGCCGTATCCGTTGATGTCGGGAAATCCTTTGCCTTTCAGGCGTAAAACCTTGCCGGCCTGTGTTCCCGGATCTATCTTGATTTTGGCTTTGCCTTCCAGGGTGGGCACTTCTGTGCTGGCGCCCAACGCGGCCTCAGGGAAACTCAGCCAGAGCTGATAGATGACGTGATTGCCATCACGGGTGAGTTCTTCGTGTTCTAATTCTTCAATCAACACAATCAAATCGCCGGGAACACCACCTCCGGGGCCGTCGTTGCCCTTGCCGCTTACCGACAACTGCATGCCGTTGGCCACGCCGCCGGGGA
>JBIKKI010000141.1:0-5710 GCA_044360435.1 Bacteroidia bacterium
TGAGATGATTCAGTCCATCATCGAGGCAGGATTAGCCTACGAAGTGAATGGCAGCGTGTATTTCGATGTGCTGGCCTACGCCCAAAACCACGATTACGGGAAGTTGAGTGGTCGCGTGCTGGAAGACCTGATGGCCGGCGCGGGCAATGAATCGCGTGAGCTGGAAGGTCAGGAAGAGAAACGCAATCCCAACGACTTTGCGCTTTGGAAGAAGGCCGGACCCGAACACATCATGCAGTGGAGCAGTCCCTGGGGCAAAGGCTATCCCGGATGGCATATTGAGTGCTCCGCGATGAGCCGCAAATACCTCGGCGATACGTTTGACATCCACGGCGGCGGCATGGATTTGCTGTTCCCGCACCACGAAAGTGAAATCGCACAAAGCACCGCATGCACAGGTCAAAACCCGGCGCGCTACTGGATGCACCACAACATGGTTACCATCAACGGACAAAAAATGGCCAAGAGCCTGGGCAATGGCATTACGGTGGAACAGTTGTTCAACGGCAATCATCCACTGCTGGCACAGGCCTACAGTCCGATGACCTTGCGTTTCTTTATGCTGCAGGCTCATTACCGCGGCACACTCGACTTCAGCAATGAAGCCCTGCAAGCCGCAGAAAAAGGCCTCAACAGACTGTGGAATGCTGTTGGGCTGAGCGCCGGGTTAAAAGCTTCAAACCATAACGAATACGAAGTTTCACAAATCGTTGATGCCTGCTACGCCGCCATGAATGACGACCTGAATACGCCTCAGGTGGTGGCACAGCTGTTCGAAGCAGCAAGGGTGACGAACCTTGTGAACGACGGAAAACTGGCCCTCGATGCCCATAACATTTCCGCCCTGCAGGATTTATTCCATACCTGGCTGGTAGCAGTACTTGGTGTTCAGGAAGAGCAACATGGCGACAGCGGTGCTTTGGATGCGGTGATGCAGGTACTGCTCGATTTACGGACAAAGGCCAAATCTGAAAAGAACTTTGCCCTGAGTGATGCCATCCGCGACCAACTCAGTGCCGCCGGCTTCAGCATCAAAGACGGTAAAGAAGGCAGCACCTGGAGTAAAAACTAAATACCCATCCTGCAATAAATCCCGCACCGGCACAGCCATGAAACAGCTCAACCGCATCTTTCAGGGAAACGTGCGTATTGGCGGGATGCATATTCCCACCATCAACCTCCTTTGGTTTGTCGTGGCGCTGGCCATCGCCGGAATCAGAATTTCCGGAGGTCGTGGGGGCATGAACAACTACCTGCTCTTTGAAGGCATCATCCGCCACCTGGCCAACAAACAGAACATCTTCTGGGACTTCTGGTGGGAATACGACGATGCCAACCACTACGGACCCAGCTTCAGCATAGTGATTGCGCCCTTCGCCATCCTGCACCCTTTAGTCGGTTGTTTCCTGTGGTGCCTTTCCAATGCCGCCATCCTGCTTTATGCCATGCGTCGTTTGCCACTCAGTGCGCTTCAGCAGAACATCATTCTCGCCTTTTCATTGGTAGAACTCAGCACCAGTCTGAGCAATGTACAGTTTAATCCCATGCTTTCCGCCTGGCTCCTGCTCTCCTGGGTTTGGGTGCAAGAAGGACGGGATTTCCGCGCAGCCATGTTCATAGCGCTGGGTTTTCTGGTGAAGCTCTACGGCATCGTAGGACTGGCCTTTCTGCTCTTCTCCCAAAACCGCCTGCGCTTCCTGCTTTCCTTTGCATTCTGGCTCGTCGTCTGGGCGCTGGCTCCGCTGCTGTTCACCACACCCGAGTTCCTCATCCAAACCTATTACGACTGGTATGAATCACTGCAGCTCAAGCACAGCAAAAACCTGAACCTGCACGATACCGACCTGAGCCAGGACATCAGCGCACCCGGACTGATGCGACGCATGTTCGGCTTCAGCAACTTCCGCGACCTTTGGATGCTGGCGCCGGCAGCGCTGCTGATGGGCATTCCGATGCTGCGCTTTCTGTGGAAACCCATGAGCATGGCCGCACGCTATACCTTGCTGGGTCTGATTATGGTAAGCGTGGTGATTTTCAGCAATGCCGCCGAAAGCGCTACGTATATCGTGGCCATTGCTGGCATTGCCGTCTGGACGTTTTATCGGGAACAAACTTTGCCGCCGCTGCACAAAGTTTTGCTGGTGCTGGTGCTGGTGTTCAGCTCACTCAGCGCTACGGATTTGTTTCCTGCATTTGTGCGCCGCGAAATCATCTGGCCTTACGCCGTGAAGGCGCTGCCGGTAACCCTGTGTTGGCTGTTGATGGTTTGGGAATTTTGGAAACAAGCGTTTGGGAAAGTTACTTCCGTGCAGTCATAGCTTTACTCACGATACCCATTCAACCCATTACCTGGGTACTTCCAAAGCACAAAACCCATCCTTTCACCCCACCGCTCGCTGCTCCTTATTATCTAATTTTGGCATAATTTAGAAAGTATATTATCTAAATTTAGGTGAATTTGGATAACTCCTGTTTCCAAAACGAAGTCACCAAAGCAGCCAAATGGTATTTCTACGACAATGGCGTGCGCAATGCCGTGGTGAATGATTTCCGTTTGCCTGCCCTGCACCAGGACACAGGACAGCTCTGGGAATCGTACATCATTTCCGAGCGCATTAAAAAGTTGCGCTATGGCGATAGTTTGGCGCGTTTTTACTTATGGCGGAATTACGCGCAGCAGGAGATTGACTTCATCGAAGAAGAAAACGGTATGCTCCGCGCTTATGAAATCAAGTTTACCGCACCCAAACGCCTGAAAATGCCCAATTCTTTCCAACAGGCATACCCTGATACGCCATTGCAGTGCATCCACCGGGAGGCGTACTGGGATTTTGTTGTGTGAGTGGCTTCGACTTCGCTCAGCCACCGGATTATTTGTAGCCTAAGCCTGATTGTCATGGATTTATCTATTCAGAGATGAGCCTTTATGTCGCGAAAGAACTTATTAAATTCGTATCAGAAAGGTAGAAGACCTGAACAAGTCAAAAGTTCCGATCATCGTATTTGAAAAAAAATTGGAGCAATTTCGTGAAAAGGTGCTTTTTCCGAAGAAGCTGGAAATGGCAAATCAGATATTGGCTAAAGCCGGACTTCTTAAGATGCACAAATAATACCGCCGCTGACAGAAGCTGAATGGTGTTCTGCGCATGATGATCAAGTGGTTTGTTCATTCAGCAAGCGGTTACAATTGATTTTTCAAAAAAATCTAAAGAAAACAACTCCTCGATTACCAAATATTGGTAATTTTACCAGAAAAAGGAAGTCATGGGAAGAAACACATCAATATCTTTAGGCAGTCATTTCGAAAAATTTATTGAATCCACTGTTTCGACAGGGCGGTATAGCAGCGCAAGTGAAGTTGTACGCGCAGGGCTAAGACTTTTGGAAGAAGAGGAAAACCGCATCATCAATTTGCGCAGTGCCATCCGTGAAGGCATTGAAAGTGGCCGTGCTGTCGATTTCGATCCAAAGAAACATTTGGAAACGCTCAAGTCCAGGAAATCGAATGGCTAATTTTTTCTTAACCAACAAAGCGGTTGAGGATTTGGGTGATATTTGGAATTATACAGTAGAAACTTGGTCTGTGCATCAAGCAGAAATTTATTATGCTTTACTCATGGAGGCTTGTCAAGAATTAGCAATCAAACCAGCTCAAGGAAAATCATACGAAGCAGTTGAAAGTGCTATTCTTGGCTTCAAAACTGGACAACACGTAATATTTTACCGAATAATAACAGAAAAGGAAATTGAAATTGTTAGAATATTGCATGGTATGATGGATTTGAAAAACCACTTATAACATCGTGTAAGCACCCGTACATGCGGGACAATAAAAGGCAACATCTGCTACACGCAAACCGTTTTCCGCTCTGTCCCGCCAGGCTCCTTTAAACAGCCATATCCGGATACTGCCTTGCAGTACATCCATCGGGATGCGTATTGGGATTATGTATTCTGAGGGGGCTTCGGCTTCATTCAACCACAGGCCTGAATTTTAGCTGTATGTAAGGTGTATTTAAACATGGAATTCTGACTGCATAACGGGGCTTCGGCTTCGCTCAGCCACCGGATTGTATGTTCTCTGTTTGTCGCGTGATAAGGCACCCGTGCGGTCCCTTCAATTCCTTCGATCCAAACCCCAGCTGAGTTTGTTGCGCAGGGTATCGAGGAAGTTGTGTCCTTCTGGGCGCACCAGTTTCAGGCGGTAATCGGCTTTGCGGATGGCTATTTGCACGTAGGGCGGCACCGTGGTACTCCTCGAATCCAAACTGGCCATATAGCTGTTGGCCCGGCCTTCCAGCTCGAAGGAAATAACATATTCATCACGCACTACCACCGGGCGAACGTTCAGGTTGTGCGGCGCAATGGGCGTGATGGCAAAGCAGCCGCTGCGCGGGAAGATGATTGGCCCGCCACAGGCCAGGCTATAACCTGTGGAGCCGGTTGGTGTGCTGACAATCAGTCCGTCGGCCCAATACGTATTCATGAATTCCCCGTTCAGGTAGGCATGAATCACAATCATGCTGCTGCTTTCGCGCTTGTGCAGCACAAAGTCGTTGAGTGCCACATTGTAATCAAACAGGGGAACAGACGATTCGCATTCCAGCAGAACGCGTTCATCGAGTGTGTAGCGTCCCTGGAGCAGTTCCTGCAGTCCGGTGCTGATGGAATCTGGGCCCAAAGCAGCCAGGAATCCCAAGCGTCCTGTATTGATGCCCAGCACCGGAATTTCTGAATCGCGCACCAGATTCACTGCATCGAGGATGGTTCCATCGCCGCCAATGCCCAACAACATGTCAAAAGGCCGGTGTGCACGGCTGGCATGGGTAAACAATTCGAACTTGAGCCCAAAGCGATTCATGGCGGCCAGTTCCGATTCCATACTCACTGGAGCACAAAGGCCCAGGCCTAAATCGCGCGCAGCGCTTGCCACCTGCACGAAAGCATCCAGGTGATGGGGCTCATGCAATGATTTTGCATACAGGGCCAGTTTCATGATGTTCTGTTAAAAAGCATTGATGAAGCTGATGTTGCCTGCCGGCCTATTGTTCAACCCCAAACTGATTTCAAATCTAACCATCCGGTCATAAAAGGCAAGTACGTCCAATCCCATGCCCATCCCAGCCATCCAGCTTTGCGCCAGCTCATTTCCAGGCAGTACAATGGGCCGCAATACCCGGCCCGCATCGGCAAATACATTCAGCCAAACACTTGCAGGCACATCGCGCAGCAATTTGTTCGGTACCAGTTTTTCCGGATGCAAATGATGGTCAAACCACAGGGGATAACGCAGCGCGGTTTTAAACAGAACATAGCCATTCCCATCGGCCACATAAGGTTCATAGCCGCGCACGTAATCGGCGCCATAGCCCATCGCCCGCGCATAAACGTAAGGCAGCGTGCCCGTGGCGTAACGCCCGAAGGCGCCCAGAACGAGTACCGCCCGCGAAACTGGAATATATCGGGCGTAGCGCGCCGATAGCCATAAATGGTTCTTTCCGTCCTGTGCACTCATGATGCGCATGGGCCGCACTTCTGCGCGGAGCAGGCTGCCATCAACCGGATAATCGCGGCGCACGCGGTGGTCGCGCACCAAACGCAGGGCCAGCCAGGCTGCATCCTGAACCGGGGCGCCATTTTTCAGATAGTTGGAATTTGCTCCGGGTTTGACCACAGTATCGGCCACACGGAAATGTTGCCAGCCCGGCTC
>JBIKKI010000142.1:0-5660 GCA_044360435.1 Bacteroidia bacterium
GGCTGCTGCACTTGCAAGGCAGCGCTGAGTGGCGGGCTATGCACCTGCTGTTCAAAATCCATCACGCCATTGCTGTCGCGACGCATGATACCAACCTGCATGGCGGTAATGCCTAAGGTAAAACGCTGCTTCGAGGTGGTGAATAGTTCAAAGTCAAGGCTCAGCCCGGCACTGCGCGCAAATCCGTCGAGGTTGGTATAAATGATTTGATTCGGGTTGCTGAAATAATCGGCAACAATTTTGTTGCTGAAACGGGTGTAGAACAGGCTAGCCTCGGAACGAAGCACATTCCTCCTCCCGGGATTGGCTGAAACAGCGTAATTGAGCAGCGCCGACCAAGATCGTTCGGGTTTCAATGCTTCTTGAAAAACTACTTCTCTGGCACCAGTTAAGGCCGCATGATCTTCGGTAAACACCTGAACCAGCCGGTATCCGGTACCCACATTTAAACGCAGCGATGAAGCCGAAGATGTTTGATAGCGCAGGGCCACACGCGGGCTCCACACCATGCCATGCACGCGGTCATCATCCACGCGGATGCTCACATTGTAACCAATTCCTGCTTTCGCCTTCCCTTCAGCCTGCACAAAGAACCCCGGAAGGAAACGTCGTTCCGCTGTTGGCGTTGCCACGGTTTGATCATCATAGTAAGTATAGCGCAGCGGCAAGCCTGCCAGCCAGTTCATTCCGCGATACTTGCCAGACCACAAGAACTGAAGGAATCCTACACGCTGCACCGCCTGAAAAGGCATTGTGCCATAAATGGAATTTTGCCGGTGTTCGGTCGCTGACCACTGAATCATGGGTTTCCCCAGCCATGCAAGCTGATAAGCACCCAGCAATTCGTTGCGCGTGGTGCGGATGCGTTCTCCATAAACAGAATCTGTGCCTGCAAAACGTTCATCCCAATTCAATTGTCCGCCCCATCGGTATTCTTCAAACCTGCGTACAGCCAATGATGCAGGTAGTTTACTCGATCTGCTGATGCTTATTTTCTGAAAGAAGCTCAAGCGCTCCTGAACCGGGATATCCGTAAAGCCATCACGATTGCTGTCGAATGGTCGGTTCATCAGAAATCCGTGCAAACTGCTCATCATGCTTACTTTTCCCCAGCGGTACAGCCCGGCAAGGTCCACCGAATGTTCGCCATGACTCGTGCTGCTTAAATCTGCGTGAACCTGATTGCGCCGCTGCGGACTACGGGTAATCAGGTTGATCACTCCGGCCATGGCCTCCGGGCCATACAGTGCCGATGCCGCACCCTTGATGATTTCCACGCGCTCCAGCAAACTGTTGGGAAGCCCCATAAGGCCATAAACCGTGCCCAAACTGCTCACCAAAGGCATGCCGTCAATGGTAACCAAGGTATAAGCCCCTTCCATCCCGTTGATGTGAATATCTCCGGCGCTGCACACATTGCAATTCACCTGAGGCTGCAAACCATTCACCATCTGTACAGATTCAAACAAGTGCGCGCCGGGATTGGAACGAAAAAAAGACCGCTGCAACACTGCTACCGGCACAGGACTATTTTGCCGCAAAACAGGCCTCATGGTACCGGTAATGACCACTTCATTCATGGAAGCGCTGTCCGTTTGGGCAAGCAAACTTCCATAAGCCAATTGGATTACAAGGAACCTTTTTAGCATTGTCTAAATTTTTATTTTGCAACACAAAATTATGTGTTTCCTAAATTCAAAACACCACAATGTTTGGCGCTTAACGGCATAAAAAAAGCCCCAAAGAACTTTAGGGCTTTTTAAGATGGGTGGCGGTATCATCAAAGCGTTCCGCGCTTCCGCTGTTCCTCTTCAATACTTTCAAAAAGCGCCTGGAAATTCCCTTTGCCGAAGCTCTTGGCGCCTTTGCGCTGGATGATTTCGAAGAATAAAGTGGGACGGTCTTCTACAGGTTTCGTAAAAATCTGTAGGAGGTAACCATCTTCATCGCGGTCCACCATGATGCCCCATTTCTTCAATTCTTCCAGATCTTCTTCAATAATTCCCACACGTTCGCGCACGGTATCGTAATAGGTTCCGGGCACGTAGAGAAACTCCACGCCACGTTTCCGCATCTCCGAAATGGTAAACACAATATCATCGGTAGCCACGGCTATGTGCTGGCAGCCCGGACCACCATAAAAATCGAGGTATTCCTCCACCTGACTTTTCTTTTTTCCTTTGGCGGGTTCGTTGATGGGGAATTTGATACGGCCATTGCCGTTGGTCATCACCTTACTCATAAGCGCGGTGTATTCTGTAGAAATATCCTTGTCGTCGAAGGTGACCAGGTTGGCGAAGCCCATCACCTGCTCATAAAACGCAGCCCACTGATTCATGGCACCGAGTTCAACATTCCCCACCATATGGTCTATATATTTCAGGCCGGTAGGCGCGGGTTGATATTCCGTTTTCCATGCCACGAAACCCGGCAGAAAAGTTCCCTGGTAATTTTTCCGTTCGATGAACAGGTGTACGGTATCGCCGTAGGTGTGGATTCCTGAACGCACCATGCTGCCATTGGCGTCGCTGATGGTTTCCGGATGAAGGTATGGTTTGGCGCCGCGTTTCACCGTTTCTTCAAAGGCCGAACGCGCATCATCTACCCAAAGAGCAATGACCTTTACGCCATCGCCATGTTTTTGAAGGTGTTCTGAAATTTCGGTGTTCCCAAACAACGGTGTGGTGAGTACCAGGCGGATTTTATCCTGAACCAGCACATAACTCGTGCGGTCTTTTTGACCGGTTTCGAGGCCGGCATAGGCCAGCTCCTGAAATCCGAAGGCTGTTTTGTAGAAGTGCGCTGCCTGCTTGGCATTGCCCACATAAAATTCCACATAATCGGTGCCGTTGATGGGCAGAAAATCAGCGGCTTTGTCGAAGATTTTCCCTCCCTCGTACTGAAAGTTCCGCACCTTGCTGAGGTCTGCAGTTTCGGTATGCATGCTTAAGTTTTTTTAGTTGATGGCGGCTTGTTCTAGCCAGGATTTGTAATAGTCTTTCACTTCCAGTTGCAAGGCTGTTTCGGTAATCATCACCGGATTGAAGGGATCAATCATCACAGCCAGTTCGCCGGTTTCTTTCTTGCCAATGCTCCGTTCTATGGCGCCGGGATGCGGTCCATGAGGAATTCCTCCGGGATGCAGGGTGAGTTGTCCTCTGGAAATGTTGTTGCGGCTCATGAAATCACCATCCACGTAGTACAGAATTTCATCGGAGTCAATATTGCTGTGGTGGTAAGGCGCTGGAATTGCGTCGGGATGATAATCGTACAAACGTGGCACAAAAGAGCAGATCACGAAATTCCGACCTTCGAACGTCTGGTGAACCGGCGGAGGCATGTGGATGCGTCCGGTGATGGGTTCGAAATTGTGAATGGAGAAGGCATACGGATAATGATAACCGTCCCAGCCTACCACGTCAAAAGGATGATTCCCGTAGAGGTACGGAAACATGGTTCCCCTTTTTTTGATCATGACGGGAAATTCACCCTGCACATCCAGGGTTTGCAGGTTTCTGGGGCGTACAATATCGCGTTCGCAGAATGGCGAATGTTCCAGCAGCTGCCCAAACTCGTTGCGGTAGCGCCGCGGTGTAAGCACCGGTCCGTGTGACTCTATGAAGAGCAGTCTGTTGCGCGAGCCGTAAAACTCCATCGTATAAACTGTTCCTCTTGGAATTACCACATAATCACCTGGTTGGAAAGGCACTTCACCAAACATGGTATGCAGAATACCCGAACCTTCATGAACAAAAATCAACTCATCGGCATCGGCATTTTTAAAGAAATAGTCCATGGTTCCATTGGGTGCCGAAAGCCCAATTTCCATATCGTCGTTTACTAAAAGGGTGTATCTGCTTTTCAGATAATCCTGATGCTCAGGAATTTCCAATCCCTTGAAACTGAGGCTGCGCATGTTGTTTTCAACCGCAACCTTGGGTTTCACGGAGTATGCCTCGCCTGTTTGTACCACACGTGTTGGCGGATACAAATGATAAACCAGCGATGACATGCCGCTGAATCCCTGGGTGCCCACCAATTCTTCCTGATACAGTTTACCGGAAGGCTTGCGGAACACCACATGGCGTTTGGAAGGAATATTTCCTAGGGTGTGGTAGATTGGCATAGCGTTGAATGGGGCAAATTTTATCAGGAAGCACCTTTACGATTCCTGACCCCTGTCAGCTATACAACTGACGATTTTGGGGAAAGGAGAAATCCCTTACCCTTTGAACAACATTCAGCGCTGTGCGCGGGCCACTGTGCTCCAGATGTCCCCTGCCCGTTCCGACAGGAAAACAAGAGGACCTGCCTGTTTAATGAACCCTTTGACCATTGAAAACTGTTACATTCGCACCAAGATTCAAAAAGACCTATGGCTTTCGACCTTGACCTGATCAAATCCGTGTATGAAAGGATGCCGGCCCGCATTCAGGCCGCGCGCAACCTGGTTGGCCGTCCGCTGACCCTTTCAGAGAAAATCCTGTATAACCACTTGTGGAACGGTGATGCCACCACGCAATACGAACGGGGTCGCTCCTATGTTGACTTCGCACCGGATCGCGTGGCCATGCAGGATGCCACCGCGCAAATGGCCCTGCTGCAATTCATGCAGGCAGGTCGCCCGAAAGTGGCCGTGCCCAGCACCGTGCACTGCGACCACCTGATTACGGCAAAAACAGGCGCTGATGCGGATTTGAAAATTGCCAATGAAGAAAGCCGCGAAGTTTATGATTTCCTGGCTTCTGTTTCGAATAAATACGGAATCGGCTTCTGGAAACCCGGTGCGGGCATCATCCACCAGGTGGTGCTGGAAAACTACGCATTCCCGGGCGGTATGATGATTGGCACCGACAGCCATACGGTGAACGCCGGCGGCCTCGGAATGCTGGCCATTGGCGTCGGCGGTGCCGATGCCTGCGACGTGATGGCCGGTCTTCCCTGGGAACTCAAATGGCCCAAACTGATTGGCATCCGGCTGCGCGGCAAACTGAATGGCTGGGCAGCTCCTAAAGACATTATCTTAAAGGTGGCCGGAATCCTGACCGTAAAAGGCGGAACCGGCGCCATTGTGGAATATTTCGGCGAAGGCGCCACTGCGCTGAGCTGCACCGGAAAAGGCACCATCTGCAATATGGGTGCTGAAATTGGAGCTACTACCTCCACTTTTGGATACGACGACAGCATGGCGCGCTACCTGCGGGCTACAGGCCGCGCAGAAATTGCCAGCCTGGCTGACAACGTTCGCGAACACCTCACCGCCGACCCGGAAGTTTATGCCAACCCCGAACAGTATTTCGATGAAGTAATCGACATCGACCTGAACGAACTGGAACCACACCTGAACGGACCATTCACTCCGGATCTGGCAACACCTATCAGTAAAATGAAAGAAACTGCTGCGGCGCATGGCTGGCCAACCAAAGTAGAAGTTGGACTGATTGGCAGCTGTACCAATTCAAGCTATGAAGACATCAGCCGCGCGGTAAGCCTGGCACGTCAGGTAGCAGACAAAAACCTGAAAACAAAGGCAGAATTCACCATCACCCCCGGCAGCGAACAGGTGCGTTATACCATCGAACGCGACGGATTCCTGGATGTATTCGACAAGATTGGCGCCACCGTGTTTGCCAATGCCTGCGGACCCTGCATCGGCATGT
>JBIKKI010000143.1:0-5620 GCA_044360435.1 Bacteroidia bacterium
CGGCTCAGCAGTTCACTGATTTCTACGGAAGTAGTACCTACCAGCACCGGACGACCTTCTTCCACCAGCTTCACCACATTGTCGATTACGGCGTTGAACTTCACCCGACGGGTTTTATAGACGAAATCGTCCATGTCCTTGCGGACAGCGGGTCTGTTGGTGGGAATCACCATCACATCCAACTTGTAAATGTCCCAGAGTTCCTGCGCTTCTGTTTCCGCCGTTCCGGTCATTCCGGCCAGCTTGTGGTACATGCGGAAGTAGTTTTGCAGCGTGATGGTGGCATAGGTTTGCGTGGCAGCTTCCACCTTCACGTTTTCCTTGGCCTCGATGGCCTGGTGCAATCCGTCGCTGTAGCGACGACCTTCCAGGATACGGCCGGTTTGTTCATCCACAATTTTCACCTTGCCATCCTGAATGATGTAGTCCACATCGCGTTCGAAAATGGTGTATGCCTTCAGCAGCTGGCTGATGGAGTGGATGCGGTCGCTTTTCACGGCGAAGTCGCGCATCAGTTCGTCCTTGCGTCGGCGTTTGTCGTCGTCGGAGGAGGCGGTACGTTCAATTTCTGCGACTTCGCTGCCGATGTCGGGCATGAGGAAGAACTGACGGTCTTCACCAGATTCGGTAATCAGTTCGATACCTTTTTCGGTCAGTTCAACGGTATTGTTCTTTTCGTCGATCACGAAGTACAGCTCCGCATCCACCTTGGGCATTTCCTTCTGCTGATCCTGCAGGTAATAGCTTTCGGTCTTGTGCAGCACCGAGTGGATGCCTGATTCGCCGAGGTATTTGATCAGTGCTTTGGTTTTGGGCATGCCACGGTGTGCGCGCAGCAGGAACAATCCACCGTCTTTTTCACCAGTTTTTCCTTCTGCAATAAGCCTTTTGGCTTCGTTCAGGGCGAAATTCACGTATTTCTTCTGGGCCTCCACCACACGCTGGATGCGGGGTTTCAGCGCCACGAATTCCTGGTCATCACCTTTGGGTGTAGGACCGGAAATGATGAGCGGTGTACGGGCATCATCAATCAAAACCGAATCCACTTCGTCTACCATGGCGTAATGGTGTTTGCGCTGCACCAGGTCTTCCGGGCTGCGCGACATGTTGTCGCGGAGGTAATCGAAGCCGAATTCGTTATTGGTACCGTAGGTGATGTCTGCTTCGTAGGCTTTGCGGCGCTGCGGGGAATTGGGTTGGTGCTGGTCGATGCAATCCACGGCGAGACCGAGGAATTCGAAGAGCGGGCCGTTCCATTCGCTGTCGCGGCGGGCCAGGTAGTCGTTCACGGTAACAATATGCACCCCGCGTTTGCCAAGGGCGTTGAGGTACGCGGGCAGTGTGGAAACCAGGGTTTTACCTTCACCCGTGGCCATTTCGGCGATTTTGCCTTTGTGTAGTGCGATGCCGCCAATCAGCTGCACATCGTAATGCACCATGTTCCAGCGGATGTTTCCGCCGGCGGCCACCCATTCGTTGCTGTAGAAGGCTTT
Source organism: Bacteroidia bacterium (assembly GCA_044360435.1). Taxonomy (GTDB): domain Bacteria; phylum Bacteroidota; class Bacteroidia; order NS11-12g; family UBA955; genus REEB481. The sequence goes on from JBIKKI010000143.1 coordinate 1,494, forward strand.
ATCGCCATCGATGCGCACGTGGGCTTTTTTCGCCGCGATGGCACGATCGTGTTCGGTGGCCTGCACTTCAAGGGTTCCGATTTCTGTGTAGCGACGGGCAGCTTCCTTCACCACGGCAAATGCCTCGGGCAGGATTTCCTCAAGGGCTTTTTCCAGTTCCTTGTCGCGGTCTTTTTCCAGCGCATCGAGCTTGCTGAACAGGGCATCGCGTTCTTCCACCTCTGCTTCAGGCGTAGCCTCAAGTTCGGCGCGGGTAGCGGCAATTTCCTCATCCACCCCGGCAAGTTGCAGGTTGATGCGATCCACAAATTCGGTGGTTTTATTCCGCAACTCATCGTTGCTGAGCGCCTGATACGCCTGGAACCATTCGTTGATGGCCTCTACCAGCGGTTGTACTTCTTTTACATCGCGATCGGATTTATTGCCGAACAGCTTGCCCAGACCTTTTACCAGAGATTCAAACATGGCTATAGACGGCAAAAATACGCAAGGCGGGCCACCTTATCCAACAGCTGTTGAAGGAAAGGGAAATGCGGATTAAGCAGCCCAACTGATGACCGTCTTTACACCGTCTTTTTTGTCCATACATCCATTAACTTTGCCTTCAACAGGTTACGAATTACAGCATTTCAGCACCTGAAGTCTGATTTCATTTCCTATTCATTGCATTATTTACAAGTCAAAGTTCACGCCCATGAGCCAAAATGAAGACATAAGATGGAAGCAACGGCTGTTCAACTTCAACAAGGCCATGCAACACCTGGAAACAGCGTTACACATTGAAAAACCAGACATGGTTCAAAAAGCAGGCATCATTCATTTTTTTGAAATGAGTTTTGAACTTGGTTGGAACTTGTTGAAAGATTATCTGGAACAGCAAGGGTTTGAGGATGTCAAAACGCCTCGTTCGGCGCTCAAGAAGGCCTTTGAAACCGGACTGATTGCTCAGGGGCATGAATGGATGGACTTGCTGGCCGACCGCAACCTCAGCGCGCATACGTACGACGATCAGAAAGCTACCGAAATGGAGCAACTCATCCATCATAAATACTTCCCGCTGCTGAACGCCCTGCGCACTGAGTTCAACACAAAAAATACATGAACAACAACTTCGGGCTCAGGCCGGATGACCTGCTGGAAATCAGACGGATGTTGTCCCATTATCCGGAAGTACAGGAAGCCATTCTGTTTGGCAGCAGGGCGAAGGGCAATTACCGAAACGGCAGTGATGTGGATTTGGCGCTGAAGGGAAGCAAGCTTACGCAGCACATCATCAGCCACATTGCCGATGCCTTGAACGAAGAAACGCGGATGCCTTATCAATTTGATGTGCTGGATTACCACAGCATCCATGAACCGAAACTGGTGGAACATATTGATCGGGTTGGGAAGTTGATTTATCCGGGTTAGCACAACAACCTAAAAACGCTCCTGTTCTCCGAGGCGCTTGAAGCCACATTGTAGAAACAACAACCTCAGGCGAAACGGTTCCCTTCGAGTGCCTCAGGGACCGTCTTCGCTTCTCACGGCGCGTACACCGGCTGTTGCTTTGCCACAGCACTGCGGCTGAAGTAATATTTCAGGTCGCTGAAGCCGTAGCGGAACAGCAGTTTGCCCTGATGCTTCACAGGTGGAGCGCAGGCCGGACTTCCGCTGACGCCTTCAAAGCCGGGTGTGCCCGGTTCCACGGTTGAGGTGTACATGTGCAAGGTGAGGCGGATTTCATCGCCTTTGGCTGCTTTGCCTGTCCAGGCTGCGCCGTCCACCCGATCCAGAAATACTTTATCGGCTTTGCCGCCAGCCCAGGCAGAATCTACAAGAAACGCTGTGCTGCGTTTGAACTTCAGCGTAAGCGTCCAGGTTTCAACCACCGGTGAGCCCTGCACCCCTGGAAATTGGGTGATGACAGTGGCTTCCTGTACCGTGAAGGTTGCAGAGCGGGTGAACAACTGCGCATGCACGCTGGGAAACATCCCGGCGCAGAGCAACAGACTTAGGCTGTATGACATGAATCGGTTCATGGCTTATCGATTTTGTTTCGTGATGATTTTATGGATGTGGTACATGCGGTTAAATCCGCCGGGACCGGAAATCTGTAGGATGTATGGCCCCGGATGTTCCAACGGCGCCACGCGGAACACCGCGGTTTTCTGGGCTTCCAGGCTGATGCTTCCCGATCCCGCAGGTTTGCGGTTGTTTCCCCTGCTGAATAAGGCGTAGCGCGCAGTTCCAGCAACACCGGCATAAATCCGGAGATACAGATGGTCTTGCGTAGTCATTTCCGGAATATCGCTGAGGATTTGCGTGGCTTCGCTTCTGAAGTAAGGATTGACGCCCAGCTGACAGGCCGCAGCAAATACATCCGGGATGCCATGCCCTTGCTGCACATCGGTGAAATCGCCGCGGTGCGCGCTGTTCATCATGACTTCGCGCAAGGTTTGGGCATCCAGCCGGGGCGCAGCCTGCCACAAACAGGCAGCAAGTCCGGAGAGCAGCGGTGTGGCGTAGCTGGTTCCTGAACCTTCGGTGAGGTTGCCGTTGCCTTGTACCAGCGGAATGTTCACGCCCGGAGCGGCCACCTCCGGCTTCAGCCGGCCTTCGGCGGCGGGACCTTTACCACTGAAGGATGCGCTGTTACGCTGTTCATCAACGGCGCCCACGCTGAGGATTTCCGGAGCATCTGCCGGTGCTGAGATGCGTTCCCACAGCCCATCACCTTCGTTACCTGCGGCATTCAGCACAAGCATCCCGCGGGACGCTGCCCAACGCGCAGCGCGGCTGACCAGACTGCTTGTTCCGTCAAGCAACATCAGGCGTTCATCCTCATAAAAAGGAACATCGAAGGTGGTATAACCCAAAGAGCTGCTGATGATGTCGGCGCCCATGCTGTCGGCGAACTCGGCAGCCACCAGCCAGTGAAACATTTCTTCCGGGTACTCCGCGTCGGCATCTTCACTGCGAAGGAGCAGGTAAGACGCTTCCGGAGCGCTGCCTTTCAGCACATTTGGGATATCAGCGGCCAGACAGCCAAGCACCTTGGTGCCGTGGTCGCTGAAGCTGTAAACCCAGTCGTTGCCGCGCACGAAGTCGTGGGTGGCAAGGATGCGTTTGTTATTGTTGAGGCTGTCGAAGGCGGCGATTCTGTCTACCCCGCTGAAACCGGCATCGAGCACGGCGATGAGCACACCTTTGCCGCGGTAGCCGAGGTCGTGCAAGCGGATTCCGTTCATGGCGCGCAGCGCTTCATGACTGAGTCCGTAGCCGCGGGCGGCCAGCTGCAACAGCGGCTGGGTGCGCAGAAGCTGCAAGGTTTCCGGCTCGGGTATGGCAAATGGTTCCGGTGCGGGTTCAAAGGCACTGTCGGAGGCGGCTGCCGGCTGTCGTACCGGACCGAACTCCTGCAGTCCGGCGACAAAACTTTGTGTGCGTAAGGCCGCCAAGGCTGCGCTGTCGCGAACCTGCAGCAGCAGGGCGTTCATCCAACGGCTCACGGCATGAACACGCACGCCGCTGATGCGGGCAACCTGTTTCAGGTAATCCTGATGCACGGGCCAGTCGAGGCTGTCGGTGGAGATTCCCTGCAGCAGCCGGCGTTTGGCGGCACGGGGACTGTATAAGATTGTTTCCGGCTTCGGCGGGAATTTATCCTTCAGCAACAGGATGTATTGCTGCGGATTGGACGACGCAGGAACCTCCGCATTTCCTTGCGCCACCATGCGCTGTGTGGCACAGAACCACAGCACCAACATCCAAAATATTCCCGCGAAGCGCCTCATAACGATGGACTTGCAAGGTAATACCGGAAGGAGGAATGAGGTGAATGACTGGTTGGGTTTGTTGTATATCCAATAGATTGAATCGTGCATATTGCTTATCATCGTTAGCCTGTCATGATGCTGAAAGTCCCGAGCGATCCCACCTTGTCATGGTGAGGCTCTCGAACCACATGGTGCCTGCCCCGCAAGCCGAGTGGTGCGAGACGATGCGGGCTGCAAGTTCCGAAAGCGCAGCGCAGCGGGAGAACCACGACCACGCTTCAAAAACAAAAACTTATTTCTATTCTCTCACTTTTTCCTTGATGAAAAAGTAAGCAAAAAATCAAGGCTGATAAGTCTGAAAGGTCATAC
>JBIKKI010000034.1:0-18595 GCA_044360435.1 Bacteroidia bacterium
TCCATTGCCCGTATCCTGGCTTGACATGCGCTGTGCACGCAAAGGTGGACCGGGTGTGGAGGTGAAATGGAAAACTGCATCCGAAGAGAATAGCCAGTCATTCTTCATACAACGCAGCACCGGAGGCGCATTTGTTGATATCGACAGTGTACCGGCAGCGGGCTACAGCTACGAACCCAAATCCTATAGCTACACAGATCGCGCGGCTCCTTTCGGTACCTTGTTCTACCGCATCCGGCAGTTGGATCGCGACGGAACGCAGAGTTTCAGTGATGTATGTGCTTCATCACAAGCCAGTGCGGCCTCATTGAAAATCATGAACAACCCCGCCGATCAATCCTTCAATATTTGGATCACGGAAGCCTTGTCCGGAAGTGCCTACAGGTTAATCAATCCAGCCGGACAGATTGTAGCCAATGGTGTATTGGGCAACGGAATTACACAGGTGCCCACAGCCAATCTTCCCTCTGGCTGCTATTCTTTCCAGATCATGAATGCCGAGAACCCATTTTATACCAAAGTGGTGGTCCTGCATCCTTAATGCCCGGTAATACCGATTCAAAGAGCTTTCAATGCGCTAAAAGCAATAAACACCCCTTCCTTTTCTTTTAGAACTTCTAGCGCGAAATTGTTAGGTAAAGAGGCCCCGTAAGGGGCTTTTTTATGTTTAGTACATACCCAGCCTTATACGTTCCTTGGCTTGAATTAAAAGGACCTTGTCCTGTATTTCGACATGTTTCCAATGGGGTCTTTCATCCGTGCCACGGCAAGCGCACAGCCATGCTGCAACAAACAAAAGGCCTGTGGATTGAATCACAGGCCTTTCAGGAATGTATTTAATCAGGCTGTAGCCTCAAGGAAATAGAATTTCCTTAAACCTCGCGGTTCACATCCCATTGCTCCATGTAATCAGCAACGCGACGAACGAACATGCCACCGAGGGCGCCGTCAACAACGCGATGGTCATAGGAATGGGAAAGGAACATCATCTGACGAATGGCGATTACATCACCGTATTCAGTTTCTACCACAGCAGGTTTCTTGCGGATGGCGCCTGCCGCCATAATGGCCACCTGTGGCTGAGGGATGATGGGCGTGCCCATCACGTTTCCAAAAGTGCCTACATTGGTAAGCGTATAGGTACCACCCTGAATTTCATCCAGGCTCAGCTTGTTTTCACGGGCGCGTTTCGCCAAATCGTTTACGGCGCGTGCCAGGCCAACCAGGTTCATGTGGTCGGCGTTCTTGATTACCGGAACGATCAGGTTGCCATTGGGTTGCGCAGCAGCCATTCCAACGTTGATGTTTTTCCTGCGGATGATTTTATCGCCATCTACCGAGATGTTGATCATCGGAAAATCCTTGATGGCTTTTACAATACACTCAATGAAGATGGGCGTAAAGGTGAGGTTTTCACCTTCGCGCTTTTGGAACGCGGCTTTGTTTTTTTCACGCCACTGCACCAGGTTGGTAACATCAACTTCTACGAAACTGGTTACGTGTGGGCTGATTTGCTTGCTGCGCACCATGTTTTCCGCAATCATCTTCCGCACGCGATCCATTTCGATGATTTCATCGCCTGCGTTCAGGCTGACTGCCGGTGCCTTCACTTCCACGCGTTGTGTTACCGCCGGCGCAACGGGAGCAGCAGGCGTTGCTGCAACAGCCGGAGTTGGTGCGGGTGCGCTTCCTCTTTGTTCGAGGTGATTTAAGATGTCGGCTTTGGTAACGCGACCATCTTTTCCTGTTCCTGCGATGCGTTCCAGTTCATCCATGCCAATGCCTTCAGTACGGGCAATATTCAGCACCAATGGTGAATAGAAACGGCTTCCACCGCTAAGAACCGCTGCAGGTGCGGCGGTTTCCTGTGCGCTGTGTACGTTTTGCATCACCTGATTGGAAACAGCCTCGGCAGGTGCAGATTGTTGCGGTGCAGCGGAAACTGATTCACCTTCGCCCACAATAATGGCTACAGGTTCGCCTACTTTCACCACGGCTCCTTCGGGATGCAAAAGTTTGCCAACGATACCGGCAGCCGTGGATGGGATCTCGCTGTCCACCTTGTCGGTAGCAATTTCCACAATGGGTTCATCCTGAGCAACAGGTTCACCTTCTTTCTTCAGCCAGCGTATGATGGTCGCCTCGGCGATACTTTCGCCCATCTTGGGCATCAGGATGGTTTTTTCAGCCATAAATTGAAGTTGCAAATTTGCCGATTTTCCTTCAATAATCAGGCTTATTGAATCTGCCTTTATTCACGCGTTTTGCGCCTGTGCTTTTATGTGCATCAAAAGTTGATGACAGGCGGTATTTGTGGCTCGTTCAATGATGTGCTCACGGGTGCCGTAAAAATGCCATTCCTGAGCGCTGGTTCCCTGTGCTGAGGAAACAGCAATCCAAACAGTGCCAACCGGCTTGAGTTCTGTGCCTCCGCCCGGGCCGGCAATTCCGCTGGTAGCTATGGCGTAATCGCTGCCTGTTTGCGCCCGAATTCCTTCAGCCATGCGCGACACCACAGGGCCGCTGACTGCTCCGTGTTCGGCAATCAGTGCTTCAGGTACCTGAAGGAAGTTTGTTTTCACCTGATTGGCATAGGCAACAACGCCGCCCAGCAAGACTGATGAAATTCCGGGTATAAGCGTAAACAAATGTGCAATGTTTCCACCGGTGCAACTCTCCGCCAGCGACAAGGTCGCCGCCCGTTGCATCAATTCTTCGGCACATTGTGCAACCGCTGTGGTGTCGGTTTCAGCCAGCAAATAGGCAGCACAACGTGCACGCAAAGCTTCCCAGTAAGTTCCAATACGTTGATTTAAGGCCTGTTGGTCGTTGCCTTGTGCCGTAAGCCGAAGCCGTATGGTATTCAGCTGAGGTAAATATGCCAGCTTGATGTCCTCGGGCAAACTGAGCTCCCAGGGTTCCAGTTCTTTGCTCAGGGCACTTTCAGGTACATTAATCACCGTTAAAGTGCGATGAACTATTGATGGAAGGGTAAAACGTTCCTTGATACGTGGAATGACGGCAGTTTCTGTGATGTGCTTCATTTCATACGGAACGCCGGGCATGCTCACCAGTACTTTTCCCTGTTTGTCAAACCACATGCCCGGAGCAGTACCCATTTGGTTCATCAAGGTACTGCAGGCTTCTGGTAATTCGGCTTGCATCTTGTTGATTTCCAAGAGTCTGCGCCCCCTTTTGCTGAACAATTGCGTTAAATGGTTTAACACTGCTTCATCCAGCCGATAACCACAATGGAAATATGAACACAAGGTTTTCTTGGTGATGTCGTCTTTGGTAGGCCCCAAACCTCCGGTCATCAATACCAAATCTACGCGGCCAAAGGCTTCGTCAAGTGCTGCGCGTATGGCTTCAGCCTGATCGCCTACGGCGGTGCGGCGGCTTACCCAAATGCCCACACCATTGAGTGTAGTGCCAAGCCATGCGCTGTTTGTATCTACGGTCTGCCCGATGAGTAATTCGTCTCCTACGGTTATAATTTCTGCGTTCATTGTACAAATACTATGAATGAATGATGGCCATTTGAGCCACCCTGATTCCATCCAATGCGGCGCTCACAATGCCACCGGCATATCCTGCGCCTTCACCGCAAGGATAGAAATTTTGCAGCTGTGGATGATGCAGCAGTTCTTTATCTCTGGGAATGCGCACCGGCGAGGATGTTCTGGATTCAACGCCCACCAAAACGGCCTCGTTGGTTCTGTACGAAGGCATTTTTTTTCCAATGAGCAACAGCGCGGCCCGGATGGATTTTGAAACGGCTTCAGGCAGTACTTCCTGCAGGTTGGCACTGACAATCCCCGGCAGATAGGAACAATCGGGCAGCACCGCACTGTTTTTTCCCTGAATAAAGTCTTCCAGTCTTTGTGCCGGAGCACTCAGGCTTCCGCTGAAGGCAAAGGCTTTCTGTTCCCAGAACGCCTGATATTCCATGGCCCGCAGAGGCCCGTGTTTGGCAAAAGGCAGAAAGTCTTCTTCGTCAACAGCGGCCACAAAACCTGAATTCGCAAAGGGATTATTTCGTTTGCTCGGGCTCCATCCATTCACCACAATTTCCCCGACATTGGTGGCTGCCGGAGCGATGATTCCTCCGGGACACATGCAAAACGAGAAAACACCTTTTCCCATGGCCTGTTCTACCAGGCTATAGCTGGAAGGCGGCAGGAAAGGCCCTCTGGAATCGCAATGGTACTGAATGCGGTCAATCAACGCCTGTGGATGCTCAATACGCACGCCAAGCGCAAAAGGTTTGGCTTCAATCGCAATGCCACTGTGGTGCAACATGCGGAAGATGTCGCGCGCGGAATGCCCGGTACACAACAACACGCGCTGCACCGGAACGCGTATGCCGCCATTCAGCCTCAATGCGCGGATGGAACCGGTTTCAACTTCTAGGCCATCGAGTCTTGTATTGAAATGCACTTCACCGCCACAGGCTTCAATATGCCTGCGGATGCTTCCAATAATATCCGGAAGCTTGTTCGTGCCAATATGCGGATGGGCTTCAAAAGCGATGTCGGGCGCAGCACCGTGTTCAATAAACGCCTGCAACACCTTCGCTACATTGCCTCTTTTGGAGGAACGGGTGTATAATTTCCCGTCGGAATAAGTGCCTGCGCCTCCTTCTCCGAAACAGTAATTGCTTTCGGGATTTACAGGCAGATTCCGGCATATTTCCGCCAAGTCGCGCCGGCGTTCACGTACTGCTTTTCCGCGTTCCAGCACAATCGGCCTGAATCCGTCTTCAATCAGCTGTAAAGCCGCAAACATGCCTGCAGGACCGAAGCCAATGATGTGCACTTCAGGCGCATGTTGCACGTTGTTGGAACGGAAGCCCAAGGTGCCTTCAGGATGCTCGTCAGGTGCAAAAACCTCCGTCTGAAACAGGTAGCTGATCCGCTTTTTTTTGCGGGCATCCAAGCTCTTTTTGCGCACAACTACCTTACCGGCGCTGAGGCCAGACAAGCGTCTTGCCTCGTCTTGAACAGCCGAGTCCACGTGGGCAAGTTCAGGAGGCAGGTAGAATTGTACTGATCTTGGCATCGTGGCTATTTACATGAAAGGGGCGGAATACAGAAAAGACAGCCTTGCTATTGACCGATGCGAAAACTGATTCCAATTCCGGCAATTCCAGAGGGTTGCAGACCCATGTTCAGGCTCAGCGGCTGGTTCATGTCGAAACCGCTGAGGTGCGCATCAACCACGGCATCTATGACCTGCAGGCCATAAGCCGCGCTCAGTGCCAAAATGGAAAAATCGCGGTAGTTTTTATACTGATTGCGCAGTTGAATCAAGCTGCCTGTGCTTGTATAGGCCTGAAACTTCGGGTTGTTGGTGGTTCCCGTGCTGAAACGGTAGGTGAGTTCCTCGTTGATTTGGCGCACTTGTGCCCTGTTGAAAATCAGGAAGGCTGTGGAAGTGCCCAGGGCCGCATACACCAAAGGCAATTTCCAGTACTTTTTGTTGTACACCTGCCCGGATCCTGGAAGACATAGGGCTAAAATGGTAGCCGTTTTGGGATTCCTGATGTTGGAAGAATCGCGGCGTGCGTATTCCGTTACCGCCTGTACAGGGTTGTCCTGACCCTTCAGCGGCTGTACTGTTGTAGCCATGGATAACAGGCCCAACAGCACATAAAGCCGTATATCAGGAGTGAATTTTATCAAGGATATGCTGCAATTCTTCTGCGTTTCTGTAGCTGATGACAATTTTGCCGCTGCCTTTCTTGGCGGTGTTCATGTGCACCGGAACACCAAGGCGGCGGTGGATTTCATTCATGATTCGGTCGGATTCCGGATCCCAATCGGTTCCTCGTGCAGCCGGTTTATCCACTTGTTTGTTTTGTTCGCGGCCGGCCTTCACCAGAGATTCTGTTGCGCGTACGCTCAGATTTTCTTCGATAACATGACGGAATAAATCAATTTGTTCGGCCACATCATCCATGTTGATCATGGCGCGGGCATGGCCCATGCTGAGTTTTCCCTCACGGATGGCCAGCTGAATTTCTTCCGGCAGGCGCAGCAATCGGAGGTAGTTGTTCACCGTGGTGCGGTCTTTTCCTACGCGGTCGGCAAGTTCTTCCTGCTTCAGCGTGCATTCTTCCAACAGGCGTTTGTAGCTGATGGCCACTTCAATGGCATTCAGATCGGCGCGCTGGATGTTCTCAATGAGTGCCATTTCCAGCATGTCCTGGTCATTGGCTACACGGATGAATGCCGGAATTTTCTCCAGACCAGCCAGAATAGAAGCGCGTGTGCGTCTTTCTCCACTGATCAGCTGGTATTTATCGTATCCAAGCTTGCGCACGGTGATTGGCTGAATTACGCCGTGTACGCGGATGCTGGCGGCCAGTTCTTCCAATTGTTGTGCGTCGAATTCTGTGCGCGGCTGAAAAGGATTGGCCTCAATTTGGCTGATGGGCACCTGTGAAATGCCGCCTGCAGGACGCGCATCTTTACTGGTTATATCGGTTTCTGCGTTCTCCAAAAGTGCGGAAAGACCGCGCCCCAGACCGCCTTTTTTCTTTATTTGCTGACTGCTCATGAATGCTCTTTAGTTGCTGCTTAAAGCGGTTAATCCGTTTTTCTGAATGATTTCTCTGGCAAGGTTGAGGTAGCTGATGGAACCTTTGCTTTCTGCATCGTGGTTGATGACCGGCACACCGAAGCTGGGTGCTTCACCCAATTTGGTGTTTCTGGTAATGATGGTGTCAAAAACAATATCCTGAAAGTGCATCTTTACATCTTCCACCACCTGATTGCTCAGGCGCAAACGCGCGTCGTACATGGTCAGCAGGATGCCTTCAATTTCCAGTTGCTGGTTCAAATGGGTCTGGATGATTTTGATGGTGTTGAGCAATTTACCCAAACCTTCCAGAGCGAAATATTCACACTGCACCGGAATAACCACAGAATCTGCCGCAACCAGTGCATTGGTGGTAATCAGGCCCAGCGAAGGTGAGCAGTCAATAATGATGAAGTCATAATCGTCGCGCACCATATCCAGCACACGTTTCATCATCATTTCGCGATTCGGCATTTCCAGCAATTCAATTTCCGCACCCACCAGGTCAATGTTGGAGGGCAGAAGTTTCAGGTATGGAATGTCGGTATCCAGGCTGATGTCGTTGGGGTTTATGTCCTGAACCAGGCATTCATACAATCCGATTTTGATGTTTTTCGGATCAAAACCAATTCCCGAGGACGCGTTGGCTTGCGGGTCGGCATCAACCAGCAAAGTTTTGAATTCCAGCACGGCAAGGCTGGCAGCCAGATTAATGGCCGAAGTGGTTTTTCCAACTCCGCCTTTCTGATTGGCAATGGCTATAATTTTTCCCATGAAAGCGTTAAATCGTTAAGTGTTCACCTATCTGTGGAAGACTGAGTTTCCTGCCGGCTGCTGCAAAAAGGGCCATGGCCTCGGCATGGTTGATTCGGATAGGTTCAAAAGTGTCAAAATGCATTCCGACGATCTGCGTACAGCGGATCATTTCGGAACAACGTAAGGCATCGTGCACATCCATCGTAAAATGACCGCCTACACAGATGCAAGCCAGATCCAAGTGGCATAAATCGGGTATGAGTTCCATGTCGCGGGTCAAATCCGTATCGCCTGAATAATACATGTTCAGATCCGGGCTCATCAGTAAAAAACCTGCAGCCTGACCCGCATAAGTTCCATCTGGAAATGACGATGAATGTACGGCTGGTGTCATGCGGATTCTGGCAAAACCCAGATCGGCTGTGCCGCCAATATTCATGGGCAGGGTATTGTTGATGCCCTGACGTTGCAGCCATTCATGTATTTCCCAGCAGGCAATTACGGTGCAACCGCTGCTTTGTGCCAGCGCAACTGCATCGGCAATATGGTCGTAATGGCCATGCGAGAGGAGCAGATAATCGGGCTTAAGCGCCTGGATGTCTATGTCTTTGGCCAAAGGATTGGGCGTGATGAACGGATCGAAAATGATACTTTTGCCCTGCATCCGCAGTTCAAAGCAGGAATGTCCATAATAAATAAGTTCCGCAGTCATTTTTGGCGTCCTTGGGCGATTCACAAAAATACCCTTAAGCCATCCTTATGGGCATGGGGTATGCGTTCCTTTTTGCTCACAATTTTGGTTTTGGGTGGTTGTAAAAATGTGGATAAAGTTCCGGAGTCTCAGGTTTTCCGGTACAATGAGGATGCAGGCATTCAACTTTTAGATCCGGCTTTTACCCGTTCTCAGGCTGAAATCTGGGCGGTAAGCCAATTGTTCAATACACTTACAGAACTCGACAGTAACCTGCGTCCGGTTCCCTCGCTGGCGAAGCGTTGGCTGGTGTCAGATTCCGGTCGCACTTATACCTTTCACCTGCATTCGGATGTGCTTTTTCATCCGCATCCCTTGTGGAAGCACGTTCAAGAGCGAAGGCTGCGGGCCGCAGATGTAGTTTTTTCACTACGCCGCTTGGTGGACAGCAATACCGCTTCCCCCGGAGCCTGGGTGCTCAGCGATAAAATAATTCCTGGGAAAACCTGGATTCACGCTTCGGACGACACCACCGTTGTTTTGCGATTGAAAGAAGCACAACCTCAATTGCCCGGCTTGCTTTCCATGAATTTCTGCATGATTGTTCCTGAACTTTTGATGGGCAGGGGTTTGAACCTGAAAATACAGCCTGTGGGCAGCGGACCGTTCCGCTTTGCCTATTGGGAACAGGAAGTGCGCATGGTGCTCCTGCGCCATGATGACTATTGGGAAAAAGACGAGCAGGGCAAAAGCTTGCCTTACCTGAAGGCGGTGAATATCGACCTGATCCGCAACAAACAAACAGCCTTCATGAAGTTCATCCGCGGGGAATATGATTTCTTCAACGGTATAGAAGGCAGTTTTAAGGACGAATTGCTTACCAAGAAAGGAACCTTGTTGCCCAAATATCAGGGCCGATTTACGCTCATCACCAAGGCATTCCTGAATACGGAATATCTGGGCTTTTACCTCGACAGCAACAGCAAGCATCCGCTGCAGCGCCAAGCATTTAGAAAGGCATTGTCGTTCGCCATCGACCGAAAGGCATTGGTTCGATACCTGAGAAATGGGGTGGGCGACCCCGGCATTCATGGCTTTGTGCCTCCGGTATTGCTGGATCGCAAAGTTCAAGGCTACAGCTTTCAGCCGGAACAGGCGGCGGCACTGCTCGCCGAAGCGGGATTTCCCGGAGGCAAAGGACTTCCGGAACTGGATTTGAATACCACGGCTGATTATGCCGATATGGCTTTATTCATCCAGCAGGCATGGAGTCAGATTGGTGTGCGTTGCCGTATTTCCATCCATCCCGGCGGCCAGCTCAGGCAACTCCGAAATAAAGGAGCCATCCATTTGTTCCGAGGCTCCTGGATTGCTGATTATGCAGACGCTGAGAGCTATCTGGCTTGTTTCTATACGCCAAACTTCAGCCCGGATGGACCCAATTACACGCATTTTTCCAATGCTGTATTTGATGCCCGTTACCAGAAACTCAATGGCGCTTCCGACAGCATTCGCCGGGAAATCATGTTCCAGATGGATCAAAGCCTCTGCGACGCTGCACCATTCATTGTACTTTATTACGACCGCAGCATCCGGATGGTGCAAAAGAACATCAGTGGACTTGGAAACAATGCCATGAACCAGTTGGTGCTGAAGCGGGTTAAAAAGAACGAACATCCATTCAAACATGAATCATCATAACTATAAAACTGTACTGCGTTTGTTGCTGGTACCTGCCTTGTTCTTCATGTCTTCTGCAAGCACCATTGCTCAGGTGATTGACACTGCTGCAGAAGCCGAGGTAGAGGTGTTTATGAAGGTTGGCGACCTCATCCAGATGAGCGATTGCGAAGGATCCGAATACCGCTTCGTGGAAATACACCGAAAAACGCGCACCACCCGTGCCCCGGGTGAGCCGCGAGGTTACGATACCACAACAGGGGAAGGTTTTTTCGACTGGTTTTTCCGGGAAGGTGATTTTGATTCCATGAAAATGCCCTGTTCTATGTCTGGAAAGACATTCCAAATCCTGTCCATGCAAACCTTCAGCGACCAGAAAACCGGAGCAGCACGTGATGTGCTGTTTCTGAAGGTTGACGAAGAAACCGTAGCCTGGGTGGAATTTTATCCCGCCACCGAAGCCGGGGAAATAATCATTCTTCTTTGATGGACAATATTGACGTAGCAACAGCCTTGGGTTTTTATGCCCAATTGGCCGAGTTGCATGAACAAAATCCTTATAAAATCAAGGCTTATGCAGCCGCTGCATTTAACCTGCGGAAGGTGAAGCAGCCCCTGAATGCCATGACTTTGGCTGAAGTAGAAGCCATTCCCGGTGTAGGGAAAAGTGTGAGCAAAGCGATTGTTACCCTTGCCGGCACAGGTTCATTTCCCGAATTGGAAGCCTTGACTCAGGAAACCGCACCCGGGGTGTTGGAGATGTTGCGCATCAAAGGCCTTGGCCCGAAAAAAGTCCGCATCATCTGGAAAGAGTTGGGCTTGCTTTCTGTGGAAGCTTTGTTGGATGCCTGCCGGGAAAACCGCCTCGTGGCAGCCAGTGGATTTGGCTATAAAACTCAGGCAGAAATCATCAAAGCCATTGAATTTGCCGAGGCGGGGAAAGGAAGTCTGCATTATGCCCGGGCCGAGCCATACGCACAGCATATTTTGCAATTGCTGCAACAAATCCCCGAAAGCCTGGCTTCAACTTCCGGAGCGCTTCGCCGTTGCATGGAAGTGTTGCAGCGCCTGGAATTCATCAGCACTGCCAAGCTGTCGCACGTGATCCAGGCCTTGGATTCATCCCAGTGCACCGATGTTGTTGCATCAGCAAATGCCGTCACCGCAAAATCTGCCTGTGGTTTGCCCGTGGAAGTGCTGCAGGTGCATGCCGATTCCTTCCACCGTTCCCTGCTGCTGCATACCGGACCGGAAGCACACATTTCGGCCCTGGGTCCAATTCCTGAACAGCGGCAAATGGGGGAACACGAGCTGTATCAGCAACTTGGCCTGTCCTTTATTCCGCCCGAAGTGCGCGACCATCCCCAGGCACTTCAGGAAGCTGCCAAAAGTGATTTCAGCGATTTGATTTCTTTTGAACAGCTGCAAGGGGTACTGCACAACCACAGCACCTGGAGCGACGGACTGAATACACTGGAAGAAATGGCTCTGGCCTGTAAGAGAAAAGGCTACAGCTACTTTGCCATTTGCGACCACAGCCGCAGCGCGGCCTACGCCCACGGACTGGAAACGGAACGCGTATTTCAGCAGTTCAAGGAAATTGATGCCCTGAACGAGCAACTGAAGCCATTTAAGATATTCAAAGGCATTGAATCAGACATCCTTTCCGACGGCTCACTGGATTATCCGGATGAGGTGCTGGCCGGTTTTGACCTTGTGGTGGCTTCGGTACACAGCAATCTGAAAATGGATCAGGAAAAGGCAACCCAACGCATCATCAGGGCAGTGGAACATCCGGCAACCACCATCCTCGGACATCCAACCGGCAGACTGCTGTTGTTGCGCAGCGGTTATCCCATCGACCACGAAAAAGTAATCGCTGCCTGCGCCGCCCACAAGGTGGCTATTGAACTGAATGCACATCCGTACCGTTTGGATATTGACTGGCGCTGGGTTTACCGCGCCATGGAGCAGGGTGTCATGATCAGCATCAATCCCGATGCGCACGAAAAGGATGGTATTTGCGACATGCGTTATGGAACCCTGGCAGCGCGGAAAGGAATGTTGAAGCGTAGTTTCTGCCTCAACGCGCTTTCATTGGCTGAATTTGAAGCCTATCTTGCTGATAAAAAGGCATTCAGCAACAGATGAATATCCTGATTCTTCGGTACAGTTCCATGGGCGATATCGTGTTGACATCGCCGGTAATTCGCTGTCTGCGCGCCCGATACCCCGAAGCACAAATTGCTTTTGCCACAAAAGCATCCTTTAAAAACCTTGTTGCCTGGAATCCCTACCTCAGTAATTATTTCCTGCTGGAACATGATTTCCAAAAGCACCTTTCAGACCTGAAACAGTTCCGTCCGGACCTCATTGTGGACCTGCACCACAACCTGCGCACGACAAGGATTAAAGCAGCCATCCGCAGTAAATCACGTTCCTTCGATAAGCTGAACCTTGAAAAATGGTTGCTGGTGAACTTCAAATGGAACCTGATGCCTTACAAACACGTAGTGCACCGCTATCTGGAAACCATAGCGGAATTGGATGTTCCGTACGATGGAAACGGATTGGATTTCTTTTTCCCCACAGATTATGACGATGCTCCGGTATGCGCGCTCATCCCACCTGCCGGAACATTTTCTGCCTACGCAGTTGGCGGACAGCACGGAACCAAAAAATTACCAGCAGACCTGATTCGTACACTGGTGGAACAAATGCCCGAACCCGTAGTACTCCTTGGTGACCAAAAGGATGCCGAAACCATCCGCGAAGCAGTATCCGGACTTCCCAACGTAATCAACCTGTGCGGTCGTCTGGATTTGTTTGGAAGTGCGGCGGTTTTGCGCATGGCACGGAGGGTCATCAGCCACGATACCGGTTTGATGCACATCAGCGCAGCGCTGCGCAAGCCCGTTGTCAGCATTTGGGGGAACACGGTTCCCGAATTTGGGATGACACCATTTTATCCCGATGACGCCAAGATTCCCAGTACCATGCTTGAAGTTCAGGATTTGCCTTGCCGCCCCTGCTCGAAAATAGGTTTTGAAACCTGTCCCAAAGGGCATTTTGCCTGTATGCGTCTTCAGGACTTCAGTGTTCTGAACCAAACAGCATAAAAAAAGCGGCCTGAGCCGCTTTTGTGTTTGAAGTTCAACATTTGTTAATCCAATCCGATGCCCACGGTAAATCCAACGCGGGGCAGAATTCCGGAAAAGCCGTGCATCGGAAATGCCGTGCTTCCAAGAAATTCGTAACGCTTGCGACCCGATGGCGGAAGTTCTTCATAAGTATCTGACTTGCTTCTGCTCACGCGTAAACCTGCGCCTACATGCATGTCAATGTACATGAAATCGTTCACCATCATTTGCTTACCCATGGCAAAGCCTAAGTTGAATGGAGTATGCGTTACTGCTACATCTTTATCGAGGTATTGAAAAGTGATGGGATCATAAAGCTGCGCAACGCCGCGATCCTTGTAAGATCCTGCCTGAACAAACATGCCGCCGTACATGCCCATCGGCTTTTCGGACCCGAGTTTCTTCACCACTTTGAATTTGTTGGGATAGAATTTGGCCATGTATTCAATGGCTGCTCCACTGGATCGCGTTGCATAGTAATCTGCAGGATCAGATGGTTTGTAGCGAACCAGCAAGGAAAGATTGTGGCTCATGCGCATGTCGTCGTTAAACAACTCCACAGATCCATGCAGGGTGTTCACAAACATGTGCTGGGGAGAAAACTTGATGATGACACGTGGCAAAGGTCCGGAATACTGTGATTTCTGCGCCGTTACTGCAGCAACCTGTCCGAAGGTTAGTGCAGTGAAGATGATCAGTTTGTTCATGTACTGAATAAAAGTTCAAGGTTACAAAACGCAAACGATATGCCAGAGATTTCACCGTCAAAAAAAAAGAGGCCTGTAACACAGACCTCTTTGAACATACGGGCGAATAATCGGGCTCGAACCGACGACCCCCAGTGCCACAAACTGGTGCTCTAACCAACTGAGCTATATCCGCCGTTTGGGGCTGCGAAATTATAACAAGCTTTCGTAAGTGTCAAACCTTTGCTGCTAATTTGCACGCTCTTGGACGCAAAAAGGCATATTGCAATCTTCGCAAGCTGGTATCCGACGCGGGAACAGGGCTTCAATGGAAATTTTATCCAAGACTTCGTTCACCTGCTCGGAACGCATTATCAAGTGTCTGTAATACATGTTGGAGCCCATCCCGGTGCGCAAAAGTCGTTTGTCAGCGTTGCAAATGACGCCGTTGTTCGCGTTTATCAGGCCGAACTTCCCCACAAAAAAGGCTTTTGGGGCTTTTTGTTGTACCAGATTCATTGGTGGAAGCAAATCCGGAAATTCTGGAAACAGATGTGTTCAGAAGAAGGAACTCCTGATATCATTCAAGTTCAGGTGGTCTGGAAGATGGGCATCGCTGCAGCCTGGTATGCCTGGCGCGCCAAAATTCCGTTCGTTGTTCATGAACATTGGACAGGCTATTACCCTGCCGATCCGCAATTGAAAGGCCTCCGTTTGTTGTGGCACCGCCTCATCCTGCGCAGGGCAAAAGGCGTGAGTGCTGTATCCAAACCATTGGCTCTGGCACTGGAAGCACTCGGCGCACGAAAGCCTGTGGCCGTGCTGATGAATGCCGTAACATATACAGCTGCGCGTGCAGACAGAAGTAAGGTTCCTCATTTTCTGCACGTGAGCAATTTCCGAGAAGAACACAAGCAAACCCACAGTGTACTGATGGTGTTTCAAAAGGTTCAGAAGGAATTTCCGGAAGCGCGCCTTACGCTTGTTGGAAATGCCCCGGAAGATCTGCGTAGAGCCTATACGACAGCGCCAGGTGTGGCTTTCAGCGGACCGCTTACCAGACAGGAACTGGGCCAACTGTATGCGTCTGCCACCGCCGTTGTGTCATTCAGTCGCTTTGAAACCTTTGCGCTCAGCATTGCCGAAGGTTTGCTCCACGGAACCCCGGCCATTTATACCGCATGCGGAGGCCCCGAAACCTATATGCAACCCCATTGGGGCTTGCGCGCCGACGCAGATGATCCGCATACTTTGTATTTGTGCATGCATGAATTCTGCTCAGGTTCAAAGAATTGGAATCATGCACAAATTGCGGCAGAAGCACAACAGAAATTCAGCCAGAAAGCACTGCTCGACACTTTTGATTCTTGGTTAAATCGGTTGATCTGAATATGTGCGGTGTCAACGGTTTTTACAGAAAAAATGGAAGGGCAGAAGCCGCGCTGCCCCGCATCAGGCGGATGAACAGGCTACTGCGCCACCGCGGCCCCGACAGCGAAGGTGCGGCGTTGTTGATGTCAGGAGGACAAGGCTTTCTGGACTTGCGATTGGATGAAACAGCCGCTGGTCGGCTTCCGCAGCACATGCAACTGATTGCGGCTGAAGCAAACCCGGATTCTGTAGGGTGTTTGGGGCACCGGAGGCTATCCATCGTCGATCTGTCCATGAACGCACATCAGCCCATGGCCGATGAGCAAGGTCGCTATCGCCTGGTGTTCAATGGAGAAATCTTCAATTACCGGGAATTGCGCCTTTGGCTGAAGTCGCAAGGGATGAGCTTCTTCAGCGATTCAGACACTGAGGTGTTGCTGAAAGGCTGGATGCTGGAAGGATTCCGTTTCCTTGCACGCATCAACGGTTTTTTTGCCGGATGCATGGCTGATGCACATGCCGGAACCTGGACGCTCTTTCGCGACCGGCCCGGGGTGAAACCGCTGTTTTATATGAATCAACCGGATTTTTTTGCCTTCAGCAGCGAAACAAGTCCGCTCCGTGACTGCCGTGCATCAGTCGAATTGAATCAGGCTCAGTTGGCCGCTTTTTTGGTACACGGACAAACCATCATCAATCATGAATCGAGCTGGTTTCAACACATTCACTCGCTGAAACCCGGAACCGCGCTGGAGTTTCAGTGTGTTTCCGGGAAAATGGTTCATCACCAGATTCCCGAGTTTTCGGAAGCCGGCAACAACAATCTTGAAGCCTGTCTCATATCGGCTGTGCGTTGCAGGGTAGCGGCCGAGGTTCCTGTAGGCTTTGCGGCCAGCGGCGGGCTGGACAGTTCTTTGATTCTTGGCATGGCCGCGTCCATGAATCCACAGCGTTTACAAGGCCTGCTGGCGTTTAGTGCGGTGTCCGGACATGCCGAAGCCGACGAAAGCCTTTGGCAGGAACAAATTGCCAGCCACACCGGTGTGCAGCGCCGAGCCGTAAAACTTGTTCCCGAAGACATCAGCCTGCTTCCTGAACTCATTGCCGCTGCCGATATGCCAGCGGTGGCCTGGAACAACCTGGCCCATTACCGAATTTGTGCAGCAGCCCATGAGGCAGGTATTAAGGTGATGCTGAACGGACAGGGTGCCGATGAGCTGATGGCGGGCTATACAGCTTATCTGCCGGCCTGGTTTCGCATAGCTTCCTGGAAACAGCGCCTTGACTTCTTGTTGCATCTGAATCACTGTGGCCTAAATCTGAGTTCCTGGCTCAGGCTCCAAATGCGCGAGCGGATGCAAAGGACTTTGGGCGCAGTACGCTGGCAACAGGCAGCCCTGAAGCGCAAGGCAGGAGTGGAGTTCTGCAGTCCCGACTTGCTGGATATGTTGCCAATTGCTGAGGCGTATCCTGCTTCACCCGAATACATACTCCAGCAAGACTTTTACGGCATGAAGCTGGGGCAGATGCTTCAATGGGAAGACCGAAACAGCATGGCCCACAGCCTGGAATCCCGCAATCCCTTTGCCGATGATGCCGCGTTGATTCAACGCTGTTTTACGATTCCATTCAGGGAAAAAGTACAACATGGATTTACCAAGTTTCCGCTGCGCAAAATTTCCGAAGCCTATATCCCGGCAGCGCTGAGCTGGCGCAGGGATAAAAAGGGCTTTACCATGCCCGATGCAGAATTCACGTTGCAGGCCTTGCCGCAAGTGCGGGCATGGGTTGCTGATAACAGCATTCCTGGCGTGGACCAACAGGCGCTTTTGAACGCAAGTACTCCGGAATCGCTGCAACGCAATCCTGGGCTGGCCGGGTTCGTATTTCGATGCGCCACCGGCGCGATATTCCTGCAACATGTAAAGCAATCGCAACGTGGCTAAGAATGCCGTCATAGGAACCCTTGTTGCCCGGATTATGGCTGCAGCTGCCGGCTTCGGCACGGTGGTGCTGTGCTCGCATATGCTTGGCGCGGATGGCCGCGGAACTTTGAGCGTGATGCTGGCTTACGTGCAGCTCATGATGATTGGAAGCGAGTTTGTGGGCGGAAGTACATTGGTGAACCTGACACCGCGTTTTGGCATTCGGCGACTGCTTCCCACGGCATACGGATGGCTGTTCCTGGTATGGTGCGGCTCCTGGCTATGGATGCTGCACAGCGGAAAGGTGGCCTACCTTCCTGCCTTGGTGATGGCCGCTCCTTTGGGATTGCTCACCATTCACTATTCGCTCTTGCAAGGCTTAGGAAATATGCGCAGGCGGAATCAAGCGCAATTGCTGTATGAACTGCTCAAGCTGACCGGCGTGGGTATTTGTCTTTGGGTATTCACCCGATATGAATCCTTATACGTGGTGGTTTGGAGTTTTGCCCTTGCCGCTGCTTTGGCCTGGCTGTTTACGCTCCCTGCGTTACGACAGACTTCCGAAGGTTCAGGGGAATCCTTATTGCCTCCGCCTGATTTATTCACCGCAGGATGGTGGTCGCAGTGGGGGCATCTGGTTCAGTTTTTCAATTACCGCGCTTCCATTTTCATCATTGATTATTTTTTGGGAAGCAATGCCACGGGTTTGTACAGCAATGCGCTGATCATCGCCGACGCAGTCTGGATTTTCGGCAACAGCCTGGGCAGCGTAGCCCACATGCGCATGGTGCTGCGCCCGGATGCGGGTTACGCGCGTAACCTGTTGCGCCGTTACCACAGCCTCAGCGCCGCCGGAACCCTCTTGGCGGTATTGGTACTCTGTCTACTGCCGAACAGCGTTTATGTGGCGCTGTTCGGGCATGATTTCCGCAGTTTTCGTTCTGTCTTGCTTCCGCTGTTGCCCGTGATTCTGTTCTTGTCGCTGAGCACCATTCCCAGCCATCTGCTGCATGCCAAAAATGATTTCAAAGCCCTGCTGATGGCCAATTTGATTGCCTGTCTGGTGCAGGTTCTGCTGGCTTTGGTTTTGGTTCCGTACTACGGATTAATGGGCGCCGCGCTGTCAGCCTGTATCGGTTTTGCGCTGCTGGTTTGGCTGGTTTGGCACCGGCTGAACCAAAAACACGGAATTCCCTGGCGTGATGCCGTGCCGATGCTGCGTTATGTGTTGCGCTTTTCGGGGAAGGTGCTGCATTCCCTGCGCAAGTCCGTGAAGGTTTAAAACGTCTGGACTTTAAACAACTGCGAACAACAGGATATGCTGGCTTCACCCAAAGTCCTAAGCATCCTGGGCGGCATCGGTCATTTCCACCATGGTGCGGAACTGAATCTTCGGATTGTTGTCCTGCGTCATGCGCAACGTGAACTGGGTTTCTGCCAGATACACCGGATTGTTGTCCTTGTCCCAAGCGATGTTGTTCTGCCTAAACTTCATAAAGTCGCG
Source organism: Bacteroidia bacterium (assembly GCA_044360435.1). Classification (GTDB taxonomy): domain Bacteria; phylum Bacteroidota; class Bacteroidia; order NS11-12g; family UBA955; genus REEB481. Next base: position 18,336 of record JBIKKI010000034.1, read on the forward strand.
GATGGCATCGGCGTCGCCGCCCATCCAGCAGGCTTTGTGGATGCTGCGCGGCTCAAAGCGACACTTCGCGCCGTATTCGTGTTCCAGGCGGTGCTGCAATACTTCAAACTGCAGTTCTCCCACCGTGCCGATGAACTTGCGGTTGCCGGGTTCCTGCCTGAACAATTGCGCCAGGCCTTCTTCCGTAAGCTGTTCAATGCCTTTTTCCAGCTGTTTGCTCTTCAGCGGGTCGAGGTTGATCAGTTCTTTGAAGATTTCCG
>JBIKKI010000144.1:0-5552 GCA_044360435.1 Bacteroidia bacterium
CAGGGTTTGGGTTTGCAGCTTGAAGCCTACAAACAGGGCTTCCAGTTTATTTCCCGCAACGGCGGCAATGGAAAAACTACCGTCGGCGGCGCTTTCGGTGGTCTTACCGTTGCTGAGGTTTCTAATAACAGCACCTTGCAGTGGCTGGAGCGAGTCTGCTTCCACAACACGGCCGGTGATGATCTGGGCGTGAAGCAGGACCGGAAAGAGTCCAAAAGTTGCCCAGGCAAGCATAACAATGCGTTTGATGGCGCTCATGAAGGGTGCAATATATGAGAAAAGTCTTCTTCAGCGAAAACCCCTGAGTACCGAACACGTGCAGATCAGGGTGTGAACACCAGCTTCACCTGAGCAGATACAGTTCCTGAACGCAACTTAAGCACATAAGTACCACCGCTGATGCCCAGGCGCTTCAGGTTCAGTTCTTCATACGAAGTGCCTGCCGGTGCCTGCTTCCAGGTTTTGGACCAAATCGGATCCTGTCCCAGGATGTCAAATAAATCCACCTGCACATCATCCTTTTGATTCAGCCTGAACTTATAGGTGAAGCTTTCGTTGGTTGGATTCGGATACAGGTAAAAATCCAGCACGTTATCCTGGGGTTTCAGATTCGGACTGCTCAGCACCAGTGGAACTTCCGAAGTATCGTTGCATCCCTGCAGATTGTCCACGATGAGGCGCACCGAATACGTTCCATTCTGGTCATAAGTATGCGCCCATTCCTTTCCCTGCCCGGTAAATCCGTCGCCCGATTGCCAGTCATAGCGATATCCTGCAATCAAGGTATCCAAGGCTGTGAAGCGCAAGCGTTCCCGGTTCAGATTTTGGGTTAAAAAGACTGCCGAAACCTCTGGAAGTACCGTCATGGGTTTTACAAGCTGACGTTGACAATATTGCGTAGCAACCGTCTGTTTGACGTTGAAGCTACCAGCCTTTTTATACCTGTAGGAAACGCTGCTTCCTCCGGAATTACCCCCATCGCCGAAGTCCCAATTGATGCTGTAAGGCAGATTGTCGGGACTTGAAGCAGCGGCAGTGAAGTTGAACAGCGTATTCACCGCACAACCCGGTTGCGGAGAAACAGAGAATCCTGCTAGAGGCAATGCATGCAACTTGTAATTCAAGGTGAATGTATCGTCGCAGCTGTGCTCTGAACGGGCAATAAGTACAATGGGTTTCACGCCAAACTTGCTCCATGAACTGCTCACAGGATTACCACCGAACAGCTTACCATCGATGTTCCAAAGCAGACTGATTGTTCCGGAAGTAATACTGCTTGTGCTGTTGAACGTAATCGTATCGCCTTCACAGCCATTGTTCTTTGATGGGCTGAAGACGGCACTGGGAGAATGATATACCTGCACTTGGCGCTGTACCGAATCGGAACAAGCATTGTTGGAGGTTACACGCAACTTAAGGTTGTAGTTTCCAGGTGCTGCATACCTGATGCTCGGTGCAATGAGTGTATCGCTGCGACCATCACCGCTAAACCAAAAATGCGTAATGCGTCCTTTGCTAACGGAAGAAGCACTTTGGGGTCTGAACTCATTTCCGTTCATGCATTGTGCGCTGGAAGGAAGGGAAAATACAGCGTTCGGCTGAGGGAATACCGAAACCGGCATGGAAACAGTATCCTTACAACCCAGGGCGCTGGTTGCCTGCAACAGCACGCGGAATACCCCATCGGAGGCATACGTTTTCACAGGACTGGGCATGGCGCTGTTGTTTCCGTCGCCGAAGCTCCACAGATAACTCAACCCTCCGGCGGGAACACTGCTGAAGTTCTTGAACACGAATTGATTTCCGGAGAAACACTGTTGTGCTTTATTCACGGTGAAAGAAGCCCGGGCATCCGGATAAACGGCAACATCTTTGGACACACTGTCGCGACAACCAAAATTGGATTCCACACGGTACCAGATTTTCCGGTTTCCGTAATATTGATACGTCTTATTGGCATTGGGCGAAGTGGCACTGCTGGTATCACCAAAACGCCACAGATAACCGGTAATGCTTCCCGTACTGATGGTTGAGGTTCCGTTCAGCACAAAGCGATTCACATTGCGGCACTGGTTGCTTTGGTTGATGGTAAACGATGCCTGTGGCTTTGCGCGGATTACCTGACGAATGGCGTTGGTGGTGTCACTGCATCCATTCAGGGTCAGCACGGCGTGATACAATCCGCTGTCTTTCAAGGTTGGATTGTTTCTGAGGAAGAATGAATCTTTTTCACCAGCAATTTGTGCACCGTCTTTGAACCAGGCCCATGCGGTTCCGGCAGTGCGCATACTGTCGCTGGCCAACAAGCGCAGCGGGGTAAGCTCACAAAGTGGATTTGTACTGAGCGCCTGAAGAAGCGATTGCGGCCTTCTTTTTACCTCCAGCCAGGCATTGCGCACCAAGGAATCATTACCATTGATGAACAGCTTCACGGTTTTCATGCCAGACGTGGTATAATAAACCTTGTGTGGGCCTTTCCCGCTGGCTTTTGCCGGAATGGCACCGGCACCGAAATCCCATTGATGGTCTGATACCATGCCATCAGAAGTGTCGCGGAACCACACCGGCTGGAACTGACAAATACGCTGGCTGCTGGCCAAAAAATCGGGAACCGGCTGATCATACACCGCTGAGAAATCTTCGCCCTGTCCATAAGCCAGCAAACGACAGGCATTGGTATCCAGGGAATTGAAGTCAGAGATGGCGCGCATGCGCAAGCCATTATTCTTCTGCAAGTTTGCGGGTGTTGTAAACGAAAGTGTTCTTGCTCCGCGAACAGACGCACCATTGACAACCGCTTCGCCCCTCCATGCTTCAAAACGGCCATTGTTGTTGTAGTCAATGAACAGCCTGAAAAATTCATTGTTGTATGGACCTGTTTTCACCGTTACCTGATACGTGGTAGCCGGTTTCAATCTGAACACTTTGTCGGTACTCATGTTGAGGTATCCACCATCATCAAAATATCCGCCGGTTTCTACGGTATTGTCTGAAAGTGAAATACGGAACAAGCCAATAGCGAGGTTTCCAGTTCTAAAGGTACTGGTATTGGTGCAGCTGGCATCAACAGGTTTGCGGAACACGCGAATCCATTGTTGTTTTTCTACGGTATCGGAACCCTGGCAGTTCGTGGCCACCAGTCGCACCGAGTACCAGCCTGGTTTTGTAAAGGTTACAACCGGCTGTGGATGTGTGCTGTCGGTACCTTCCACATATTGATAAGCACCGTAAGGCATAATTTGCCAGCGCAGACCGGAGGCGGAATTCAGCACCTGTTCTTTTAACCGCAACTTCCCGCCCACGGTAAATACAGAGTCAAAGGCATACATGCCGGCCACGGGTTTATCGGTGCCGGGTTCATACGGATTGGAGCGCCAAACGCCCCGGCCATAAGTGGCAGCCAGTAGGCGGTTAAACGCACGGCCACGCGGCGAATAATACAAATCCAGGTCAGTAACGTCTGCCCAAATGGGGAAACCGGTATTGTAATTAATCAGGCTTCCTGCAAGGGAATCCCATACGTACACGCCGCGTTCCGTTCCCACGTAAATGGTTTCATAATCGGCACTACTGTCGAACGCCATGCTGCGCATATTGCCGTGAGCAGTTGTGTTCAGTGAAGCCAGTGAAGTCCAGGTAAGTCCTTTATCCTTGCTTCGGTAGAGGTTGCTACCGGTGATGCAGTACACGCGTCTGGGGTCGGTAGGATGCGCTTCGATCCAACGCACCCCGGTTGGACCCGCACCCAGATTGGTAAACACCGGACTTGCAGCATTGGCATTATCGCTGCGCTGCATGTTGTTGCTGTTCTGCAATACGTAGATGATGTTGTTGTCGGCTGGTGAATTTTCCAGATGCCGCACGCCACCAAATCCTGTGCTTATGCGCGTCCATGTTGGTGGATTTCCAGTTTTGGCTGCTGTGGTGCGCCAAACGTTGCCATAGCCGGCGAACATGGTTCCCGGATTTCCTTCCTGCAGGATGAATGGCGTCAGCCAGTTACCGCCTTCATTGATGCCACCGGTTCCGTTGGCGCCAATGGTTGCGATGTCGTTTCTGTCGAAGGCACGGTAAATTCTTCCATACACATAAGAACCATACATGTATCGGTGGTCTGTGGGATCTACCTGATTATCCATTCCATCGCCACCATAGTAGGTGATGAACTCATCTCGTTCTGACTGCGATGAACCGTTATCCTGGTAGCCATGGGCACCCGAATATTCATTGGTCTGGGCCTGGGACAATCGGTAAATCTGCGAATTCTGAATACCAGAGGAAATATTGTTCCAGCGCACTGCCGTTTGCGCTGCGCCCGGATTCTGGCAATAGTAAATGCCTCCGTCGTTTCCGGAAAACAAGGTATTTCCGGTGATGTTAAACTCAGAAGCGTGCTGGTCGGCATGGATGTCGTCGGCATTAAAACCTCCATACCAGTGGCCAATCTGTGTCCACGTGCTTCCGCCGTTGGCCGACCTCCAGATGTTGATGCCTGCGGCATAGATGACGTCTTTATTTTTGGGATCGGCAGACAAGTCAAGATCGTACCAGCCCTGGCCATTGGTCAGGTCACCGGTTCCGGAAGTGCCATCGTAATAGCCGAGGATGTTCGGTGCGGTGGACATGGCCGTAAAATTCAGGCCGCTGTCGAGCGAGCGATACAAACCGCGGAAGTTGCTTCCCGGCGTGATAAGCACATATACATAGCCACGGCCGGCAGCCGTTACGGCCAATTGTGCGCGCGTGAATCCGCTGGTCGGCATGCCCGAAGTAATCACACCAAAGCTTTGTCCGCCATTGGTGCTTCTGTAAAACTGACCGCCAACGGTTGCGTAAACGATGTTCGCATTGTGCGGATTGAAGGCCAGATCCCAGGTGCCGCCGGTTTGCACCTGCGTCCAGGTAGCGCCTTTATTCACAGACCGATAAATGCCGTTGTTGGTTGCAGCCATGAGGATGGAGGAATTTCGAGGATGCATCACGATGCGTCCGACCAGAACATTTCCCATCCCACTGTTGCGCAGCACCCAGGTTTTGCCGCCATTCCAGCTGGCGATGACGCCAAATCCGGGAGCATCGCCGGCATCTCGGTCGCCGGTACCAACATACATCGTATCGGCATTATGGTAACTCAGCGCCATGCAACTGGCACCTATGGTATTGAAGCCGGATTCGGAACGAAACAGGTGTTGCCAGGTTTTGCCGTAATCCGTGGTTTTCCAAACGCCACCCTGCGGCGCGCAGGCAAAGAACGTATTGGTATCTTTCGGGTGGAAGGCGATGCCGTTGATGCGGCCAATGCCGGTAGGCTGTCCACTTTGGTTCCAGGGATGGTTCACCGGCCCTACGGGCTGCCAGCGTCCATTCGCCGGACAAGGCGTGGCGTGCATTTCCATATCGGAAGTACCCTGAACGAGTTCATCAATCTGACCGGAAGGCCGATTGATGAAACCAGCACTGTCCATCAGATCCTTCACGCGCCATTCCCAGCGTTTGAACACTTTATAACCGTGGCCGCGCTCGGGAATGCTGTCTTTCCAATAAGCATCGAA
>JBIKKI010000145.1:0-5497 GCA_044360435.1 Bacteroidia bacterium
TGATGGCCGATCAGCATCAGGTGCGCGTGCAGCGTGGCGGAAAAGATACAAGCATCCTGCTTCCTTCGGATTTTGCCGAACGAATCATGGAAAAAGGAAAAGGCCCCGGAGCTTTTATTGATGTGCTGAGTACTTTCAGCATCAGCGCCGTTCAGCCCGACATGAGCGCAGCAAAAGCCGGTGTTCGCGCCGGTGACAGCCTGTTAACCGTGAATGGGAAATCAGCCTTGTTTTATCAGGAATTCCGTGAAGAACTGGCCGCCAACAGTGGAAAAGAAATCGCACTGCAGGTGAAGCGCAAAGACTCTATCCTGAATTTAAAAGCACTGGTGAGTGAACAAGGTTTACTTGGTGTTCAGGTTGCCATGACTTCTTACATCAATCAGATGGCAGTGCATAAGTACGGCTTTGGGAAGTCCGTTGCCTTGGGCACAGATCGGTCTTTCGATGCCTTGTACCAAAATGCACGTGGATTGGCCAAGGTGGTTTCAGGAGAAGTAAAGGCGAAAAATGCACTTCAGGGTCCGGTAGGTATTGCTACCATGTACGGTTCTGTATGGAACTGGCAGCGGTTCTGGAGTTTGACCGGAATTCTGTCTCTGGTGCTGGCCATGATGAATTTGTTGCCCATTCCTGCGCTTGATGGCGGCCATGTAGTGTTTACCCTGTGGGAAATGATAACCGGAAGGCCTGTGAGTGAAAAAGTGCTGATGGTGATGCAGATGATAGGCATGGCCCTGATTGGCGCACTGATTGTATTCATTTTCTGGAACGATATATCCAGACTGTTGGCTCATTGATGCATTCAGACTTCCATCCTTTTGCATTCTATGGGATTCAGGTGTCCTTCTTCCCTGAGGAGGCCGCGCTGCGCAAAACATTTCTGGAGCTGAGCAGGAAACATCATCCTGATTTCTTTCCCTACGATACGCCGGAACATGAAGAGGCACTTCATTACGCCGACTTGAACAACAAGGCATACCAGGTTCTGAGCAGTTTTGATTCCCGCCTGAAGTTCATCCTGGAGCATCATGGTTTGCTGGTGGAAGGGGAGAAGAACATCCTTCCGCAGGATTTTCTGCTGGAGATGCTTGACCTGAACGACCTGATTGATGAAGCTCATGCCGGAGATCCCTCTGCGCGCGCGCAAGCTGAGGATTTGCTCAAAACCAATCTGGACGGCATCCGGGAACACATGGAACAGCATGCCAGAAGTTGGGATGAAGACCATGAACACAAGCATTTGACAGCCCTGCATGTATTGTATCAGCAATACCGCTACCTGTTGCGCCTGGAACACAATTTTGTTCAGGGTGTGGAATAAATCAACGTGAATTTGGGCGTTACTATGGTTTTCTTTTGAACATAGTTTCAAATACCTGATTTAAATTCGCAGCGCCTATGACAGAGAATAAGAAATCAAAGACCGGATACTGGCTGCTCACACTGGTGTCACTTGCTGCTTTTGTGCTGTGCTGCCTGTACCTGCCCCAGGCTTTGTGGATGCCTTTGCCAACCACTTTTGGCGGCTTTGCGCTCGCCATGGACTGGATCTGAGTTTCAGCAACTGTTCCAGCTCTGGTTACTGCAGTTCCTGTAGTTCCAGCCAGCGCATGCCTTTTTCATCCAGCTCGTTGCGTACATCTTCGAGTTGTCTGGAAATCTGTTCCAGTTCGGTGAAATGAAGATTGACTTCCATGAGACGCGCTTCCAGCGCGTTTTTTTGTTGCTCAAGCTCCGGAATCAGTTTGTCCAGTGTTTCCAGTTCCTGCTTCTCTTTGTAGCTCAGTTTGCGTTCGGCCGCTTTCTTCGGTTGCACCACCTGAACGGCTGCAGCTTTTCTCGCGGATGCATTCAGTTCTTCTTCATCCTTTTTAAATATACGGTAATCTGAATACGAACCGGGGAAGTCGCGGATGACACCATTTCCCTCGAACACAAACACATGATCGGCGAGTTTATCCATGAAAAATCTGTCGTGCGAAACCATCAGCAGGCAACCCTGAAAATCCAGCAGAAAGTCCTCCAGAATGGCCAGGGTGTCAATATCGAGGTCATTGGTAGGTTCATCCAGGATCAGGAAGTTTGGATTGCGCATCAAAACGGTCATCAGGTGCAGTCTGCGTCTTTCGCCACCGCTCAGTTTATACACAAAATCAAACTGCCGTGGTGGGGCGAACCCGAATTGTTGCAGCAGCTGGCCGGCGGTGAGTTTACTGCCATTGGCCATGGGAATAAAATCCGCGATATCCCGCACCACATCAATGACCTTCATGTTCAGGTCGAACATCGGGTCATGCTGGCTGAAGTAGCCAAAAACCAGGGTGTCACCTACCACAATTTTTCCTGAATCAGGCTGTTCCAGACCCATGATCAGGTTCAGTAAGGTGCTTTTTCCGGCTCCGTTTGCGCCTGCAATACCTACCTTTTCGCCCCTTTTGAATACATAGTTGAAGTCTTCCAGAATGAGCTTGTTCCCAAACGATTTTTTTACCTTATGCAGTTCGAGGATTTTGGTTCCAAGGCGCGTCACTTTTACACTCATGGCAATTTCCTGCTCCTTTTTTCTGCTTTTCAATCGGGCTTCAAGGGCGTCAAAGGCATCAACACGGCTGCTGCTTTTGGTGGTTCTTGCCTTAGGCATGCGCCGCACCCATTCCAGTTCCCGGCGGTACGTGTTTTCAGTTTTTTCCCAGTCACGGTCCGCAGCGGCTTTACGCGCGGCTTTTTGCTCAATAAAGTATGAGTAGTTTCCCTGATGGTGGTACAAGGTGCCATCTTCAAGCTCCAGGATGTGGTTGCATACCCGATCCAGGAAATAGCGGTCGTGGGTTACCAGCAATAGGGTGAGCTGTTTTTGTTCCAGATATTCCTCCAGCCATTCGATCATGGCCAGATCCAGATGGTTGGTAGGTTCGTCAAGGATGAGCAGATCCGGATCCTGTGCCAGCGCTTTGGCAAGGGCAACCCGTTTGCGCTGTCCGCCGGAAAGTGTGCCTACGGCCTGGTTTAAATCGGTAATGTTCAGTCTGCTTAAAATCTCGCGGATGCGTTGTTCCAAATCCCATGCCTCCAGTTGATTCATGGCGTCGGTGGCTTTTTGCAGACGTGTGGCTGCTGCCTCCGAATGGTCGTGTTCCTGTTCCAGTAAGGCTTGTTCGTAATTGGCAATAGCCTTCAGCAAGGGCGTTTGTCCGGAAATCACATTTTCCAGGATGCTCAGTTGGTCTTCCAGGATGCACTGTTGGTCCACGTAGGTCCATACGATTTCTTTCCTGAACACTGCCTGTCCCTGGTCTGCAGGTTCTTTTCCCGTAATGATGTTCAACAAGGTGGTTTTGCCTGTTCCATTGCGCGCCACCAGAGCAGCCTTATCACCCCGTGACAGTCCAAAGCTGATGTTGCGGAACAGTTCACGGTCACCAAAGGATTTACTCAGTTGTTCAACAGAAAGGTAATTCACGCCGCAAATTTCTTCAATAAATACCGAATCAACGCTTTTTCATTTACATCATACCTACCTTTGAATCTTCTTAAGGGCAATCCCGAAATCTATATCCTAAAATCATGAGCAACACGCTGAGCATCCAAGATTTTGAAAGCAACCAAGAGCTGTTTCACAAGTCCATCCGAATGATTATTCACTACCTGAAGGAAATGAATGCGCAGGATGAAACTTTTGATCCGGCCTATGAAATCCAATGGCTGGAATCCGTGCTTGCGGGCACTCAGTCTGTTCAGGTGGATGCTGATTTTCCTGACGCCTTGCTCGTACCCGCTGCCGATGGAGAAGGTGTGATGTTGTTCTACCTGTTGTACCGGGATGAAGCCCTTATTGAGCGCATTTATGCAGCAAACCGCGAGCAATTGATGCTCGACGAGCGTGAAATCAGCATGCAGGATTTTAAAGATGCCGTGCTGCACCTCTTCAATACGGATGTAGATGAGTTTGAAGCCGAAGAACTTTACTACAGCCTGCGCTTTGAAGGATTGGACATGGCTCATTTTTGTCTGTACAAGGATGAGAACCTCTACGTGGGTTTCGCAGCCTTTGATTCTGAAGAAGATGATGAGGATGAAGATGATGCGGTACAGCCTGAGCTGAACTAAGTCTGCATCCGCTCAGCGAAAGTCTAAAACGGTATTGCTTCTGTATTGGGAATGTGGAGCGCTGGCCACACCCACACTGGTGTATGCTGTACTCAGGCAAATTTCCCGATGTCCAAGGCTCGGCACACCTTCGTCTACAAGCAGTTGTATCACCACATTTAAGGCTCCGTTGGCACCATACGCGCAGCATTCTCCGGCATAGATCTTTTTACATTGTTGGTTCACACGGTTGTGTCCAACATAGCCAATGGCACCACTGCTCCGCGCATGGCACAAAGCCGCTTCATACAGCATCCGGTTGGGTTGCAGCGCGGCAACAGGCTTCATGGAGTTCATGGTTGTTCTTAATGAACTCAGGTAGGTGTTTGACGGATTTGCGGCCCAATCAGCGGCAACGAATCTTTGAAAAAAGCCTGAAGGGTCGAGGCGTGCAACGTTCAGCCAATAAATCACTTCACGGTCATGTGCACTCATCCACAATGCATTTGTAGCACTGTTGGTATCGGTTTGAATGGTTTGAGGTTTTGAGGCCTTTGCCTTGGACGCCTCGTTTTGTGCAATCAATATCTTCAGGCTGTCTGTTACAGCCATGATCCGATGTTCTGTTAACTTCAGCTGTTTTCGGGCTGCATGGTAATCTCGCTGCAACACAGCATCACGTTCCAGCGCTTGCCGATAAACTTTTGGGCTGACGCAGGAACTGAGCGTGAGGAGCAGCACAGAATAGAAGTATTTCACGGATGTATGGCTTTGGATTTTCTGAGGCTGTCGCGAAGCAGGATTAATTGGGCCGTGCGCACTTGTTGTTGCTGTTGCAATTTGTTTAGTTTTTTTTCTTTTCGTTCGATGTTTTGCAGCACTTCCAGGTGTTTTTTCTTGGGAATACAGGCATATAACAGAGCCACAATCATAAGGAAAACAAATGCTGCACGTAAATGCCTCATGTTGCGCAGAACGGAAGGGCGGTGCTTCTTCGTATATTTGGAAGTGTAATTTTATAAGTTTTAATTAAGATGCAACGCTTTGTATACAGTATGATAGGTAATGCACCAAGCAGGCTTCTTCGAGCGGCCCTCGCCTTTACCGTAATGAGCTTAAGTTCTTGTGGCGCAGCAGAATCAGATGACGATAAACCGGCGCGCAAGGGAACCTATGTCAGCCCTTCGGTTGATTCGAGGGGTCGTGTCAGAAAAGGACACTACCGCAAGGCGTACAGCACCGATAAGAACGCGGTGCGAAATCAGGCTCGTTCCCGTTATTATTACCAAACACGTGGGAAGTACAAAAAGAAGGATTAATCTGAAGCATCAGTGAAACAGTATCGTTTTTTGGCGCAGCATTTGTACTACGCAGGAAGTGTTGGTTGTGCAAAAACAAATTTTCAAAC
>JBIKKI010000146.1:0-5448 GCA_044360435.1 Bacteroidia bacterium
TAGCGTGCCGCTTACCGTGCTTCGCGTTGCCCTTCCTTTGGCAATGTACTTCATCCTGATGTTTGGCATTACCTTTTGGGTGATGAAGCGCAGCGGCGCGGATTATGAAACCACTGCCGCTTCTGCATTTACCGCGGCAGGCAACAACTTTGAACTGGCCATTGCAGTTGCCATCGGCGTATTCGGACTGAACAGCAGTGAAGCCTTTGCCGCTGTGGTAGGGCCACTGATAGAGGTGCCTGTTTTGATTTTGTTTGTGCGCTTTGCACTGGCACGTAAAAAAAGCTTCGCTTAAACCACAACATGGAACTGCGTATCGTTTCACCCGCCGAACATCCGGAGGCCCTGCGCCGCCTGATTTCCCAGGCTGCACTTACATTTCCGGAACAACAGGCTGCATCCATACACTGGACAGGTTTAGCCCTGGGCGATGAACTTATTGCCTGCGCCGGCATGGAAGTTCATGGTTCAGATGGATTACTACGCTCCGTGGCCGTGTCACCAGATGTGCGACGCAAGGGCTTTGGTTCTGTGTTACTTAAAGCAGTTATGTTGATGGCCCGGATGCAAAAAATGAATGCCCTGTATCTATTCACCGAACAGGCTTCTGATTATTTCGCGAAGCATGGATTTCTTAAGACGGACCGTTCGGCCCTGCCACTGGCCGTAGCGCAAAGCGAACAAGCTGTTGCAGATTGCAGTGCGCATGCAAACATCATGTTTTGTCCGGTTCCGGCAAGGCCACCCGTGTTTTTGGTATTATGCACCGGCAACAGTTGCCGCAGCCAGATGGCACACGCGTACCTGGAACATTTCCTGGCAGGTACAGGCCAGGTGTACAGTGCCGGCATAGAAACACACGGGCTGAATCCGGGTGCTGTAAGCATTTTGAAGGAAGATGGCCTGGACATCACGCACCATACAAGCAACCACGTGAACGAATACAGGGATGTGCATTTTGACCTCATTCTTACGGTATGCGACCATGCCAAAGAACATTGTCCGTGGATTCCCGGAAACGGGTTGCGCATCCACCACAACTTCAGCGACCCGTCCAAAGTGCGGGGAACTTCAGAGGAAATACACAGCGCCTTCCTCCAAACCCGGGAAGAGGTGAAAACATATTGCAGGAATCTGATTTCGGCACTGGGAATTCGCAGATAAAAGCACCCTTGGCCATATTGGGCTGACTTTCACGCCTTAACTTCGCAACATGAAGAACATCGCGGTGTTTGGCGCAGGCCGAAGCACCTACTATTTATTTGAGTACCTCAACAAACTTGCAGCCGAAGATTCCTCATACACCATCCGGGTTTATGATGCGAACAAAGTGAATCTTGAAGCCCAGCTGGAAGGGCTGAACCACCTCCATGCGCATGTGATTGACGTTTCCAGCGCGCTGGCCGTGCAACATGCCGTAATGCAGTGCGATGTAGCCGTGAGCATGTTGCCGCCCGCCTTGCACATGAAGGTGGCCAGTTTCTGCATCGAACATGAAAAACATCTGGCTACCGCTTCTTACGTTTCGCCCGAGATGCGCGCCCTGCACCATCAGGCTGTTGGCAAGGGTTTAATTTTCATCAATGAGCTGGGCCTCGATCCGGGCATTGACCACATGAGCGCCATGCAAATCATACGCAAGCTGAAAGATTCCGGCGCGGAACTGACCGGATTTGAAAGCCATTGTGGCGGATTGATCAGGGAAGAAGATGTACAGGGCAATCCCTGGAAATACAAATTCACCTGGAATCCGATGAACGTGGTTCTTGCAGGAAAATCAGGCATGGCGACGTATAGACATGAAGGTGCGCTGAAGTGTATCCCCTACAACAGTTTGTTCCGCCGCACGGATACATTCACCATTCCCGGCCACGGTCGGTTTGAAGCATACGCCAACCGCGACAGCCTGAGTTACGAACAGGCCTATGGAATCAAGGACATTCCCACCTTGTACCGCGGAACCTTCCGCAGGCCCGGATACTGCAGTGCCTGGAATGTATTGGTGCAACTCGGAATGACCGATACAGAAACACCTATTCGGCAAGCCGGACTGAGCGGAAAACAATTCCTTTCCATATTCCTTCCAGACACATCCAAAAGCCTGCAGCTCTGTGTGCAGGAACTCACCGGAGCATCAGCAGCAGACATCCACGCGCTGGAATGGCTGGGTTTGTTCGACGATACTTCTTTACCGCTGCACGAAGGAAGTCCTGCGGAAATTTTGCTTGAACTGCTGAAAACCAAATGGGATTTGGCACCCAATGATCAAGATCAGGTCGTGATGCTGCACCGCTTTTCCTACCGTAAAAACAACACCGAACACGAGTTGAACAGCTGGCTGGTGGTAAGCGGTCAAGATCAGCGGAAAACGGCCATGGCAAAAACGGTGGGCTTGCCACTGGCCATGGGTGTACGCTTGATTTGCGAAGGAAAAATCTCCGAAAAAGGCGTGCTCATTCCTGTGAGCCCACAGTGGTATGAACCCATCCTGCAGGAACTGTCAGCTTGGGACATCCATTTCCACGAAACCGATGGCGCGCTGCCCGCATAAGGCGATTAGTCGATGGTGGCGATCACCTTCAGCTCAATGGCTATGGGCGTAGGTAAGCAGTTGATTTCCAAAGTGGTTCTGCAAGGCGGATGTTCGGCAAAATACTCCGCCCACAGACGATTATAGGTTGGGAAGTCGTCTTTCATGTTGGTAAGGAATACCGTTACATCCACAATATTTTTCCAGCTGCTGCCCGATTCTTCCAGGATGCTGCGCACATTGCGAAATACGCTGTGGCACTGCGCTTCAATATCGTAAGAAGCGATATTTCCCTGCGCATCCAGTTCCACTCCGGGTATTTTCTTGGTTCCGCGCTCACGAGGGCCAACGCCAGACAGGAACAACAACTGGCCTACGCGGCGCGCATGCGGATATAAGCCAACAGGTTCTGGTGCACGCTGCGAGTACACTTCATTTGATGCTTCTTCACTCATAATTCGATTGATGCTTAAGGTCTTTTGGGCGGAACAGCCGTGGCCGTTGGCTTGGAAGGTGTCGTTCCCGGTTTGGCAGGCGCCGCACCAGGTTTGGCGGGCATTCCGGGACGTGGCGCCGGGGTTTCCCTGATGAGCGGTGTGCTGTACATCAACACGCCAAAATCTTCCACCTGCGCGTATGAAGCCAGCAGCAGGCGGGTAAGGTTCGGGGAAAAGGCCACGCCACGCACATTGGTGGACATACCTTTAATGGTTGTCAGTGATTTGGCCGTTGCCAAATCCCAAACAATGGCTTCACCGTCGTTACATCCTGTGAGCAGGTAACGACTATCGGTGCTGATGGAAAATCCGGTCACCTTCCAGTTGTGACCGGTACATTTCCGCAGGGGCTTAGCATTGGCAATATCCCAGATGATGGCTGTTTTATCGTTGCTGCAGGTCACAAGAAACTTCCTGTCTGGCGTAAGCTCTATCTGGTTTATTGCGTCGCTGTGACCGCTGAGTTTGCGCAACACCTTGCCGGTAGGGTCAACCTGTAGGATTTCGGCGCCATTGGTGGCTACATAAAAGCTCTTGCGGTCCGGTGATTGTACAAATCCATTCACAGGAGTTCCGATTTTGAGCACTTTGGGTTTGACAATACGTGCAATGTCGAGAATCTGAATGGTGCCATCATTGCTGCAGGTGAGCACATTTTTGCCGGCCTGGTCAAAAAACACACGGTTTACCGCATCGGTATGCTGTGACAAAGTGGTGATGAGCCGACCGTTGCTGAGGTCCCAAACCTTCACGCTGAAATCTTTACTTGCCGATGCAAGCATTTTCCCGTCGCGACTGAATGCCACAGAACTGATTCCTGAATAATGCCCTTCCAGGGAAAACAGCTTCTGGCCGAAGTTTGGCGTATCCGCCCGGTACACGTTGATGCGGTTGTCCCAGCCGCCGCTGGCAAACATCTTGCCATCGAAGCTATAAGCCACGCATTCAAGGTCTGCACCATGGCCTGAAAATTTCATGTAGAAACGGTAAGAAGAATCTTGTGCTTGCAGGATACCACCGCAAAGGCAGAGTGCAGAAACGAGAAAGGTCAGGCAGGATTTTCGCATAGGTTGAAGCACCGCACTTATCATACGGACTTAATTTGGCTCAATGCAAAATTCGCCCAAGTAATCCGTTACACCAAAATGTTTTTTTACAGCGATGTTGCAGTGGCATTTAATCTTTATACCACAGCCACTTGAGGAGTTCTTTCCAGCTCACCTTTTTTCCGTACATCAAAAGTCCGGTGCGGTATATTCTGCCTGAAAGCCAAACCATCAGCAAAAAGGTAAGCACCAAGGAACCCATGGATAAGGCCAATTGCCACCATGGAACATCGAAGGCGGAACGCACCACCATCACAATGGGCGATGTAAAAGGAATGATGGAAGTCCAAACGGCCAAACCATCGTTTGGATCCTGAAATGCTACTTTGCTGGCGATTACGAACGCAAAAACCAAAGGGATGGTGATGGGGAACATAAACTGCTGCGTATCTGTTTCCTGGTCCACAGCGGCACCAATGGCTGCCAGGAAACTGGCATAAAGCAAATATCCTCCCAGGAAATAAAACAGGAACAAAGCACCCATTTTCAGAAAAGGCAGCGCAAAAAACGCCTGCAACAAACCCGGCACACCTGCTGCGGGAGTAGCCGAAGATGAATCCATGGGAATTCCCGAAAAACTGCTCAGCAAGGCCATCAGGCTGCCACTCAGCACAATCCAGATGATGAATTGGGTTAGGGCTACCAGCGCAATGCCGAAGATTTTACCCAACATCAGGTGAAATGGTTTTACCGAGGAAACCAGAATTTCTACAATACGGTTTGATTTTTCTTCCTGAACAGAGCGCATCACCATCACTCCGTACATAAAGATGAAGATGTAAATGATGGCGGCCATAAGGAACCCCATGGCTCCGCGCACTTCCGCCACCGAATTCACCATGGAACCATCTTTCCCCAGCTCCAGGGTTTGTATGCGGATGGGTGTTTTCAGGCTGTCCAGGAAACCCTGCCTGATTCCAGAGGCGCTCAAACGATCGGCGAAAAGCATCGAATCGAGGCTGCGCTCGAGCATGCGTTTCTGAGCGGGACCAGGAAGCTCCATGGCCACAAATTCCACGCTGTCCAGCACGCTCAGGTCGCGGTCTTTAATGTTGAGGTATCCGGCATAGCGCTCCGCGAGCAGTTCATTTTTTATGCTGTCGTCGGAGGCTGTGGTGGCAAAAAAGCGAAATCCTTCTGCCTGTTTCAGGCGTGGGGCGAATGCGCCGGAAGCGTCGCGCAGCAACACATCAGTTGCGGAATCTGAGGCAGAATCACGCGAGGCCACATATCCAATCATGCCATAAAACAGGGCCACCAGAATAGGACCCAGAATGGTCATGATGATGAAGCTTTTCTTCTTCACCCGCGACAG
>JBIKKI010000035.1:0-18160 GCA_044360435.1 Bacteroidia bacterium
TCCAAAGAAATCTTTAAGTTTGGTTTATGATGCATCTATGTATGCGTGCCCTGATGCTGCTCTTGGTCGGTATCGGCGGGCAACAAGTTTTGATGGCCCAGGAATCGGCAGTTGCTGCCGGGGGCTCGGATGTTCAGGCTACCGGTGCTGTTGCCTACTCTGTTGGTCAGTTGTGTTATATGTCCGTTAGTCAAGGCACGGGCAGTGCACAACAGGGCGTGCAGCAAACCTGGGCCATCATTCCTTCTGCAATTTGGGAAAAGCCTGAGGATTTGGCCTTTGTGCTGTTCCCGAATCCGGCAGGAAACCGCATCCAAATTACCGGTGTTTCTTTGCCTGAAAGTGGCAGTCTGCGTTTGTATGATGCAAGAGGCGTGCTGCAGCGAAGCACTATGTTCAGCAAAAAGAACGCGGGTTGTAGTTTGGAAGGTCTGCCTGTCGGAAGTTATTTCCTGACGCTGTACGAACAAAATCAGCTCATCTTCACCGCAACCCTTATAAAAAGCCTATGAAAAAGATATACCTACTGTTTGCATGTTGCATCACCGGATTGTTCAGCCTTTGGGCGCAGGCGCCGCAGCGTTTTTCTTATCAGGCCGTTGTGCGTGATGCCGCCGGAGCACTGTTGAGCAATAAACCTGTCGGGCTGGAAGTGAAAGTTCGACAGGGAAGTGCCACGGGAACAGTCTTGTACCATGAAATTCATACCTTGGGCAGTAATACCAACGGTTTGGTGACGGCAGAGATTGGCAGCGGCAGTGTGCAATCTGGTTCCATGGCAGGAATCGACTGGTCGAAAGGCCCCTATTTCCTTGAAACAGGAATAGATCCTAAAGGCGGTTCGTCCTTTACCATTCAGTCGACCGTTGCAATGATGAGCGTTCCTTACGCTTTGTATGCTGCACGCTCCGCAAAAACGGATCAGGTGCCGCCTGTCATTGCGGGAAACGGACTTACGCGCAGTGGCGATACGCTCCGGGCCAACAGTGCATCTGCTATTTGGAATGCGCAGACAATACAAGGTAAAGCAGTAGCTGCCATACTTCCTGCCTCTGGCGAGGTGTTGAAGTGGGACGGAACCGCCTGGACACCAGGGAAGGATCTTACCGCTGCTACAGGCAGCACGCTGATTCCCGGTATAGGTTTGGTTTTGGTCAAAGATACTTTGCGGGCAGCCGTATCACAGCCAATTTGGAATGCCGCTGCACTGCGTTCGGGATTGATTTCTGCGACAACTCCCTTAAAAAATGATGTACTCCAATGGGATGGAAGTGTATGGAAACCTGCGGCATTATCTACCGGCAGCAGTTTTACCGCAGGCGTGGGCTTGGTGATGAACGGCACTACACTGGATGCACGGAACAGCAGCCCGATGTGGAATGCAGGTTCTCTGCAATCGTTCGGGATTTCTTCGGCAACGCCTTCCACCAGCGATATCTTGCAGTGGGACGGCAGTGTTTGGAAACCTGCAAAACCTGTTGGCATGAATCCGCCGGTTGCCCGAAATGGATTGACACGCAGCGGTGATACGCTGGACGCACGCAGCAGTACAGCCATGTGGAATGCTTCGCAGCTTCAGGGGTATGCCGTTTCAGTGAATACACCTGCTACCAATGATGTGCTAAAATGGAATGGATCAGCCTGGGCGCCGGGAGTGGTAAGCTCCGGCAGTACCATTTCTTGCAGTTCCAGTTCAAATACTTCTTTTACCGTTCGTGGAACCGGCACAGGGTATGAATGCACCGATGCCATCTGGATTACCTCCGGAAAGCTTGTTGGCATTGGTACAACTTCGCCCAGTTCTTCCTTCGATTTGAGCATCGGCACCGGAGGCTTTTTGGTGAATGGAAGCACGACTACTTCGAATATTGCCGGCCGGCTGAGGATAGGTTCAAGCAGCAGTTCCAGCTACGAGCTTCAGGTTGACGGCGATGCCTATGTTACTTCAGGAATTCGTGTTGGAACAACCAGTGCGCCAGCCAGTGGTGGCATTATGGCCAATGGTGTGATTGAAACCAATCAACGATTCATTATGAATTCCAGTACTACTGGTTCAGGAACTACCGTGGTGCGCACCAGCAGTGGAGAACTCAGACCGCAATCTTCCACCCGACATGTAAAAGAGCATATCCGCGACCTTCAGGTTTCCAAGGATCAATTGTTCGGGCTGAGGCCTGTGGTATATCAATTAAAGCCCGCACTCGGTGGACAACAGGAAGTTGGCTTGATAGCAGAAGAAGTAGCGGATGTGATGCCCGATTTGGTTGTTTATGGTCCTGAACGGCAGTGGATTGGTGAAACAGGAGTTGCTGCCACAGATGCCGAGGGAAAGGAAATCCTCAATTACAGCAAAATGGTGCCGTATTCAGTCCATTACGACCGATTGCCGGTGTATCTGCTTTCCATCATAAAAGAACAGGAACGCAGAATCCAACAGCTGGAAACCAGGCTGGAAGCCTTGGAATCCAAAACCATAAGGTAGCTTGAACGGCTTAGAAGGGAAGGTCTTCGGGCATGCCCTTGCCTTCCACGGAGTTGTCGTCTTCCGGCGCCAAAGGTGCGGCCGGCGCATTGTTGTATGCCGGGGCATCGTACGATGATCCTCCCTGAAATGGAGGCGCAGCCTGATAAGCATCTCCACCGCGGGAAACCTTCCAGGCTTTTACTTCGGTGTACCACCTGCCATTGTATTCGCGACTTTCTACGTCAAAGCTTACGGTTAATTCCTCGTCCGGACGGATGCCAAATTCGTCTACTTTACCACCCCATACATTAAAACACACTTTTTTAGGGTATTGTCCGGGAATTTCGAGGATGTACTCCTGTTTTTTCCAAGGTCCGTTGCGGCCTTCCCCTTGTTGCATCGGCAATACCTGCACTATTCTTCCTTTCAATTCTAATGACATGAAGGCAAAGATGAAGTGTCTCTTTCAGAGTTTATCCTCCAGTTATCCATATTTATTCGGTTTTTTGGAGCCCATGAGGAAGCCAATCCTCCTCGGTTTCCGTTGTATGCTAAATACCTAATTTCGAAGCGTGTTTTTCGTCCTCTCCAAATTACTGGTATTTCTGATCAGGCCACTGACCTGGATCCTGATATGTGGTTGTTGGGCCCTGTTTACCCAAAACCAGAAGCGTCGTAAATCCCTGATTCTTGCTTCGATGCTTTTGTTGTTCTTGTTTGGAAATGGTGTAGTATTCAACACCTGTGCACGTGCTTGGGAAGAACAGCCCGACAGCGTCGCCATCAAAAGTAAGATGCCCTATGAAGCTGCCATAGTACTTGGTGGATATGCTTTTTGGGATGCCGGCAGAAACCGGGCCCAATTGTCGGCGGCAGGCGACAGGTTATACTATCCGCTGGCGCTTTATCACCAAAAACAAGTTCGGAAATTGTTGCTTAGCGGTGGCAGTGGCTCCCTCATGCAGCGCCTGCGCAGTGAAGCTTTATACAGCAGGGAAATGTTGCTACATGCAGGCGTGAACGACAGCAATATGCTTCTTGAATCATCCAGCCGGAACACGTTTGAGAACGCCCAATTCAGTAAAAAGCTCAGCGACAGCGCAAAGCTTAAAGGTCCTTACTTATTGGTTACCAGCGCATCGCACATGCCCAGGGCCATGGCCTGTTTTAAAAAAGCCGGAATGGAATGCATACCATATCCGGTGCATTTTCTGAGCAGAACATCAGGCAGCTATGAACTGAAAGATTGGATATTGCCGTCCACCGAAATCCTGTACCACTGGGAAGTATTGATCAAGGAATGGGTGGGGATGATTGCTTATAAACTGAGCGGGAAAATCTGATTTATCGGGTTTGATAAATGATCAGGGTTTGACCGATCCTGATGCGCGTTCCCGAAATTCGGTTCCATTGCTGGATTTGCTTTACGGTCACATGATACTTCCTTGCCAGGTATGAAAGTGTTTCCCCGCTCTTCACTTTGTGGCGGATGACCTGCTTTTTCTTCACCTGAGGTGAATAGCTAACCACCTTTTTTTGTGGTGCCCGAACGGTAACAACGCTGTTGTTTGTGCTGTCGGCGGTGCTGTCAACGGCAGGAATCAGCGCTTTGCGGATGCTGTCCATGGAAAACACCAGCGAATCGTAGGCTTCTTCATCGAGCAGAACGGACTGCGTGCGCAGGAAAGCATCAAAAAGCAGCTCACCTTTCAGGGTATAACCTTTTTTTGTGAGGTGAATCATGTCTTGCTGGGCGAGGCCGCTGCCCACCCATTTGTTGATGCTGTTGTTTCCGCCGGAAATCCAAAACCAGTCGTAAAACGCGCAGTTCTGCGTGCGCGCTATATTCCGGATCAGGTCTGAAAACTTTTCTCCAGATTGGAGTTTGCGCCCTTTGCGCATCATGTCCTGTGTGGTAGTAAGCAAGATGCAGGTATTGGGGGCAACCGCCCGGATGTTGGAAATGATTTGAACAATTTCATGTTCCAGCTCGGGTTTGATTTGGTCGTCGTATAAGTAATCATTTGTACCGTAATCCAAAATCACCAAATCCGGATCCAGCACTGGTAGGTGGTTTAAGAAGAGTTTCTGGTAAAGCGGTGCATTGTAGCGTGCGCCGCCAATACCAGCAGAGTGAACGACCACTCCGCCGGGAAGGCTGCTTTCCAGGCTCATTCCGTAAAACTCAAACTCTTCCTGAACGGGGCTGGTTTTCTCCACCCTGATGCTGAAACCATTTTGGAGCGGTGGAAGGTTGTTGATTTCAATGTACGGACTAAGGTCGCCTTCAATATCTGCGCGGTAAAGCTCTTCTCCTTCCTCAGTATGAATCCAAATGGAATAGCTGAAGGGTGATTTCTTGCAAAAAATACGCAGCGAATTGTAATGGGCAGGAATCGGTTCAGTAAAGCGAATGCTGAAACTGGCGGTTGAATCATTTGTGCGACAGGTGGCTCCGCAAACACCAAGCGTGTACTTGGGCAGTGGTTCTATGCTGCGTGAAGCAGTCCAGGCGCCCTGGTGGCTCGATGTGTAAGCTATGGAAGAATAGGTTTTTGCGGTTGAGAATGGGAACATCATACCGCGACCACCCGGTCCCAAGAGTTCCTGAAAACGTTTCCGAAGCACACCGGGGAAAATGTCGGGCTGGATATGCGAATCCCCGAGATGCAATATGCTTACCCGCGCGGAGTCTGCGGAAGACCAAGTCTGGAAAAAGCGTTCTATGGCATCGCGGCGGTAAAACTGTATGGCATTCAGGTCTGCATCAATCCAGGAATAAGCATTCGCAATGTGCTGTGCGCGGCTGATGCCTGGTGCGGCGGCCAGCAGAAGAAGCATAAGGATGAAGCGTTTACGCAAGAAGCTGCCGATGGATATACGCATGTTTCCAGCTGCGCAAAGACTGTTCCGTGGCTGCAAGGTTTCTGAAGTTTTCCGGGTTGTAGTGCGCAATACCATCATTTCTGATTGCTGCTTGTTGTATCTGAAGGAAGTGCAGCAGGCGCGGAGGCTTTAGGTTTCGGGGCAGGCGAGGGGCTTGCCTTGCTGTGCATGATGTGCTGCAGTCTGCGAATATGCCAGGAAGTATTTGCAGAGAATGAGCCGTAGGCAATCAGCACATCGGTGATTTCGTGCTCCTTGATGAGCGGTAAAACGCCTTTTTCAAAGTAGCGGTAATCCACCACAAAAACTTCGTCAAAGTGCGGCACGAAAAACACTGAATATGGATTTCCATAGGAGTTTTTGATGATGAGCAGCTTTCTTCCGCTTTCCGCTTTCGTGGTGATACGCATCAATGGATAATCCCCGCCCAGAAACACGGAATAGGCATTGGAACCCGAAGCATAGCCCGCAAGCAGGCTGCTGTTCATGGGTTTATTCGGGTTGTTCTTGGTGTACACTTTGGTGGTGTATTCTCCGGGTATCTGATAGTAATCTACATAGTCCTTTTTCTCCAACAGCTTCTCATCGCGGGTAAGCCAATACAATGAACCCAGGAATCCGTTGATGGTCTTTTTTTGCATGGTTGCCAGTTCATTCGGGATGATTCCCATTTTTTCGCAGGTTGCGCGGTATGCGTAGTACGCGCCTAGTGCAGTCCAATGGTGGTCGCTGTTGAAATATAGATATTCCTGGGTATGTGCGGCCATTTCCGTGATGGCATCCACAGCGGTAACTCTTGGATTCAGGTTGCTGTAAATCGTGGCAATGTTCTCTTTCTCTGAGCGGGCCATTTTTCGGTATGCGGCGGGGAGATAAAATTCTCCAGCTGTTGGGGCCACCATGCAATAGGCGCGAACGGTCGGTGGCAGCGAGGCGGCAAAGGTATTGACACTTTGGGCGCAGGCTTTAGCCATTTTTTCGCTGCCTCCAAACACCTGCATGGCCATGTTGTTGTAAATGATCAGTCCTTTGCTCACTTCGGCGGTCAGGCTGGCATCGTCACCGGAATCTTTCGCCTGTTGGCCCTGTTTCAAATGTGGAGCACTCATTCCGGGTTTCTTTTCGGTACTGTAAAAACGCACTGCTTCCGACTTGATGCCTCGGGCATGCTCCATGGCAAAAGCTGCATTCAGAAAGGATTGCCGAAAGGGGAAATTATCCGCATAATACAATTCCAGGCTGTCGGTATATACCCCTTTTTTCAGAGATTCCCAGCTATATCCCGGCATGGCCGTGAGTTTGCGCTTTTCGTCAAGGCTTACCGTGTTTTTTTGTTCCAAAAGTGAAAACAGCCCAACGCCACTGAGCAACAGGGTTAATGAAACAAGTTGAAGGTAATACGCTTTTTGTTTCATCCTTAGAATCTGAAGTAGAGGAATGGATTATAGCTTTTGCCCACCAACATAGCGGTACTGCCCATCAGCAAAAGGATATTGGCCAATGTAAGCAGAACCTGGCCCATGCTGAGCGAACGCCGCTCCAGCTTTTGATAGATTTTTTCATATGCAATGAGGTACACAGGCGTGCACAAAACCAAGGCAATGATCAACCAGAACATATGTTCTTTGATGGTGAGTGAAATTTCAAGATTCCAGGCCAGCTGATTACCGGCACCAAACAGCAAATGAAGGAATTCGCCCAGTCGATGCATGTCTGTGAAATAAAACAGCGCCCAGCCCATCATCACTGCAAACAGCAGGTAGCAATGGCTTACAAAACGTGGGAGGGTTTCCAGGAATTTCTTCAGAAACAGTCGTTCCAGGCCAATAAGCACGCCGAAATAAAGACCCCATAGGATGAAGTTCCAACTGGCACCGTGCCATAAGCCTGTGAGTAACCACACAATGAACAGGTTTCGGTAAGGTTTATATGTTTTCCCTCCGAGCGGTATGTACACATAGTCCCGAAAAAAACTACCCAGGGAAATGTGCCATCGACGCCAAAACTCACCGCTGCTTCTGGAAGTATATGGGTAGTTAAAGTTCTCATGGTAATGAAATCCAAACATACGCCCCATGCCAATGGCCATATCTGAATAACCGCTGAAGTCAAAATAGATTTGCAGGGTAAACATCAGCAGGCCAAACCAGCCACCGGCTATGCTCTGGTTGCTGAAGTCACTGTCGAGGTATTTCACCACCAATGCTCCTGCAACGTTGGCGATGCACACCTTTTTAAAAAGCCCGATGCAAAACCGATGCACGCCTCCGGCAATGTCCGCAATGTCGAATTTCCGGTTGTCAATTTCATCGGCGATGTGAACGTATCTAACGATGGGTCCCGCAACCAATTGGTGAAACAGGCTTACAAACAGCAGGAAACTCAAGTAGTTCCGCTGCGCTGGGACTTCATTCCTGTACACATCCAAAACGTACGAAATGGTTTGGAAGGTGTAAAAAGAAATTCCGATTGGAAGGGCGTATTGAGGAATACTGAAGTTGGTTCCAAGGACCAGATTTACGTTTTCATAAATAAATGAACTGTATTTGAACAGAAAGAGCAATCCCAGATTCAGTGCCACAGACGACCAAAGACCTACGCTTGCCCAAATGGTGCCCCGATTTTTCTGAATCAGCAGCGCATTGGCATAATCCAGGCTGGCTGAAAAAATGAGCAAGGTTACCCAAATAGGTTCTCCCCAAGCATAAAAAACCAGGGAGAAAAGGGTAAGCAATGCATTTCTATACGTACGATTGTTCCATGCATAGTAGAGCAACAAGCATGAAGGCAGGAACAGGTAAAGGAAAATCAGGCTTGAAAAAACCATCTGCAGTTAAGCGTTTTGAAGGTGAAGTGAACCGCTGCGGTGTTTAGGCTTCAAGTTTTTTAAGCAAAACCTCATTCACCTTCTTAGGGTCGGCCTTACCCTTGCTGCGTTTCATGATTTCTCCAACAAACATCCCGAGCAGTCCGGTTTTCCCTTGCCTGTATTCGGCTACTTTCTGCGGAAACGCTGCAAGCACTTCGTTGACCAGGGTTTCAATAAGGTCTGCGTCTGAAGTTTGAAGCAGGTTTAGTGATTCTGCAAGTTCCAGCGGTGACTTGCCCTCATGGCTAATCATGGCCGGGAAGAGTTTTTGTGCAGCACTGCTGTTGCTCACTTTGCCAGAGTCAATGAGGGCGATGAGGTCTGCCACACGCTTACCGCTCAAAGGGAAATCATCAATGCTGATGGCATGTTCGTTGAGGTACCCTTTTACATGAACGGTAACCCAATTGGCGGCAGCCTTGAAGTTGCCGGTATGTTGTACCACGCTCAGGAAGTAAGCGGCAGTGGCTTTATCGTCTGTAAGAACTCCGGCATCATATTCGCTCAGGCCAAATTCCTCTGTGAACCTTTGGAATAAGGTTTCGGGAAGTTCGGGCATCAGTTTGTGTACGGCCTGGATGTATTGATCGCTCAGAATCAGCGGGGGTAAATCGGGTTCGGGGAAGTAGCGGTAATCATTCACCATTTCTTTGCTGCGCATGGAGAATGTGGTTCCACTCAAAGCATTGAAGCCCCGTGTTTCTCCAGAAACGTTGCCACCGGATTCGAGGATTTCCCTTTGCCTTTCAATCTCGTGGTCAATAGCCCGGCGCACATTGGAAATGGAGTTCATATTTTTAACTTCTACCTTGGTTCCAAAGGTGCTGCTGCCCACCGGGCGAATGGATACGTTTGCATCACAGCGCAGACTACCCTCTTCCATGTTGCCGTCACAAATATCCAGATAGCGCACCAGCCTGCGTATTTCTGTGACAAAGGCGTATGCTTCTTCGCCACTGCGTATATCCGGCTCGGTAACTACTTCAATAAGGGCGGTTCCGGCACGATTGTAATCAATCAAACTGTCCTTAGGATCCTGGTCGTGCATGCTCTTACCGGTATCTTCTTCCATGTGAATCCGGATGAGTCCGATTCTCTTGCGGCTGCCGTCCTTCAAACGAATATTCACGCCTCCGCCTTCACAGATGGGCGTATTGAATTGTGTGATTTGGTATCCTTTCGGTAAATCAGCGTAGAAATAGTTTTTGCGGGAATAGTGATTTTCCCGGGTGATGGCACAGTCAAGCGCAAGTCCCATCTTCAGCGCATGTTCCACCGCATGGCGGTTGTGGCGAGGCAGTGTTCCGGGATGACCAAGGCTAATGGGACTTACCTGCGTATTGGGAAGCGCCCCGTAAGCGGTACTGTCTGCACAAAATGCCTTACTTTGGGTGAGCAGTTGAACGTGGATTTCCAGGCCAATTACTGCTTCATATGCTACGCTCATGAATTGCAAATATATAATGATGTAACCTGCTGTGCTTGGTTGAGTTCACAGGCAGTATCTTTGAAACAAGGCAGCCCAGTCTGTCGCTCCGGTTTCTCGAAACTGGAGAGGAAAGTCCGGGCAACGCAGAGTATCCCGCCCCGTGAAAACGGGGGCATAGGTTGGCGCAAGCGGCCTGTGACGGAAAGTGCCACAGAAAAAATACCGCCTGCAGGCTTTAGGGTTTGCAGGTAAGGGTGAAATCGCGAGGTAAGGGCTCACGCGTCAGCGCGGTAACGACTGGCGAGGTAAACCCCGGGAGTTGAAAGGCCAAATATACCCCTCACTGAGGGTTACTCGTCCGAGTAGTTCAGGTGCAAGCCTGAATGATGGAGGGGAGGGTAGGCCGAACGTCCACGTCCTTCGGGGCGGGCCAGATAAATGACAGATGCACTTTCGGGTGTAACAGAATCCGGCTTATTGGGCTGCCTTTTTTTTACGATTGCGATGTTCATTGACTGCATAAAAAAAGCCCGACCAGTTGGCCGGGCTTTTTTGTAACCTGTATGTGTACTGATTAATAGCGGTAGTGTTCTGGCTTGTAAGGGCCTTCCATCGGAACGCCGATGTAATCAGCCTGGTCATTGCGCAATACGGTAAGTTCGGCGCCAATATGATCCAGGTGCAGGCGGGCAACCATTTCGTCAAGATGTTTGGGCAATACATAAACCTGATGTTCGTATTTCCCGTGGTTGTTCCACAATTCAATCTGAGCCAGTGTTTGATTGGTGAATGAATTGGACATCACAAAAGATGGGTGACCCATGGCGCAGCCAAGGTTCACGAGGCGACCTTCTGCCAATACAATGATCTCTTTGCCGTCTATTTCATAAACATCCACCTGTGGCTTGATGGTGTATTTTGAATGGCCATAATTGGTGTTGAGCCATGCAATGTCGATTTCGTTATCGAAGTGTCCAATGTTACAAACGATGGCTTTGTCGCGCATGCTCTGGAAATGTTCGCCACGCACAATGCCACAGTTGCCGGTAGCAGTAACAATGATGTTCGCTTCAGCAAGTGCTGATTCGAGTGTTTTTACTTCATAACCGTCCATGGCCGCCTGCAGTGCGCAAATGGGGTCGATTTCAGTAACAATAACACGGGTGCCTGCGCCACGGAGCGAATCAGCACTGCCTTTTCCTACATCACCATAACCACACACTACTGCAACTTTTCCGGCCAGCATTACATCAGTTGCGCGACGGATGGCGTCAACCAGACTCTCACGACAACCATATTTGTTGTCGAACTTGCTCTTGGTAACGCTGTCGTTTACATTGATTGCGGGCATGGGGAGGGTTCCTGCTTTTTGGCGGTCGTAAAGACGTTTTACACCGGTGGTAGTTTCTTCAGAGATACCTTTGATGTGCTTCGCCAGGTCGGGGTATTTATCGAGAACGATGTTGGTAAGGTCACCGCCATCGTCAAGAATCATATTCAGCGGGCGGCTTGGATCACCGAAATACAAGGTTTGTTCGATGCACCAGTCGTACTCTTCTTCGTTCATGCCTTTCCAGGCAAAAACCGGAATTCCGGCAGCGGCAATGGCAGCAGCTGCATGGTCCTGAGTAGAGAAGATGTTGCAAGAACTCCAGCGTACTTCAGCACCAAGATCTGCCA
Source organism: Bacteroidia bacterium (assembly GCA_044360435.1). Taxonomy (GTDB): domain Bacteria; phylum Bacteroidota; class Bacteroidia; order NS11-12g; family UBA955; genus REEB481. The sequence continues at coordinate 11,329 of JBIKKI010000035.1, forward strand.
AAGTTTCAATCAGAACTGCCGTCTGGATGGTCATGTGCAGGCAACCTGCAATCCTGGCACCTTTCAAGGGTTGTTCGGCTCTGTATTTATTGCGGATGGCCATCAGACCGGGCATTTCAGCTTCTGCCAGGCGAATTTCTTTACGGCCCCATTCGGCAAGGGAAATGTCTTTTACTTTGTAAGGAAGTGACATAGTTTCAGTTGACATCTGTTTTAATTTCTGCAAAAATAGATTGAAACAGGCGTAGTAAAAAGCGGAATAAGCTTTGTACATGATTTTGCCACCACATTAAACAAACAATTATGCCATACCCAGAAATGCTTGTTGCGCCCATGAGGGCGGAACTTACCGCCCAAGGATTTGTTGAACTCAAAACTCCTGAAGAGGTTGAAGACGCCCTGAACAACCAAGAAGGAACTACATTGGTTGTTGTGAATTCTGTTTGTGGCTGTGCCGCAGGCAGCGCGCGTCCAGGTGTTCTTCGTTCCATCAGCGGATCAAAAAAACCTCATCGATTGCTTACGGTATTTGCCGGTCAGGATTTGGAAGCCACCAATAAGGCCCGGGAGTATTTTGCGCCGTATCCGCCTTCATCTCCAGCCATTGCGTTGTTCCGCGACGGAGAACTTGTACATTTTGTTGAACGTCACCATATCGAAGGACGCACAGCCGATATGATTGCCGCCAATCTTGAACAGGCTTACGAAGCTTTCTGCTGAGTCGGCGTTTATTGTTCAACGAACCCAAATAAAAAACCCACCAATTGGTGGGTTTTTTATTTGGGTATTCTTAGATGCGCTTAGCGCTTCCTTTTAGTCTTTTTATCGATGCCGCTGGAAGGCAAGCCATTGTATTTCTTCTTGCTGTTACCCACAGGTGCGCCAACACGAATCATGGCACAGCGGAAGCCGAGCGTTGAAAGGCTTTGTTTTTCATCCAAATATCTGCGTGTACCTGGAGATGCCCAATAAAGGCGGTCAAACCAAGAGGCGCCTTTGAATACGCGTGCTTTGTTGTCAACCAAAGTAGTAACGCCATACTCGTAGAAATAATCGTCGTTGGCATTTGCTCCGGGTTCGTCTTTGAAGCCGATGTTGTCCGCAACTTTATAATTCCTGCGGTTGATGTTCTCCTGAAGATCAACGTTGCGGAACCTCAGGCGACCAAGGCTGTCTTTGTCTTCAATCTCTCCGTACTGGTTCAGTTGAACTGTTTTGTACACGTTCCCGCGGAAAGGCATGAACTGGTCCATATCTTCCAAGGAAAGCGGACGATACACATCCATCACCCATTCTGCCACGTTGCCAGCCATGTTGTACAGACCGTAATCATTAGGCCAGTAAGAGTAAACTGGTGTTGGGATGAAACCCGCATCATTTAACTGACCTCCGGCAATACCACCGAAGTCACCTTTACCTACCATGGCGTTCATGATGATTTTTCCACGATCGCGTTCTTTTCCTTCTTTTACCCTTACGGTATAATCGTTCCAGGGGTAGATTTTCTTCACATCGATGTTGTTGGCGACGGTGTTCCCGATGTTCGCCTGAGCAGCATATTCCCATTCGGATTCTGTGGGAAGTCTGTAATCGGGAAGCAAAATACCATCTTCAACACTCACGCGTTCGCGGGTTGCTTTTTTCTTCGTGTAATCGCGGGGAAGGTGTTTCCCTTTTTTGGCAAATTGAAATTGACCGGCCAGGTATGAACGCGTATTGAAGTTATTGTCGTTGTTTCCATCGGAGGTGACGTCAAACTTAACGATGCCTTCGCGATCCAAAATCATTTCGTTCACCCGATCCGTGCGCCATGACGCGAAATCAGAAGCTTGAACCCAGTTTACTCCGACAACGGGGTAATCTTTGTAAGCCGGGTGGCGGAAGTAATACTCCACAAAAGGCTCGTTATACGCCAGTTTGCTGCGCCAGCAAAGGGTATCAGGTAAAGCATTTCTATATACTTCAGGGTATTCAGTGAATACGCGGTTTACCCAATACAAGTATTCGCGGTATTGAACGTTGCTTACCTCTGTTTCATCCATGTAAAAGGAATTCACAGTGACTTTTCGTTCCACGGAGTTGTTGTCCGCGGTCATGTCCTGCTCTGTAGTACCCATGGTGAAGGAACCACCTTCAATGAGCACGAGTCCGGGGCCAGTTTCCTGACCTTTATATTTAGGGTTGAAAAAACCACCCCATTTAGGGTCGTTGTACCCTTGGCCGGTTACAGCGCTTTTCTGTTTTTTCTGGCAAGCTGTGAAAAGCAAACCGGATGCGGCAAACAGTGTGAGCAGTGATCGAAGTTTCATATTCATGCTGCTTTGCAGTCTTTATTGTTCTGTTGGAAACGTGAGTTTGTTTTGAAAATTGTGCAATTATAAAGGATTTTACCTTCTATCCATTAGAATTCAGGACAGCGCAATGGGCGGAAAGGTCTGCGTCCGGGAGGTACGCACCATTCAATGATGGCACTTACCTCGTGTGAATAAGGTATAGCACTGTTGCCATCGCTCACGGTAATGTCGAAGGAGTATCCGAATTTAAAACGATCTTTACGGAAACCAATCAAGGCCATGATGGCATCAGAGGTGCCATAGTTGCCAAATGTCTGACGGAACCACAAACCGCTTACCAGAGGTCCACGGGTCATGTAAAAACCGAGGTTCATTTGTGAGAAGTTCTGTTGCATCATGAACAGCACATTGGGGGAGAAAAATCCTGTAGGATCTCTTCTGCTTGGGCCCAATGGAATCATGGCACCGGAGTGAACAGTATAACGCCTGGGCAATTTCCCGTCAGGGTTCTTAAAGAAAGACTGGTTGGGTTCTACGATGTTGTGCGCGGCCACACCCAAGTAAAATTTGGATGTGTACATCATCCATCCGGCTGCAAAGTTTGGAAACCCTACCGACGTGGTTGGGAATTGTTCATTGGTGTTTCGAACAAAACCAAGTGTTGGGTCGATTTGGTCTGAGAAGCGCAGTTTGGTGACATCAATGCGTTTGTCTGTAAACGTTGCCTGTAAACCAAAACGCATGTACAGTTTCTTGTTTACCGCCAGCATGTATGAATAAATTCCGCTGAAACTGGTGGTTGTCAGAAGTCCAGTTCCGGCAACATCTCTGAATGCCATAATGCCCAATCCGCCGCCGAGATCTGGGATATGCTGATCCCAGGATGCTGCGAATGAACGGAAAGTTCCGGGCAATGAAGGCCACTGGTTTCTGTAGTTCAGGGCTACCCTTCCTGCAGCACCAGCCTGACAAAAAGCTGATCCAGCCATAGCCGGGTTGGTGTACATGGGCGCAGCGTAAAACTGCGACAGTTCAGGATCCTGAGCCTTGAGCGAACCGGCAAGCAAGAGGCCGACAAAGAAAACTGCGCTTTTGGTATAGGTTCTCATCATAGATGATTTTTCTGCTAATGGACAAAAGTACAACAATTTGTGTTTTATTTTCATCTGACTACTGTTCGTCTTTAAATTCTTTTATGGGGCAACTTTTCGCTACCGATTACGTTAGGTATAACGGATATTTGGAAGTTGAATTGCCTTCAATGAACATGAATTGGAACATGCGTCGCAGCTTTTTTTACCTTCTGGTGTTCATGCATGCTGCAACCCTTCGGGGTCAAGGTGTGTTTGCAGAAGGGAAGTGGTATGAACTGCGTATACCCTCTGGCGGGGTTTACAAGATTACGTCCAATGACCTGCGCAGCCTCGGTGTAAATCCTTCGGAAGTAGACCCGCGTACCATTCGGATTGTGGGACATCAGGGAGGAATGATGAGCGAACTGCCGGCAACTGCAATTCTGGCTGATCCGCCTGAATTACCCATCATGGTAACCGGTGAGGATGATGGCAGCTTCGATGAAGGCGATCAGGTGTTTTTTTATTCAGATGGTGCCCATGTGTGGAAATACGCTCCGTCGCTCGGACGCTTTGAACATATTCAACACTTGTATGAAGAGGTAGCGCGCGTGTACTTCACCTTTGGCGGAAAGCTGGGTAAGCGTATATCAGAACTGGGCTCCGGATCTGGTTTGCAGCCGGATACAGTAAGCAGCAGCGCTACATCTATGTTGTTTCACGAACGCGACTTGTACAATCTGAGTATTTCCGGGAAGGAATGGCTCGGTGAACGCTTTGGCGGTCAGACAGATGTTTATTCTTTCAACCACACGCTTGAGGAGTTGCGTTCGGGTTCATCGGTATTGATGAAATTACGTTTGGCCGGCAGGAATCCTGGCGGGTCCGGTTTTTTTACCCTCGATGTCGCAGGAACTCAGAAGTTTATTCCCATCCCGGCATTGAATATTAATGACATCAGTTATGTAGATGAAGAATGGGAAGGGCGTTTTCCAGGTTCAGTAAACTGGCCATTTTCCCTGCGTTACTCCAGGCCCAATTTCAACGCAAACGGCTACCTCGGCTGGTACGAAATTCATTACGAACGCAACCTTGTTTTCAGAGGCCGGCAGTTTGAGTTTGCGATTTTACCCAATGCTCCGGGTAAAATTGGCGCATGGCAATTACAGGGTAGTGGATTTCAGGTTTGGGATGTAGGCCAGCCATATGCTCCATTTGTTCAGTCATTGGCAGGCGCCGGGTCCGACCGGTTTTTCAGGGCGGTTCAAACCAATCAGGCCAGAAGGCTCGTTTGTTTTGATGAAGCATCTACCTTGCGCCCGGAACTGGCAGGCCGCATCAGCAATCAGGATCTTAAATCAGAAGGCCCCTGCGAATTTTTGATCATTGCACATCCTGATTTTATGGAGCAGGCAAAACGCCTCGCTGCCCATAGAACGGCACAAGGTAGGCTTTGTCGTTTGGTCACTCCTCAGGCGATTTACCGAGAATTCAGCTCTGGGGCACAAGATGTAAGCGCCATTCGAAACTTCATCAGCTATGTGTACCACAAGCAAAAAAATACGCCCACTCCGCTAAAGTATGTATTGCTGTTCGGGGCGGCTTCTTATGATTATAAAGACCGGGTAAAGGCCAATACCAATTTCATTCCCGTGTACCAAAGCGATGTTACAGCATACATCAATACCAGCTTTGCCAGTGATGATTTCTATGCTTTCCTTGATTCCGCAACAGGGTTCCGTTTGTTTAACGGGCCTATGTCTGTTGCGGTAGGCCGTTTGCCTGTGCGCACCGGGGAAGAAGCGTCTTCACTGGTTGATAAAATTATTCAATACGACAGCCCGGCAACCTTGGGGGAATGGCGGAACAGGATTGCATTTGCCGCTGATGATGTGGACAACGATCAATGGGAGTTTGAATTTTTGAATGAATCGGAATCTTATGCCCAATATGTTGCTGCCGCACATCCTGAATTCAATGCCGACAAGGTTTATTTTGATGCATTCCGGCAGGTAAATACCGGTAATACCGAAGCTTATCCGGATGCACAGGCGTCCATCAACCGCAACATGAGTCGCGGAACCCTGTTCTTCAACTATATGGGCCATGGGGGTGAAAAAGGATGGGCACAGGAAGAAGTGCTTACCGTTCCCATGATTAAAAACTGGACCAACAAGAATCGTCTTTCCATCATGGTTACCGCTACCTGCGAGTTCAGCAGGTTTGATGATCCGGCGCGACAATCTGCCGGTGAATTGAGCATCCTGCATTCAGAAGGAGGCAATGTGGCGCTGCTTACTACCACGCGACTGACCTACAATACCGGCAATAAATCCATCAACAGTGCTTTCTGGAAAGAATATGGTTTGGTTTCTGCGCCAGCGCCTTTACCGACCATTGGCGATATCATGCGCAATGTGAAAAACAGAGGAAACAGAACTGATGAAGACCGAAAGTTTGCCTTACTGGGCGATCCGTCCATGACACCTGCATTCCCATTGCATCAGGTGAAACTTGACTTCATCAACAACATTGCCGCCAAGGATTTCCGCGATACACTAAAAGCGTTTAGCCGGGCCTTATTGGAAGGTCATGTGGAACAGCGAAACGGCCAACCCTTTCCGGATTTTAATGGCCGACTGTATATCACCGTTTATGATAAGGTTCAGGTGCGTAAAACCCTGGCCAACGATAATCCGGGCAGCGAACTCAGTTACAGAACCCAAAATACCATTATTTACAAGGGGTTGGCAACCGTCAAAAACGGATTGTTTCGCGTTGAATTCATGGTGCCCAAAGACATCAGTTATCAGGTCGCCTCGGGCAAAATATCCATGTATGCAGAAAATGGCGTTACCGATGCGAGCGGATTTTATCAGGTGTTGATTGGCGGAAGTGAACAGATGCTGATTGCAGACAAGGCCGGTCCCGGAATCCGTTTGTTCTTGAACGATACTACCTTTCGCAGCGGAGGAGTGGTTGCTTCAGACGCCTTGGCCCTGGCCTTCCTCCGCGATGCCAATGGAATCAATGCCACAGGTAATGGTATTGGCCGAGATTTGTTGCTTTTTGTTGATAAAGGCACGCCGCAGGAACAGGTATTTGTGGTCAATGATTACTACACCGCGGATATCAACAGTTACAGCAGCGGATGTATCAGTTTTCCGCTCCAGAATCTCAGTCCGGGTATGCATACACTGACATTGCGTGTTTGGGATATTTTCAATAATTCATCTGAAACCAGTATTCAAATGCTGGTGAGTGCGCGTGGTGTATTTACGGTTTCCAAAGTGGTTCCATATCCCAATCCTGCTGAGCCCGGCCAGGAAGTTCGATTTTTGGTAGAACACAATGCTGCTGGCGAAGATCTGGAAGCAGAATTGACCATTACCGACGTCACGGGCAGGCAAATACATCGCCAAACCACCAGCATCAGTCAGGCTGTTGCGCGTTCCGGTGCATTGA
>JBIKKI010000160.1:0-4908 GCA_044360435.1 Bacteroidia bacterium
TTGCACGACCTGAAGTTCAGCAAACCCGCCCTGTACAATCCGCATCCCCTGTACGACAACTTCGGAACAGCCCCGGAACGCGCGGAAGCCTGCAAGACACTGAGCCTGGACCCGGATTACCGATACATCCTGTTCTTCGGCTTCATCCGCGCCTACAAAGGGCTGGACTTGTTGCTGGAGGCCTTTGCACGTGCTTCCTTCGAGGATAAAAAAGTGAAACTCCTGGTGGCCGGTGAATTCTACGAAGATGCCCAGCCCTACCTGGACATCATCCGCAAGCACGGCATGGAAGAGCGGGTGGTATTGCATACGCACTTCATCCCGAATCAGCAGGTGGCGGCCTATTTCGCGGCCAGCGACTTGGTGGCCCAAACCTATAAAAACGCCACCCAGAGCGGTGTTACCCAGATAGCCTATCATTTCGAGAAACCCATGTTGGTTACAGACGTGGGCGGCCTGGCAGAACTGGTTCCCGATGGCAAAGTGGGCTATGTATGCGCCGCGGAAGAAGCGGCCATTCGCAGTGCGCTGGAAGATTTTTTTCTGAAGAAAGAACCTGAGTCTTTCCAGGCTGGATTGCGCGAACAGAAACAATTGTTCAGCTGGGCCCGTTTGCACGAAAACATCCAGGAAGTGAGCGGATTATAAACAACCCAAAACATGACTGCGGCAGTAATCATTACCATTTGTATTCTGTTGCTCATCGCATATTTGTTCGATGTTACAGCGCGTAGAACCAGAATACCATCCGTAATACTTTTGCTGGTACTGGGTTGGCTGTCCCAAAATGCAGCCTCTTTCTTCAACATTCCCATCCCTGACTTAAGTGGTGCTTTGCCCGTGCTTGGCACCATCGGGTTGATCCTCATCGTGCTGGAAGGCACCATAGAATTGGAATTGAACCCGGAAAAGAAAAAAACCATCATCTTAAGTCAGATTATGGCTGCTGCACCCATGCTGGCGGGCACTGCGCTTATAGCCTGGGTGCTCTGGAGTTATCATCCCGGTCCTCCGTACCATTGGAGGCCTTATGTACTGAATGCCATCCCCTTGTGCATCATCAGCAGCGCCATTGCCATTCCCAGCAGCCGTGGACTGGGTGCGTCCAACAGGGAATTTGTCATTTATGAAAGCAGCACCTCGGATGTGTTGGGCATCCTCTTGTTCAATTTCATCTTGCTCAACAACAGTTTCGGGCTGAATACATATGCATTGTTTGGCGGAGAACTCCTCCTGATGATGGCCGTTTCACTGGCGGCCACCCTTGGACTTACTTACCTTCTTGGCCGCATCAGGCATCCAATTAAATATGGCCCGATCATCATCATGGTGATTCTGATTTATGGCATTTCCAAAGCCTATCATTTGCCGGGACTCATTTTCATCATGCTGTTTGGACTGTTTTTGGGTAACCTGAAACAGGTAAAGAAACTGCGCTGGGGTAAAAAAATGAACTATGAAAAACTAAACCAGGAGGTACACCGCCTGTCTGAACTGCTTGCAGAGGCCGCCTTCCTTATTCGCTCTTTGTTCTTTATCCTGTTCGGATTTTTGATTCAAACGAGTGAACTACTCAACCCAGATAGCCTCATGCTCGCCGTGGTTATTTCCGGAATCCTCATCCTGCTGCGTCTTGGATTCTTAAGACTGCTTGGCCTTCCTGCCACGCCGTTGCTGTTTCTGAATCCGCGTGGCCTCATCACCATCTTGCTTTTTTTAAGCATCGAGCCTGAAGATTTTGTTCCCGGTGTTGACCGCTCGCTCATCATTCAGGTAATCATGATTTCAGCGCTGTTTATGATGACTGGCTTGTTGCAGGCGAAGCATGAACCGGGTGCATCTGCCCAATGAATTTTCCAATTGCGAAACCGGTCTGAAGTGCTCGAGGAAGTGAACGGCATTCGCTAATTTGCCGACATGGCTTTCCACCGTAAGCTTTTCTGGGTTGTGCTGTTTTTGATAGGAAACATTGGGGCGCAAGATCCTTCTTATCCTCAGGTGATGCGTCATCTGTATGGAACCTATGTGATGGAAGAAACAACCATGCCCAAGGCGGTACACCGCCGCGATGGCTGGCATTTGGTATTGCAGGATTTCACCAATGATGGACAACTGCACACAGTAGCCGAACATACCTTGTGGAGATCTGGAGACAGAAGCTGGCGCAGACTTCCCATCACCAGGCGCAGCCGTCCGGTTTTCGATGCTGATTCGCTGAAGCAACTCGGAATGCGTTTGGATGAACCATACCGTTACGAACGCTGTCGCTATTACGGATATCCACAATGGTCATGGGACATTATCCGCGATTACGGAAATGAACTGTTGCTTACACCTGCACTGCTGGAAAGCCTGAGCCGCGCGTATTCAGATTACGCCATGGGCTTCATCATGCCCACACAATGGGGAAATGCGGCAAATGCAACCTGGCCGGGCAGACAGGGCTGGAGCGGAAAGGCCAGCACTTTACAGGCTGATTCATTTGAATTCTATGCCAAGTTGGGTTTGAAAGCCCTGCAAAAACTGGTGGAGGTCGATCCGAATTACGAAGTGTTGGTGGGCAATGCCCGGCAGAAGCTGGCCAATGAATACGTGTTCATGGCGCAAACCCTGATTCAGGCCGGTTTTCCCGAACGCGGACTGCATTGGATTCAGCTGGCGAAGTACGATCCATCCATGTTGGATCTGGCCCGAAACATGCTCGCTGGCCTGCCTTCCAATGCTATTCTGATCAGCGGTGGCGACAACGACACTTATCCTTTGTGGTTCCTGCAAATTGTAGCCGGTGTTCGCCGGGACGTGGCCGTTATCAACCTTTCGCTGCTGGCCGTGAAAGAATATCGCGATTTAATCAGCGTGGGCCTTGGCCTTCCGGGCAGGGTGCAACTGAAAGCCCATCAGCGTTATCGGGACCGCGAAGATCCGGGATACATCATGATTACAGCCAGAGGCAAGGCCGACGCACGCCTGCTTCCGGAAACCTATTATACCGGAAACAAGGAAATTGAAGCCGATGCTTTTGTGTTGGACTCCGGCATGAATCGCGGCCGATTTGGCCTTCGGGGAAGTTATATCTTCAGCGGACAGGTACATTTGATTGACCTGATGCTTTCCAACCAAAGACCGGTGCTGTTTACAGGCTTTTGCGGAAGTGAGCTGAGCCAGGAATGGCAATTTATACGCTCATCGGGTCAACATTTCATGCCTTCCTTGTATCCGGAAGGCCCAGCGGATAGTGCAAGCGTAGCCCGCTGGATTGCAGAAGAAATGATCTGCCTGCGTGCCGACAGTCTGGCGGACCCGATGCGCACGGGCACCAATAAAACTTATCTGGGACTCTTTGCCGCGCGCACAGCCCTGGCCCTCGACTGGTGCCAAAACCATAAGGAAGAAGCACTTAAAGCACGGATACTCGAAAAAATTAACTGCGTATTCCTGCCGCATCAGCTTCAGACAGAATTTGAATTTGGCAGCCTCCTTGGCGCCTTGTATCGAAGTGGCGAAGTGGAACTAGGCAACAGGATGTTTGCAGGCCTGATGAATCTGCTGCTGCAGCGTGATGCGTTCAACCGTAAGCTGCAGGAATCAGGAACCGTTCCTTCCGATGATGCGCTGGGCCGCTATCAATCCATGCTTCCATTTGTGGAATACCTGGAATATGAATTCAGTCAGTTAAATCCTGACATTGGCAGAGGTGTTAAAAGGGCTGAACGTCTGGCAGAAGTGAAACAGGCGCTCAGCGTACCCTAAAAGCGCTTAGATGATCCGTCGCCGCCTGAACCAGATGAACACCAGCGCGGCAATGAGCAACATGAGCCCCCAGGCCAGGTAATATCCGGAGGTCCATTCCAGTTCCGGCATGTTGCGAAAGTTCATGCCGTAGATGCCCGCGACAAAAGTTAAAGGCAGAAAAAAGGCCGAGAAGATGGTGAGCAGCTTCATCACATCATTGCTTTTCTGGGCATTCACGGAATGATACGTATGCAACAGGTTATGCGCATTTTCCAAAACCTCATCATAACTCAGCAACAGCGCTACCAGACGGTCTTTAATATCCTGAAGGGCTGTTCGATTTACCGGACTCACTTCCAGGTGCGTCAGCGTTTGCTGAAACAGTTGAATGAGCTTCTTGGTAATGCGGGTCTGGGTTTTGAGGTAGTACAGGTCTTCCAGTGAAATACGGGAGTGGTCTTTCAGGAAGATGGTTTGCTCAAAGGCTTCAATTTGTCTGTCCAGCGCATCCAGCGGTGCCTGATAGGTTTCAGCCATCTGGCCAATCAGAAAAAGCAGCAGCGCTTCACTATCGGCCGGATCCTCTGGAACCTCCTGTAAAAACTGAAACGGACTGCGGTGGATGGTGATTAATTGCTCCTGATTATAGAAGAAGGCAATTTTGTTGGACAGGTCGCTCACTGTGGTGGCGCCCTCCTCAATATTCGAAGTGAAGGCCCTGAGAATCAGGAAGTTATACTCCGGCTGACGTTCAAACTTGGGAAGATGCCCATGCTGCAGGCTGTCCTGTATCTGAAAGAAATCAAGTCGGTATTGGGCCGCCAGCGCTTCCAGCTCTTTTTGGTCGGGCTGTTCTACATTGGTCCATCGGAAGTTTCGAAATGAAAAAAGTTGCTGCATTTCTATGCCTTTTTAATTGAAATATAATCCCTGCCCCCAAGAAACACGCACCGTAACCACATGCGCCCCTAATACAGTTTTACCGAACTTCACATTCACGTGAACAGCTGAATGACTTCAGATGCACACTTAAACCGAAGCTGCTTACAACTTGCCAAAGATGCTTTTCAGGCGCAGTTCAATAACCCCGAACAGCGCTTCGCGGAAAATGCGGGTACTCATTTTGGAAGTACCTTCGGTGCGATCGGTGAAGATGATGGGAATTTCCTTCAGCAC
>JBIKKI010000147.1:0-5390 GCA_044360435.1 Bacteroidia bacterium
AGCGTTTTACCTTAGGCATTACCGCCATGCAGGTTGGTATCATGCGTCGCGACAGCAATGGCGTGATGGATTTTGAACAGCAGGTGCATAGCCCGCCACTCAGCGCTGCCTTGCAAGTGCAGCAGCCCTTACCTCGAAACTGGATGCTTGATGTGGGTGCAAAAATGTATAGTCCCATGCGCCTGCCTGTGGTACCCAATGATTTCCGACCCGAATATTCACCCTGGTATGTACTGGTGAATGTTCAGGCTACAAAGAAGACAAAACGATGGATTGAGATTTATACAGGCATCCGCAACTTGTTCAATTTTGTACCAAGGAATCCACTGCTGAGGCCATTTGATCCTTTTGACAAACAGGTACAGGTCAATAATCCAGAGGGCTACACCTTTGATGCATCTTACAATTATGCCAGCCTTCAGGGGCGCAGGGTTTTTGTTGGAATACGCATATAACCATCAATAAAACAGTATCTACCCAGGCTCATTTTGCAGAGAAACTTGGGTGCTTAGGTGTTTGTAAATGTTTACAAACGTTTATTTAAAATAAAATGCTTTTAACTGATATTGTATAACTTGTTCATTATCAGGAATATACTCAGGATGTTTCTTTAAATTCCTTTGGAGCATGGCTTGAAGGCCGTCTGCAAGTGTTGTTCTTATGGAACTTTAGTTCTTAACATTGTATGGCATAATTGTTTGTATTATGAGACGTTTTATTATTTTTTCCTTGTTGTTGCTTGCGGGAGTGCAAGAGAGCAACGCCTATGTTATTTACAGCGCCGAGTTCCGAAGTGTGGATCGTGTGCGAAAGGGTTACAGCGAAACCAGTAAGTACATCGCTTATTTGCCGGTCCCGGGTTCATGGGGGCTGTTGCAGGTAGAAGTACTTTATGTATCCTGCAAGGGCGAGGGCTATGAAATGTGTCCAAGTGCTGCGTTGCCCGGCGATTACAGCGATCCGGTTGATGCGGATCATGTAAACAAATTGTCGCGCTACGCTACGGGACAAATCGCCCTTGGCCAGTCTAATGGTTCTCACGTGGTCATTTATGAGGACGAACAAACAGGTAAACGGTATCGGTATGTGGTGTTCTGGGAGTTGGATGGTGAAGATGTTCGCACCAGGATTGAGAAGGAGGAAGTGATATGAACATCAAGTTCCTCAGGCTGGGTTTGCTCTCTTTGTTGTTGCTGGGCACAGCCGCGTCATCACAAGCCTGGATTATTTACTCCAGAACCACCAAGGGTGGCGGGCCTCAGGGGTATAAACAGGTGAGCGATCAGAAAATCGGTATTCCGTATGTGGATGTAATGCGCGTAATCAACTGCACCGGTCCCGGCATTTTCAAATGCCCTACGCTGGTGGACCAAACCTACCAAAACCATGATGTGCAGGAAGGTATTACGAATTTACTGCTCGAATTTGTCCTGGAACAGCTGAACAAAGGGGTCATGCAAGGCTCGGAAATGCGGGTGTTTCTAGATCCCGTAAGCGGTAAGAAATTTCGATATACCCTGGTTTGGAACCACCAGAATCTGGAGGATGGTACCATCACCATTGACAAAGATGAACTTATCTGACTCTATGAAGCTTTGTTTGGTTACCGGTTGCCGCCTCAGGGTGGCAGCCGGTATTTTATCCGCATTGAGCCTGCCCGCTGCTCATGCCCAAGAAGGTTTAATCCTGAAACATTCCTTCGTAAATCCTAAGGTAGCAGTGCCAGGCCTGATCTATGCCCAAGATTTTATTGGCTTCACCGTGGAAGGACAAAAGCTGGTGTTTCTGCATCGGCAGAAAACCAGTAAGGGTCCAAAATACACCGTCCACGCTGTTGCCAAAGATGGAACCAGTTTCCGCGGAAAGCCGGAATCCTTGCTTTTTAAAGGGCAGGCACTGCCAATCGTGGATGTGTATGAAGGGCAGGTGCAGCTGCAAAAACAGCAATTACTGCTGGTTACCGACTCCGTGCTACAGGTAAACCGAGCCAAGTTTCCTGCACTGAACCTTCGGAAAGGAACTGCCACAGGCGATAAATACGTTATGAGCGCCGATGGAAGTATGGTTTTTGGGCACTTCGCTTATCCTTATGCCGATGGACCGTTCGAGTCCGGAGTTATTCGGTACCGCCTGAACAGCCTGCACTTCGATACAACATGGCTGCCGCGCAGACACATGTACCTCACCCGCAGCAAATTTGATAATGCCTTATGCGCGCTTTGGGGCGATAGTACGCTGCTCATGGCCGATATCGTCAACTATAAAATCTATGCCTTAAACCCCCATGGCCCGGCGCATTTGGTATATGAAGCGAAGCCAAAATCCTGGAACCAATATCCCGACAGCCTGGAAGCCGAATATATATCCCTGGAATTTGCCAAGGGCATGATGACAGCCTGGGACACTATGGCCAACTGGATGGGACGCTATTCCCGTGTGGAGAAAATCATGGCCAATCAACGCGGTGATGTGGTGGTGCGCTACACGCTCTATGAAGAAGGACAACAAATCTGGGCGCTGGACTTTCTGAAGAAAGAAGGCGCTGGGCTGCGCCTGGATACCAGCATCCTGGTGCGGAATGCCGGACCATTCGGATACAATGTAAAGTTGCTTGAACTGACTATGCTGCGCACCGGTGGTCCTACCTTCCTGATGGATGATGGTTCCATCATGGCCCTGGGCATTGCCGCCGGCAAAGAAACCATACTCGGGAAAACACCTCAGGAGCTGATGCAATTTGTGACGGAAAAGCTTCCAAAGAGTAAAAAGAACATGGCGGTTTATGTGTTTGAACGGAATTAAATGGCTGTTGTTGATTTCCTGCGCAGCCTGCAGTACGATGCAGTCCGGCATCCGGGTGCTCGACGAACAGTGCCGCACAAAATACATTCAGCGCAACGAACGGCAGCTTTTGGTGTATATGAGTTATCCGTATTGCAGTGGCTGCGTAACTCAGTTGAGCGAACTGCTTCAAAAGGAAGCGGCCGCGCATCGAATCAAGCCCGTGTATCTGGTTTATGAACCCAACAGAAAACTAAAATCACCAACGGATTGTGTGTACAGTCAGGCATTGCTGGCCCAAACCAAACAAAACTATCCGGCGGTGCACAAGGCCTTCATGCTCCGGGACAGCAGTGTGCTTTCCGGAATCACCCACGGGATGGTATTGCAGCGGAACGACAGTATGCGGCTTTCCCATGACAGTATGTTTCATGGAATCCAATTGCAGGCGGAACGGGTGAAGGCGTTTCTGGATTACAGGCACTGACGACATGTATGCAGGGTGAAAGTCGGTTTTGGGGATACCTGAAAATCACCAAACCCATGCTGATTTCTCCGGCAACTTACTGCTTCGTCTATTAAAGCGCCTGAAGTTGTTTTCTAGACAGGCCAGTTTCTGTTTCTGCCAACCCCATGCGCCGAATATAGACAAGCTGTTTGAATTACCCGGAGTATGTTCCGACGCGCCCTGCAGTTGCCGTGCATCAGAGTTGTACAAACAAATGTAGATTGGCAGCTGTTTTCCAATCGTTATGATGAAGCCTTTTCTCTTCCTTTTCACCTTCACATTTGCGGTATATTCAGCAAGTTCGCAAACACCGGAGTTGACCGTTGACAAGGTATTGCTTAATAACAGCTCGGCGCCTTGGGGATTTACCTTCCTAAACAGTGATGAAGTGCTTTTTACGGAAAAACAGGGTAAACTGTTCCGCTACAACATCAGCGGTAATGTACTCAAGGAAATCAGCGGAGTACCACAAGTTTCTGCAAGTGGGCAGGGCGGTTTGCTCGATGTCGCCCTGCATCCCGATTTTGACAGTAACCGCTTGGTCTATCTCAGCTATGCTGTAAATGCCACAGGTGGCCAGACAACAGCTTTGGGCAGGGGTAAATTGCTTGATGATCAATTGCAAGATTTCACTGAATTGTTCCGCGCTTTGCCGGTAAGCAACTCTGGCCAGCATTTTGGCAGTCGCATAGTCTTCGATCGGAATCACCGTATTTACATGTCTGTTGGCGACCGCGGCTTTCCCGAGCATGCGCAAAATACCAATAATCACCTAGGCAAGGTGCTGCGCTTAAATGATGATGGAACAGTTCCTGATGACAATCCATTACGCGGAGTGCCTGACACCAAACCGGAAATATTCTGTTGGGGCAACCGCAATATTCAAGGCATGGCTGTGCACCCTGAAACCGGAGCAATCTATGCCCATGAACACGGCCCACGCGGAGGCGACGAACTTAATCTGCTTCGTCCCGGAATAAATTATGGCTGGCCTGCGGTCACGTTCGGCATCAATTACGATGGAACACCCATCACTCCAGATACAACCCTTCCGGGCATGGAGCTGCCTTTAACGTATTGGGTGCCTTCCATTGCTCCCAGCGGGATGACTTTTATCAGAAATGGTCAGGCAGCCAACGAAGCCGATATCCTTATTGGTGCCCTGGCCGGAACCCATATCCATTGGCTCAAAATGAAGGACGATAAACGTGTGGCCTCCTATCGCAGCCTGAGTGGTTATGCGCGTTTTCGCGACGTGCGTCAGGCGCCCGATGGCAAAATTTATGCCCTCACGGAATCTCCCAATAGATTCGTGTTGCTCAAGGCGAATATCCCGATACTTGCTTCCACCAATGCCGACTTCGGCGGCACTGTGCCAGAACTGAATATTACGCCAAATCCGACAAGCGCCGCAGCATACCTTTCCTTTAAACTTGAAAGCCAACAGAATATCCAAATTCGGTTGTTAAATGCCGGAGGGTCTCCGGTTCGTAAAATCACAGCACAAACTTTTCAGGCCGGAATGCATAACATCAGCATTCCTGTTGAAGACTTGCCGCAGGGGGTGTACTTCGCAGAACTCAGCGTCGGAGGACAGAAGCACTTTCTCCGCCTATTGAAGATGTAATGTTCATGGCACTGCCATGGTTTGTTCCTGAAGCAAATGATTTCCGGTCCCAATCATTTTCCTGAGGGTCCGGGAGCTCCTGAGGTTTTTTGGATCTTACTTTTCATTTTGGCTGTAAAGGAAACCGGGCATCCGTTGCCTTTTCTTGGCATCATTCCGATTTACCTGTTCAGAAGAACCATAGTCGCGGAATCTCAGGCCTTATTTCGAAATGCTTAAAAATTCGTGCTCACCGTAAACCTGAATCCGCTGAAGGCAGGCTCCACACGACAAATACCACCGGAACAATTCACCCCTGCCTGTTGCTTCATATATGCCAGTGTAAACACAGAATTCTTTGCGGTATAGCTGGTGAAGAAGGTAGGGTAGTGGATGACCTTATCGGCAATAATCATGTTGGCGTAGCGGTGCGGCTTGGTATTGATCATGTCGCCGGCAGAAATGTTCCAATAAGGCGAAATGTTGAATTCCAGC
>JBIKKI010000148.1:0-5386 GCA_044360435.1 Bacteroidia bacterium
AACAAGCCCGTAGGCTTTCACCCGGACTCCATTCCCTCCGGAAAGGTCAATGTACCCTACTCGGCCACCATCCATGTAAAAACACCGAAAGACACCATGGTTACGCTGGGCGGTTTTCCGGTAAAGGCAAACATTGACTCCGTTAAAGTACTGAAGGTATTGGACATGCCTGCCGGTTTCAACTTCATTTGTGACAATCCTCGCTGTGTGTTTGTGTACGACAGTATTGGCTGTGGCACCTTCAGCGGAACGCCTGCTTCCGGCGGAACATTCCCGCTGCGCATCGTGGTACGCACCTTTGCGCGTGTAGGCTTTCCCATCACGCAGAATGATACCATCACCCGCTTCGTGCTGCGCGTGGAAGGTCCAAGCAATGTGTACCGACTGGCAGAAGCGCAGCTGCAGGTTTTCCCGAATCCTGCCAGCGACAAGTTCACGGTATTCATCCCACAAACCCTTCCCAACCAGCGCCTGGAGGTATTTACCTCGGATGGACGCAGTGTGATGTCCGCACAGGTGAATGCAGGAAACAACCTGTTGCGCACCACAAACCTGAAACCAGGAACCTATATCCTGAACTACGGAAACTGGCGCAACACCCTGATCGTACAGCCCTAAGATGCAGACCTACGTACAAATACCGCGCTGGAAAGGCGAGTTTGCCATTTTTCTGGTTTACGGACTCCTTGTATTCGCAGTCACCATGATCAACATGGCTCAGTTTGGACCGAATGTGGCATGGATCACATTGGGTGTACTGTTGCTGCTGTTTGTGTATTTGTACCGTCGCTTTTCAGGAAACTACTTTGTTTCCGCAGATGAGAAGGGCATTTCCTGGCGGCAGAACATCATGTCGCAGTTGGTATTTATCCCATGGACCTATGTAGCAAAGGCAGATTTCCTGCTTTATGAAATCAACTTCATTGTGCGCGAAAGCGGGCAGGTGGTTTCCTTTGCTACCAGTGGTTTATCGGAAGAAGAAACCCAGGAACTGAAAAAGGTGATTGCCCATTATACGCACACCTACAGCACTTCAGACCCGGACGCCTGAAGCGGTATTGCTTTCAACCTCGCCATCGCGCATGCGCACCACATGCTTTGCATGATGTGCAATATCTTCTTCGTGGGTTACCAGAATGATGGTGTTCCCCTTCTGATGGATCTGCTCGAAGAGCGCCATAATCTCATGGGATGTTTTGGTATCCAGGTTTCCCGTTGGCTCGTCGGCAAGCAACAAACTTGGACTGTTTACCAGGGCGCGGGCCACGGCAACCCTTTGCCTTTGTCCTCCAGAAAGTTCATTCGGCGTATGGTTCATGCGGTCGGCAAGACCCACATCGGCCAAGGCCTGTTCGGCTTTTTGCCGGCGTTCTTTTTTGCCCAAACCTGAATAGACCAAGGGCAGCGCCACGTTGTCCAGTGCCGTGAGCCTTGGCAACAGGTTAAAGGTCTGAAAAACAAACCCGATTTCCTTGTTGCGGATGCCGGAAAGCTGCTCGTCTTTCATGTGGGCAACCTCCTGTCCGTTCAGGATATAACTTCCCGCCGAAGGCGTGTCCAGACAACCCAAAATGTTCATCAGCGTGCTTTTGCCTGAACCGCTGGGACCCATCAGGGCCAGATAATCGCCACGGTTGATGTTCAGGTCGATGTTCCGCAGGGCATAAATGTCCTGATCACCTACGCGGTACACTTTGCGGATGCCGCGCAATTCAATCAGATGACTCATGGATCTTATTTGTTTTGGTCTATCACCTTGGGAACCCTGAAATAATCAGAATCTTTGGCGGGGGCGTTGCGCAGTGCTTCTTCGTGGCTGATTTCCTGATGCACCACATCTTCGCGCAGCACATTCACCGCATCGGTCATGTAGATGAGCGGTGCAACACCTTCTGTATCCAGGCCATTGAGCTGTTCGCACATCGCCACAATGTTTTCCAGGTCGTTCCGTATTTCTTGGAGGGCTTCGCCTTCAAATTCCAAACGGGCAAGGTGTGCGAGTGCGCGTACTTTTTCTTCGGTAATCTTCATGACAAAACGCCTTGTTGCTTCAATTCTTCTTCAATGATACGATAAACCTCATCTTTTAGTGCTTCGGCATCAGCAACTGCCATGCCCGCCGTGGGAATCGGACGGTGCACTACCATGCGCATCTTCCCGCCCTTGGCCACAAAGGTGCCTTCGGGCAGACGTCGATGGTTGTCGATGATGCTCACAGGCACCACTTCGGCACCCTGTTCGATGGCCAGACGGAACGCTCCGATTTTAAAGCGTCCCAGGTTTGGCGTATGCGAAGGAATGGTTCCTTCCGGAAAGATGAGGATGTTGCGTCCCCGTGCCAGCAACTTCCCTGCCTCTACAAAGGCGCGGTGTGAGGCTGTAGTGCTTTGACGGTTCACAGGAATGTCTATGGTTCTGAAGAAGATGCCAAAAAGCGGGATGTCGCGCAGCTCTTTCTTCGCCATGAACGAAAAGGTGCCCGGCAACAGCGCCGCCGTGGTCACAATATCCAGATATGAAGAGTGGTTGGGTACAAAAACGTATTTGTGCCCTTTTTTCAG
The DNA here is from genome assembly GCA_044360435.1 of Bacteroidia bacterium. Lineage (GTDB taxonomy): Bacteria > Bacteroidota > Bacteroidia > NS11-12g > UBA955 > REEB481. Next base: position 2,562 of record JBIKKI010000148.1, read on the forward strand.
CTTGCGCTGGAACACCAATTTGGGCCGCAGGAAACAGGTGATGATGATGAACCAGGCCCAGCCGCGTCGATACAGATGCGCCAGCGGATATAATTTCGGGTGGATGACAAACAGCAGCAGCAAGGGATAGGTGGGCAGGAAGTACAATGCCACCATCACGAAGCAATACACGAAATACAGTCTGCCCAGAAAGTTACGCACGGCTGTTTCCTCTGGAACTGATTAAAAACGTGGCGCTGGCAACCAGCATGCCGATGCTGAGGTTCATGGAATACTGCCAGCGCATGAACGAACCCAGGCTCATGTATGCGTCCACATCAAAGTTTGCGGCTTCCGGTCCTGCCGCCTTGATGCGTTGCACGAGCAGGTTGCGGTAGTCGTTCATGATGGCCTGCTGGTTTTCCAACAAGTATTCATAAGCCAAAACGGTAACGGAAGCGAGCAATGCAGAAGTGAGCAGGCCTGCAAAAAGGGCTTTCCCCATAACCAAACCACCCGGAGTTTCGCGGCGCAGGGAACGAATCACCATGACTACTGCCACAATGCTGATGATGACGCTGCCCAACACCGGAAGGGCTGATGCCAGGGTGCGGACGCGGTACAGGCCGTTAAAATATTGGATAAGCAACAAAGCCGCCGAGGCCGAACCGAAAGCCAAACCGTAAAGCAGAACCTTTTTCAGCATGCTGCAAAGTTAATCAGGAAGCAACAGCAGGAAATGTCAAAGCAAAAGATCAGCCCAGCTGATCGTCTTCCTGGTCGCGGCGGGCGTACTCGTCGAAATCGTATTCTGGGAGCAGGTTGGATTTAATGAATCCAATGGTTTCCTGAAGGGCATCTGCAAACTTGTGAAAATCTTCCTTGTAGAGAAATATCTTGTTCTTTACCAATGCCGCATCATCTGCTCTGTGCCTTTTACTCTCGGTGATGGTGATGAAATAGTCGTTCCCTTTGGTCGCTTTTACATCGAAGTAGTAGGTGCGCTTGCCCGCCCTGATGCGCTTGGAGAAAATCTCCTCACGGTCGCGGTCATGGTGTGAAGCGTCGTTCATCGCACTTAAGTGTTTTTGTGAAGAAAAGCAAATTTAAACACGGGTTTGACAAAAACAAGTAGAAATAATTTTCTCAGGAAACCTGCATGGCATGCAGCCGCGCATACGCTCCTCCGGCTGCCAGCAGCGTTTCATGCGTTCCTTGCTCCAGCAAGCGTCCGTCTTTGAGCACCACAATGTGGTCGGCATGCATCACGCCCTGTACCCTGTGGCTGATGATGATGGCGGTTTTGTCGTGCAAAGCCTGTTTCAGGTTGGCGATGATGTTGGCTTCGGCCTGCGCGTCCACCGCGCTAAGGCAATCGTCCAGCAAGATGAGCTCCGGGTCGGCGGCGAGTGCCCGCGCAATGGCAACCCGTTGTTTCTGCCCCCCCGAAAGGGTTACACCGCGTTCGCCGAGCATGGTCTGAAAACCTTGCGGAAATCGCATGATGTCGTCGTGGATGCCTGCCATACGCGCTGCATGTTCGATGCGTTCTTGCGTGGCCATCTTGGCATCCAGCCCAAAGGCGATGTTGTCGAAGATGCTTTCCGAAAACAAAAATATATCCTGCGGAACATAACCCAGAACTTTGCGCATGCTGCCCGTTTCAAAAGCATTCAGATCTGTTCCGTCCACCGTAATACGTCCTTCCTGCGGATCGTACAGGCGCATGATGAGCGCAGCCAGCGTGCTTTTGCCGGAACCCGTTTGTCCCAACACACCCAGCGTGCTGCCCCGGGGAATGTTCAGGCTGATGTGTTCCAACGCCGGCTGTTCTTTGTCGGGATAGGTAAACGTAACATCCTTGAGTTCCATCCGATCGTGAAACCCGAACGGAATGCCCGTTCCAGGCGCCAGTGGTTCTGCTTCGCGCATGAACTCATTGATACGTCCCTGACTCACGGCGGCGCGCTGCACCAGTGCGGTCACCCAGCCCAGCGAGGCCATAGGCCAGATGAGCATGTTCAGGTAAATCAAAAATTCAGCAATGTTTCCATAGGTGAAGGTACCCGCCGCTACCGCATTCCCGCCGAGGTAAACCACAAGCAGGGTGCTGATGCCCACCAGCAACATCATCAAAGGGAAAAAGGCGGCCTGCGCGCGGGCCAGACTCATCTGGTGTGCATAATACGCATCCGTTTCTTCATAAAAAGCACTGCGGAAACGGCCTTCTGCCCCAAACGACTTGATGACGCGAATGCCTGAAAAGGTTTCCTGCGCAAAGGTGGTCAGCCGGCTCAGCTGTTGTTGGATCTTGGTGCTGCGCTTGTTGATGATGATGCTCACCTTGTAAATGGAATAGCTCATGAGGGGCAAGGGCAGCAAAACGTACATGCTCAGGGTGGGATTGGTGTAAAACATGATGAGCACCACGGCCAGAAAGGTGAACAGGAAGTTCACGGTGTACATCACGGCCGGCCCCACGAACATGCGCACGTGGCCCACATCTTCGCTCATGCGCGCCATCAGGTCGCCGGTGAAGTTTCTGCGGAAGAACGCCAGCGGCAGCCGTTGGTATTTCCGGAAGAGGTCGTTCTTCAGGTCGTATTCCACATAGCGCGACATGTTGATGATGTACTGCCGCATCAGGTACATGAAGAACCCCCGCAACACAGCAGCCAGCAGGATGAGGCCGGCAAAAACCATTGCCGTGCGCACAGCATCCCATTCCAAAAGTTCGTAGCCGGGATGATGCTGCACCATGCCTGCCAAACGCACACGCTCAGCGGTTTCATCAAAACCCATCCGCACCAGCATGGGCACATAAACTGCCGCGATGTTGGAAAGGA
>JBIKKI010000149.1:0-5369 GCA_044360435.1 Bacteroidia bacterium
ACACACGGTCAACAGCGCTTGAAGCTTCACGCTTGATGTAGTTTACTACTTCTGCATCGCTGCTGGTGAAGGTAATGTATTGTCTGTTATCGGTATTGGCGAACAGGTTTGCCAACTTCTTGCCATTGGTGGTTTTGCTGTATTCCCTGGCAAACAACTCTACGAAATCGCCACTTTGCTTTTCCATTTCGGCCTGAGCGGCTTTCAGGGATTTTAGCAACTCAGCGTCTTCTTTGTTGTTGGCAAGTCCGCGGATGATTTCGCTTTTTTCCACTTCCAGGATTACGTTCATCCCGCCACGGAGGTCAAGACCGAGGTTGATTTCACGCTGCTTGCATTCGAAGTAGTCGAATTTCGCGAAGCCAAGATTGTAGATGTTGGTTCTTCCAACCGAATCCAAATAGTTGTTGTACACCTTTGGATTGTAAACTCCATTCGTGGTGGCAGCCCGCTTCGCCTTGTCCTCAAATCTGCGCACCACCCAGGTGAACGACAGCTGGTACACACAGGCCAGGGCCAGGATGACGGAGATGCCAATGACGGTTCCTTTATTCTTCATTTCAGTTAAGTACCTTTACGGATAAGGTCGCGAAAATAACTAAAAACAAACTCTTACCAAGCAGCCTGCAAAGGTGGTTTTCCCCAAAGCACCATCATCAGATTTTAAGGCTACTTCGCGAAGTTTGGTATCTTTGCCATAAATCCTCCGAACCATGCGTACCATCAAAATCGTTGAAGCACCATCAGAAAACGGAGCCGGAAAACGGGGCGCATCGCTGGGTCCTCAGGCTGTCATGTTGCAAGCCCGACAAGAGGGATTTACCGTCCTTGAAGATTTGAGCAGGGTATTGGTTCCCGACCTGAATCACCAGTTCCAAGCAAACAGCCCCTTCCCTTTTGCGCGCAATATTGACCACCTCACCGTGGCTCAGGGCATGCTGGCATCCTATGTGGAAGATGTGCTGAATGATGCCGATTTCCCGCTCTTGTTCTCAGGCGACCACAGCAACGCTGTTGGTGCGTTTTCCGGATTGAAGAATTTAAATCCTGAAAGGCGCATTGGATTGATTTGGATTGATGCGCACCTGGATTTACACAATCCAATCACTACCCCGTCCGGAAACATTCACGGCATGGCGGTACATGCACTGCTGCATATTCCGGCAACATTCAGATCCCCGCACAAAAACAATCCGGATGAAGAAACCCTCATGCTCTGGAATCAATTGCGCACCTTGGGAAGTCATCAGGTGGACGGGAAAGTGCGCCCGGAAGATGTGGTGTTCATTGGCATCCGGGATTATGAAACGGAAGAACAGGCCTTGGCCGAGCAGCTTGGCATCCGTATTTTTTATGCTGAAGAAGTGCTGAAAAGCGGCATTGAAACAGTTTTACAGGAAGCCATTCGGCACCTGTCAGCCTGTGATCAATGGTATGTTTCTTTTGATGTTGATTCTTTGGATACCTCCGTTTCAACAGGTACCGGTACTCCGGTAGATGGCGGATTAACCTTGACCCATGCGTCATATCTGTTCCGAACTTTATTTCCACATCCCAAAACAGCCACATTTGAAATCACAGAAATCAATCCCCTTGTGGATTGTAAAAACAGCATGGCTGTCGCTGTAGTTCAGCTGCTGCGGGAGGTTCTCTGAACGTTCGGCTTTAGTCCAGCTGCATCAGCCAATCCATTGTATCCACCCCATCGGCGTAATCCGTAAGTCCGGGACGCTGCGTAGCTCCGGGCAGGGTATCACAAAAATCGGCATGGCCCACCATGCATTGTATTTCGTCTCGATGCTTTTGAATATATTGAGCCACACTTGCTTCATCGTCATAAAACGAATAATGTAACATCCCCACCGGACTGTATAATTTCTCGTCTTCCTTCAGAAGCACAAAACCATTATCCAGGTGCACATCCAGGTTCATCAGCAGAATGGCTTTATGGTAATGGTAATTGTTAGCGTATTTGTTGTGGTTGATGATGTGTGCCCAGGGTTCGAAATATGGAAAGATGCTTCGTGGATCAAAGCCTTTGGGAAACAGCAAGTGCGTTACATTGCGGCAACCAAGGCCGAAGTAGTGAAATACATCATCGGCCAGCAATGGGAACGTCTGCTCAGGCTCATTCGGAGCAATGAATGCCACAGAATTTCGGTTCTTACGGATGATGTGCGGCAGATGACCGAAATACTGTTTGAAATAGCGCGCGGAATTGTTGCTTCCCGTGGCGATGGCTGCCTCTACTCCTTTTAGTTGCTCAACTTCTGTGATCGATTGCGCTGAGGGCAATCCGTATTCATGGGCAAAGCGCAACACTTCGCGCATCAACACCTGATCATCCGACGACAATTTCACCAGCGCATGATGTCCGGAGGCAAGCACACACAGTAAATCATGCAGCCCTACCATCGGAATGTTTCCCGCCATCAGGATTCCAACCTTCTTCGGATTTTGTGCCGTTTTTAGGTCGTGCAGCCATGTGTTTACAGCTTCCGGTTGCAAGGCCTTCACCCACGCATCCAAAGAGTAATCCAGCTCGGCTCGGGTAAACCAGGGATTGCGGATTTCTGCTTCCTGCAGCAGTTCCTGCCCTGCATCGGTAGTTTTTAAGATCTGGAAATGACGGCCAAGCGCGGTGAAAAATTCTGCATCCATTGGTAACGCAAAAGTAGCTTTCCGCGTTACACGCTTAACTTTGAAGCGGGAATGTTTAAAAAATTACTTTTCACAGCAGCGGCCTTGTTCTTTATGGAAGCCGCATCAGCCCAGCAGGGTTTTCGTGTAGGCATTACGGGTGGAGCCAATATTTCCAGGGCCAATCCCATTGATACGTTGCCGCGCAATTTCTCCAGGAGAAACAAAACAGGAATCAGCGCCGGACTTGCCTGGGAATACGGACTTTCAGCAAATAGTGCCTTGATGGGCAGCGTGCAGATTGTGCAAAAGGGCTACCGCATTTCGAACGATACTTTCAGTCTGAATCCTTACATCAACCGCAGCATTACTACCCTGCATATTCCGGTGGGCATTTCCTTCAAACAGCGCTTCAACGAGCTGAACTTCATCCGTGAAAATTTTGGTCTGGCCTATGCGTTCAGGCTGGACGGATCTGACTCTGCCGTGCGCACCAACGGGGTTCCGGGAACATTCCGCATCACCGAAAAACGTGCAGCCTCGGGTTATCCCATGTTTTTCCTGGGCCTGGAACTCGGCGGTGCGACAGAAAGCAAGAACACCTACTCCTTCGGACTGAATTATTTCCAAACCTTCGGAAGGGATTCCGACATCACGGGAACAGCCAGAAACCGCACGTTCGACATGATTTACAAAGGCGGGTTTGTGAATATTACCTTCACCTACACCTTCAGCTTGCAGAACATGAAAAAATCTGAAGAGTGGTTCTATTGAACCTGCTCAGCGATTCATCAGCGATTCAATTTCTTCGACTTCCCTCGGAATATCGGCCATCAGGTCTTCGATGCCGTTTTCCCTGATCACCACATCGTTTTCAATGCGCACGCCAATGCCCCATTCCGGGATGTAAATGCCGGGTTCTACGGTAAGCACATTGCCCACTTCCAGCTTGGCGTAGCGGTTCATGATGTCGTGTACATCGATGCCCAGGTGGTGACCCAGTCCGTGCATGAAGTATTTCTTATAAAGCGGCTGCGCCGGATTTTGGTTCTTGACATCTTCCATCTTCAACAAGCCCAGATTGACCAATTGTTCGGTACAGAGTTCGCCGGCAATGGCAAACCAATCCTGCAGGGTCATTCCGGCTTTAAGCGCTTTAATACTCTGTTTTTGGATATGCAGCACCGCATTGTACACAGCTTTCTGGCGTTCTGAAAAGCGTCCGTTCACCGGAATGCAACGGGTGAGGTCGCCGTTGTAGTTGGCATAATCGGCGCCAAAATCCAGCAGCAGCAGGTCGCCGTCCTTGCAAGGTTTGTTGTTTTCCACGTAGTGCAGTACGCAGGCAGAAGCTCCGCTGGCTATGATGGGATCAAAAGCATAGCCGTTGGCGCGGTTGCGGATGAACTCATGGATCAGCTCCGCCTCCACTTCATATTCCATCACACCGGGCTTCACGAAGCCAAGCAGACGTTTAAAACCAAGTCCGGTGATGCGGATGGCTTCGCGCAACAGTTCGATTTCCTCTTCTTCCTTCATGGTGCGCAGGGCTGCCATGTGCGGCGCGCTGCGTTCCAGGCGGTGCAGGGGGAATTTGGACAAAATGTGCTGGGCAAAGCGCAGGGCATTGTAAGGTGCATGGTCGTTGAAGCGATCGTTTTCGTTCAGGTTCAGGTACAGTGTTTCAGCCAGCAGGATGGCCGGACGCACGGTGGCTTCAAACTCATCGTACCAGAAAATGTTGCGCACCCCGGAAACCTCCAGGGCTTCTTCGGGCGTCAGCTTATGGCCATCCCAGCGGGCGATGGTTTCGTTGGTGCGTTTGATGAACAGCATTTCACGAAACATGGGATTCGGGCTGTCGGGGAACAATACCAGCACCGTGTCTTCCTGATCAATGCCGCTCAGGTAAAAGAGGTCGCTGTTCTGACGGAACCGGAAGAAGGCATCGGCGTTGCGCGGCATTTCGTCGTTGCTGTGGAACAGCGCGATGCTGCCGGATTTCATGCGTTTACAGAATTTCTGGCGGTTGCGTATGAAGAGGTCGCTTGGGATGTGGTTGTATTTCATGAATTCTGATGCGAAGTACGTAAAAGTTGACAAATCAATCCTTTTTAAAAGAGCGTCTGCCGAAAGAAATCAAGTCCTAGACAGTCCTGCCCGATGCTCATTGTTTATTGCCTGCCCACTGTAAAAGTTTTTCTATTGAGCCATAACAACTGGATTTGACACAACTATCATTGCGGCAATAAATAACTTCTGCAGCTTTTGAGCCTTGGGCTAATAAATTGAAGGTATCAAGGTTGTTCATCCATGACAAACCTGAAACATAATTTGACAGGGCCCTTATTTTTCTCCGAACGTAAATAACCTCTTCACCAGAAAACCCGGGCGATACTATGATGATTGGTGCCCCGCTGTCCGTTTGCCTTATTTGTTGAATTACAGAATAAATGCAATTCTCACAGTTGGTACCATAATACGTAATATAGAACCGATTTTCAGGAAACATATTTATTTTCTTGTAACTCAAATCAAAAGCACTCGTACTAAATAGCAGCATTAAAATATTTCTAAAGCTCAAATAAAACATAATTGGTCACTTTAAAGTAATAATTGCATAGCTCTGTTTACAATCCGAGCATTTAGGATTCAGTTCTTTCAAAATCGCTTTATTTTTAAAAAAACGTAGATATTGGTATTCATTGGGTATTATTTCTTTTTTTATG
>JBIKKI010000036.1:0-17827 GCA_044360435.1 Bacteroidia bacterium
TACTGCTGCCTGATATGCGCTGCCCCGACGGACATCCGCTGCGGCCAGATATCGTTTGGTTTGGCGAAGCAGTTCCGATGATGGATGAAGCCATTTACCTCACCTCCCGCGCCGATGCGATGCTGATTGTGGGCACCTCACTTCAGGTTTACCCTGCAGCAGACCTGCTCAATTACGCACCGCACGATTGCGGCATCTGGCTGGTGGATCCCAACAGGCATCAGGAAAAAACAGCCGACGGAATTCGCTGTATTGCAGCACCTGCAACCCTCGGAGTTCCTTTGGCTATTGCAGAAATCAATGAACACTTCACATGGGGAGGGCCAAATCCGTGAACGCACCGATCAGGCTTTCTGAGCTTACAGGCATGATTGCCGACAGCATCAACAGCAGTTTTTATGGAAGATCTTTTTGGGTTCAGGCAGAAATCACGGACTTGCGGAACTATCCGGACCGACAATACTGCTTTTTCAAACTGGTAGAACAGGAAGGCGGAAACATCCTGGCTTCTGCCGACGCCGTTATTTGGCGCAATGAGTACCCCATCATCAGGGGATTTGAACTGAGCACCGGAATTGCCTTCCGCGGAAACCTACAGCTGTTGCTACAGGTTCAGGTTACCTACAATGCCCGTTTTGGCATGCGTTTGCAGGTTCAGCGCCTGGACAGCACATACACCATCGGCAGGATGGAACAGGAAAAACAAGAAGTGCTTCATCGCCTGTTGCTTGCGTATCCTGAACACTTTTTCCAGGTAGAAGGCCAATACTTCAGCAGCAACGGCAAGCATCCTGTGCCACCCGTGATACAACGTATTGCACTGATTACCGCACCCGACAGTGACGGACAAAGAGATTTCACCCATGAATTGTTGGGAAACAGCTATGGATTTGGGTTTTCCATCCAGGTATTCCCTTCGCTGGTGCAAGGTGAAGGTGCCGCACGACAATTGTCGGCAGCCCTGGAACAAGTTGGAAAACAAGCCGATGCTTTTGATGTGGTTGTGGTAGTGCGCGGAGGCGGTTCCAACACCGACCTGAGCGCTTTCGATGCTTATGAAACCGTATTGGCAACGGGCTTATGTCCCATACCTGTTTTTACCGGAATCGGCCACGAACGCAACGTAAGCCTCGCCGACCTGATGGCAGCGCAGAGCCACAAAACACCCACCAAAGTGGCGGCAGCCATTTTGGCGCATAACCTGCATTACATCAGCGGTGTGTTACAGGATTACAAGAACATACAGCGTGTTGCTGCCCGCAAGCTGGAACGCTTACGCATGGAAACCAAATCCAAATGGACCGGTGTGCTGCAGCAGGCCCAATGGAAACTGAATCGACAGAAACAATGGGTTGACCACACATTACGCCTGATCCGGCAGATGGATCCTGCTCGTTTACTGGAGCAAGGATACGCATTGGTTTACCACAAAGGGAAACGGGTAGATCATGTTTCCAAACTGGAACCTGGGAACGAAATCAATTTATACCTCAAAGGAGGTAGAATCAACGCAAATATTACTGAAATCAAAAGCGATGGAACTGAATAAAGACATGACTTACGCAGAAGCAGCGGCCAGACTGCAGGCACTGTTGGACGAAATGGAACACGGAGACCCGGATATGGACCGCATGACTGCCATGCTGGAAGAATCATCTGCCTTGGCTGCCTTTTGTCTGGAGCGGATTTCTTCAATGGAACAAACCCTCGAAGCAGAAAAAAATAAATTGCCTGAATGAACCTATGTCCGCCCTTACTCCAGCCCGGTGACCTGATTGGCATTTGCGCGCCGGCACGTTATGTAGATCGGGAAGACTTGGATGCGGCACTCCGCATGTTGGAAAACCGAGGCTATCGCTGGCTCATTGCTCCGCATTGTACGGATGCATTTCACCAATGGGGCGGCAACGACATTCAGCGCGCGCATGATGTGAACGTCTTCCTTTCCAATCCTGAAATCAAGGCCATCTGGTTTGCCCGCGGCGGATACGGTTCCATGCGCATTCTGGAACAAGTGGATTGGGCCCAATTGCGGCGGAACCCAAAGTGGCTCATTGGGTTCAGCGACCTGACCGCAGTTCTGGCCGCATCAGGTACAGAAGCCAATGTAGCTGCACTTCATGCGCCCATGCCTTACAGCCTCAGAGAGAACAACACCGACGCATTGGCTTCTTTCGAGCACATGATGCACACGCTGGAACAGGGAAATGTGAACATTATTCCCGAGGGACCGAGCTACAACAATAAGTCATGCTCCGGAAGACTCGTTGGCGGCAATTTATCCCTCTTGTACGCTTTAAATGGAACGCCTTTCTTCCCTGTTGAAGCGGGCGATATGCTTTTTATTGAAGATTTGGACGAATACTATTACCACCTCGACCGCATGTTGCTTTCCCTGGCACAAAGCGGCGTTTTCAGGCGCATCAGAGCCCTGCTTGTTGGCGGCATGACGGACATGAAAGACCATAGCATCCCTTTTGGTTATGATGCCGAAGCCATCATCCTCCAACACACACAACACCTGAATTTTCCCGTTATTTTCGGCATTCCTTCCGGTCACCTACCAAAGAACCAAAGCCTGATTATGGGGCTGGACTGCCATTGGGACGGCCGAAAACTGCAACAGCATTGCTAAAATCCTTCCTGCAGTTCATAAAACGTTCTCCTATATTCGCAGGGCAGTGATTTCACGGGATACTTATATTCAAATCACCAAATTCAGTATTGTTGGATTTATTTGTTTCGGGATAGACCTTGGTGTTTATTACCTGTGTTCCCAATTCTGGCCAACCTGGCTTTCCAAGGCCGCAGGGTTCGGCACAGGAATTTTTGCAAGTTATAACCTCAACAAATGGTGGACCTGGGGCGAGCGCACAAGTTCCAAGACCGTCTTTGCGCGGTACTTCAGCCTTTATGGCATCAGCGGTTTGCTCAACATCCTCAGCAATGAACTGTTCCTGAGCCTGCTTCCCAACAAGGAAATTGTGGTGAGTTTTCGAGATCAACAGGGACTCATCATGGAGTTCTTTGCCTTCAAAGCCGATAAAATCTTCGCAGTGATTTTGGCAACCGGGGTCAGCATGGTGATTAATTTCCTGGGTCAGAAAAAATGGGTGTTCTCCCAAAGTTAAGGAACAGTGCCTATGCCCGTCCGGTAGTGGTACTTTTGGGTGCCAACCTGAACAACCCGGAATTCCAGATCCACAAAGCCATTGGCTTGCTTGAAGCTACTTGTGGAAAGGTGGTTCGCCGTTCATCCATGTACCGCAGCAGTCCTTGGGGTTATACAGAACAGGCCAGTTTCCTGAATCAGGCTGTTCTGCTGCGTACACCCTTGCCGCCATTGGCGTTGCTGCAACGATTGCAAGGTATTGAACAACGGTTGGGGCGAATCAAGAACATTCCCATGGGTCCCAGAGTCATTGACCTGGATATTCTGGCTTACGGGCAAATACAATTGCATCATCAGCGTTTAGAAATCCCCCACAGGCATCTTCCTGAGCGTCGCTTTGCACTTTTGCCTTTTGCAGAAATCTGGAAGAAATGGAAGCATCCCGAATTGGACTCAGGTGTGGAAGCGTTGCTGAAAAAATGTAGTGACACAGGTGAAGTTACCCTATGGCGGAATTCATAAACCCTCCCTGGTTTCCTTCCATCAGCTGGTTCAGGCGCTACCTGCAACATCGGGAGGTGGCTCTTTCACCCTTACTGAATCATGCATACGCGGTGCAAAAAACCATCATCCGCGGACCCAATGGACTGCAGGAGCTGAGTATTCCCCTTCAAAAAGGTCCAAGACACGACATGCGTGAACTGAAACCACTGAACAGCTTCAAATGGGCCAAGGAATGCAGACAAGCCATCAAAACAGCTTATGGAAACGCAGCCTTTTTTGAGTATTACGACTACCTGCTGGAACCGCTGTTCTTCCAAAGCTATGCCGATCTGTACACGTGCAATCTTGAAGCATTGAAGCTGATTTGCTCTTGGCTGAAACTGCCCGAACCAATCAGTGCAGAAGGGATGCCGGAGCGCTTGCCTTCACCTCAAACTATTACAAGCGTTGAAGATTATGGGCAATACTTCACGGAGCGTTATCCCTTTACCCCGGAGGTAGGCGTTTTGGATGTGTTGTTTCATTGCGGACCATTGGGAGGCTTGCTCCTGTCCGGCAAAGAATTATAAGGCTTCAGCCTTCCACATAAACACCCATGCCACCGAATTTCTCCACGCGGGTGTTCACCAATGCTTCCGGAGTCATGGCCTTTAGCACCTTCAACTGACAGAGGATTTCTTCCTTCACCGCCTGATAAGCGGCTTCGGGATTGTTATGCGCTCCGCCCAGTGGCTCGCGAATGATTCCGTCAATCAGTTTATTGCCAAGCATGTCTTCTGCGGAAAGTTTCAGTGCTTCCGCAGCCTTTTCCTTAAACTCCCAGCTTCTCCACAAGATGGAAGAACAGCTTTCCGGCGAAATCACCGAATACCAGGTGTATTCCATCATGAGCACTTTATCACCCACGCCAATGCCTAAAGCACCGCCGGAGGCACCTTCGCCTATAACTATGCAAATCACCGGAACCTTCAGCACAGCCATTTCCAGCAGATTTCTTGCGATGGCTTCGCCCTGACCGCGTTCCTCAGCCTCAAGCCCCGGAGAGGCCCCAGGAGTATCAATAAAAGTGATGATGGGACGATTGAACTTCTCCGCGAGCTTCATCAGGCGCAGGGCCTTGCGGTAGCCTTCAGGATTTGGCATTCCGAAATTCCGGTATTGCCGTTGCTTTGTGTTTCTGCCTTTCTGATGACCGATGATCATCACCGATTCACCATCAATGGTGGCAAAACCACCAACTATGGCTTTATCGTCTTTTACATTCCGGTCGCCATGCAGTTCAATGAAATCAGCGGCAATATGCTCGATGTAATCAAGGGTGTACGGACGTTCGGGGTGGCGGCTGATTTGAACCTTCTGCCAGCCATTCAGCTGGGCATAAATCTCCTTTTTGGTTGACTCGATTTTACCTTCCAGCTGGGCAATGAGTTCACCCATATCCACCTTACCCTTTTCGTGTGTTTCACGGGCTTTATCTAACTGCTCCTGCAATTCTTGCAAGGGTTTTTCGAAGTCGAAATATGTTCCGGCCATAAAATCGGGAGTGCAAAGTAAGGGTATTTTCAATAATAGCCGTGTTTGCAGCCTATGAGGTTAATTTGCAGCATGAACCTGACAGAACGCGTGAATGAAGACCTGAAAACGGCCATGAAGACCAGAGACGAAGTGAAAATTCGCTCCCTGCGCAGCATCAAGAGTGCTTTTTTGTTGCTTCAAACAGCAGAAGGCCAGGCGCCGGTAACAGATGAAGCATGCCTCAAGGCCTTGCAGAAACTGGCCAAGCAGCGTCGCGATTCCCTGGAACAATTCCGCAATGCCGGTCGTGAAGATCTCGCTACCAAGGAGCAAGAAGAGCTGGAAGTACTGGAAAGCTACCTTCCTGCGCAGATGGACGAGGCTACCTTGCGCAGCCAAATCGCCTCATTGATTGCCCGGGAAGGAGCTCAGGGTGCCAAAGACCTTGGCAAGGTAATGCCTTTGACTATGAAAGCCTTTGGATCGGTGGCAGACGGCAAACTGATTTCCGCACTTGTGAAGGAATTGCTGGGCTGAGTTCCGGTTTATTCTACCATCAAACGACGGCTGTACACGCCTGAAGCTGCACTGATTTGCAGCACATACACGCCGGGCTTCAGCCCCTGAAGGGACAATTCCCCGCGACCACCAGGAACGGTTTCCTGCCTTAATTGCTTTCCGCTGATGTCAAAGAGCGTGGCTGTGAACCACCCTTGGCTTCCTTCCACGAAAACCACCCGATTGGCAGGATTGGGATAACAACGGAAACCTGCAGCTTCAAGATCTTCGACACCGGTACTGACGATCGGCTTCCAATAGAACGGATGCACCACCCTTCGGCTCGTAAACACTTTATAAGCGCCTGCCGGAAGTGAAATAGCTCCGTTTTTATTGCTGACTTCAATACTGTCACCGCTTAAATAGTCATACCAACGACCCGTAAACGGGAAGTTCGGATCTGCACTTCCCGCAGCCATGCCGAAATTGCTGACAACCACCACATTCTGGTCGGGGTGCCACAGATTCAGCCGCTTGTACTGCCCGGCAGCATTGAGGTCGTAATCCACGGGATAGGCTACTGCATCGAAGGATTTTAGGTAATTCAGTGCCGCCATCACATAGTACAGTTTGCGGCGGTTCGTATCGTTCCAATAATCCCAACGCACAGGTTTCACATCCAAACGGCAGGTGGGACTTTCAGTTCCGTTGCTGCAATGGTTGATGGAATAATCGTAACCTAATTCCCCAAACTGCCAAATCATTTTAGGACCGGGCACGGGCAGGAATAAACAGGAAGCCATAGCCACCCTGTTCAGTCCAACCGGCAGATTTTGGATGATGTATGAACCTGAGGAGTTGCCAAACTTCTTGTTTTTGTACATGAGTCGTTCCTCGTCGTGGCTTTCCATATAACCCACGATGCCATTTTGGTTGAATCCACGGTGTTCGCGGCTGATGGACCATCCGAAATCAGAACTTCCCAAGAAGCCCATAGTGGCTTCGCTAAAAGGCGCATTGCCATTACCCCAGGTCATGAAGCCGTAGTCATTTAGTTCCTTCTCTTCGCTGTTGTCGGCAAAGTGTTCCAGGATCAGGTGTATGTTCGGATCAACGGCGCGAATCTGATCAGCCATACGCTTCAGCAAGCCAATGCGCGAAGCATCATAACGGCCCCAGGCAGCTACATCGCTTCCGGAGTTAACCTGGGTAAAGCCTTTGGATAAGTCGAAGCGGAAACCATCCACCTTAAACTCCTGAACCCAATACTTCAGAATACGATCCATCCAGTATTGGGTGGCGCGGCTTTCGTGGTTCATATCGTAACCCACATTGAATGGATGACGGGCATCCGGATTCACCCATGGATTATTGCTTGCAGGTTTAAATGCGGCACTGTTCCAATACAGCTGACACAAAGGACTCTGACTGAACGCATGATTAAACACCACATCCAGGATGATGGCAATTCCTTCTTTATGCGCTGCATCAATCAACGCTTTTAGATCTTCCGGCCTTCCGTAGTATTTGTCAACCGCCATGTGGAAGGACGGATTATAGCCCCAGCTGATGTTTCCTTCAAATTCATTTACCGGCATCAGCTTGATGGCATTAATACCCAGGCGCTTCAGGTAAGCCAGGCTGTCCTGAACAAAATTGAAGCTATGTGCCGCAGAGAAATCACGCAGAAGCAATTCATAGATGACAAGTTTTTCCTTTTGGGGCCGTTGAAAATTCTGTGTTGTCCAGTTATACGCACTTTTCCCGGGTGTCATCACACCCACGGCGTTGGTTGTTTTACCCTTGGGATAAGGTTTCAGGTTGGGAAAGGTTTGAGCGGTGATGAAGGCATCGTCGTATTCGTTCAACACCAATTCACTGAACGGATCGGCCACACGGATTTTACCATCCACCCAATATTGAAAGCCCACTTCTTTTCCAGGTGTGAGGTTTGGGATGTCAACCCACCACAACGACTGTGAAGGGCTGTAATTCATAAAATACGCCGTATCAGGCTCCCAGTTGCTGAAATCACCGATGGCATAAATGTAACTTTTATTGGGTGCGAACAGCACCAAACGCACTTTATCATTGGCCACATAGTTCACGCCCTGATGGTAAGACGCATCGAGGACGCCATTTTTCACGGCTGGATTCACCACAAAATACTGCGTATCGGAAGCATTAAGGGTTCCATCTGTTGCCTCGAAAATGAGGGTATGTTTTCCAGCGCCCAAGGCATTTACCAGGTATTGCAGGCTGTCGGAATTACTCCTGCTGCTCACAACTGCTCCATCCAGCAGCATGCGAATACTGCAGTTTTTTGAGGCCCAGGCTTCCACGAGGAAACTGCTTCCGGAATTGCGCAATGTCAGCTTCGCTTCCGGATTCACAATACGGGCAAACAATCCGGTACTGAATACCGGAGTATAAATATCTTTCCCTTCCGCGGTGCGACCAACGGTATTTCCGCTTTGGTCGCGAAACACAAAGGCCATGCTCAGAATTTGCTCTCCTGCCTGAAAGGTTCCGGCCTGCGCATAAAAATTCTTCATGTGATAGCGTATGCGGTGCTTGTTGTTGCCCAGGTTTTGCATCTGCACACGCGCATCAGCGGTTCCCCAGTTTCCCACGACATATCGCCAGTCTGCATTGCTCGTGCTGCGCGTGGTAATTACCCCTGCATGGGCATAAACCTGCGAAACGCCAACAAGAGCTGCATTCCCTTGAGTAGCGTCATAAATAATGGTTACCGTATCCTGCTCCTTAGGAAATACAGGAGTGACACTAAGTATCTGTGCCTTTGCTGTTAAACCGGCGAGGATGGAAACGAAGAATAGCGCTTTTTTGAACATGAATTTTGATAAAAGTGAAAATACACAAAACACCCCGGGTTTTTCAGGCCCGGGGTGCAATGTCTGATATTAAATTTTTTTATTCAACAACTACCTTCACGCTGGCGGTACGGCCTGCCTGATCGGTGATGTTTACAAGGTAAAGTCCTGAGCTCAGGGTTTGCTTCATGTTGAAGCTACGGGCATTGATTGCGCTGAAGCTGCGAATGTTACGGCCTGCGAGGTCCAGTACTTGAATCGCTGCGATATTACCTTCGTTCAGGGCAACCTCAAACTGACCTTTGCCAGGGTTCGGGAATACACGGAAGCTGCCAGCGGGCAATTCAGCAACGCTGAAGGTACTGGTTGCGCAACGGTTCCACATATACATTGGCAGCGTATAAGCAGCAGTTTTTCCGCGCAAATCGAGGGTGCGGTTAAATCCGCCCAACCCGTTGGGAACGCCACAGCCTGTAGCTTCAAAGTTCCAGTTTTCACCGCGGCTGTCATCAGCATTGCCTTTACCGTTGTAGTATTTGAACTGGTAATTTCCGACATAAATCTTCACGGTTTTGCTGTACACCTTGGAAGTGCCCACACGATCCAGTTTAACGGTGTCTTTATTCCAGTTTCCGATTGGGTTTTCCAGAAACGCCATAAAGTTACCTGCAACGTAAACGCCTTCGCTGTTTACGATGGTGTCGCTCATATCCACGTTGAAGGTAAGGTCAATCAGGGCGCCAAGTTTAGCCATGCTGTACACGGTATCACCGGTCACTGCGCCGTTGCTGCTCATGGTGAAGGTGCGGTTCGGGCCCTGGATGATCCAGCTTCCTTTGTCGGTAGCACCCCATTCCCAAGAGCCTTCCTTCACATTGTAAATGGCGGTGAATACACCATCGCCGGCAGTTTTGTCACCGTTGGTGCCGTTATCATAAGCAGTGAAATCACTCCAGCCACTCATAGAGCCTTTGAAGGCAACACTGGTCAGTTTGTGTGTGGCTACCGAAGAATTGCTGTCCACAACCATAAACGTAACATCGCGCTTGTATTGGGTAGCAGGGCAAGGACCACAGCTGTTGAAACAAACCAAGCTGATAACGGTGTCATTGGAACCAGTTTTGATTTCGCGGTTGCCGCCACCGTTGGTGCAGGCTGCTGGAGGACCTTCCCATCCGCCGGAACCGTCGAAGTTCACAAACTTGTACTGGTAGGTGCTGTTTGCCTTGAGGGTAACCTGCAGGGAATAAACGGTTCCAGAACCACCATTGGACGCCTGAGCAGCCGCATCACCTGGAGTCCAGTTGTTGGCCATACCGGCATCTTGCTGATAATCCCCGGCCACGCGAAGACCCTGAGACGCAACAGTTTCGTTTTTCATGTCCACCTGAAAGGTGACTTTAACGGTCTGGGCGAACGCCGAAGCGGCAAAGATCAGACCCAGTGCACTCATGTAAATTTTTTTCATGATGATATTTCTTGGATTCAGGGGTCGAATATAATTCTTAAGTGTCAAAAGTACACTTACTCCAAACATGAAGATTTAAACAACAGGTAATGCCTGTTTCAAAAAATCATCAAGCTTATCAGGAAGGAATTATTTCTTCTTGCCGGATTGCTTCCTGGCTTGAAGTTCGCGCTGCTGCTTCATCATGTCTTCCATTCTTTTCTGGAAACCGGATTTTGAAGCCGCGGGTTTCTTCCGGTTGGCTTCCATCTGGGAATGAAGTTTCTTCTCGTCGACCATGGATTTAAACAACCATTGCTGACCCATTCCCACCATATTGCTCACGAAATAATAGTAGTTCAAACCCGCCGCGTAGCTGTTCAGCACGCCCATGAAGATGACAGGCATCACATAACCCAGCCATTTCATTTGTCCTGTAACACCGGTCAGCTGGTTGTTGATATAGGTTGTAGCGAGGGTGGATAAGGTCATCAGCAGGGTAAACAAACTGATATGGCTTCCGTAACCGGGAAGGTGAAAACCTCCGGGGAAATTGTAGATGCTGTCAAACTGGGAGAGGTCATGTGCCCAAAGGAATGCCTTCTGCCGCAACTCAAAGCTCGATGGGAAAAACTGGAACAAGGCAATCAGCACAGGCATTTGCAGCAGCAGCGGAAAACAACCACTCATGGGGCTCACACCGGCTTTCCGGTACAGCGCCATGCTTTCAATCTGGCTCTTCTGAAGATCGCCGTTGTATTTCTCTTTGATGGCATCAAGCTCGGGTTTGAGCAGGCGCATCTTCGCAGTTGATTTATAGCTTTTGAATACAAGCGGCAGCAATAAAATCCTGATGATGAAGGTGAGCAGCAAAATGATGATTCCATAATTGCCGATGTAATCATCCAGGAAGTTAAATACCGGGATAACAATGTAGCGGTTAACCCAGCGGAAGATACCCCAACCCAGCGGGATGATGCGGTGTAGTTCCAAATCATCAGCGGTCCCAACGTTTACTTTATTCAGTGTCTGGAAATGGTTGGGGCCAAAGAAGAAATTCATGGCAAACTTCTTATTTGCCGCCAAATCATAAGGCAGATACAACTCTGCACGCATGGTTTTTACCAGCTGGTCATTGTTTCCTTTAATTTCTTGTGTGGAAAGTCGTGCATCCTTGTCAAAATGGTCCTTGGCAATGAGCGTACTGTTAAAGAATTGTTGCTTGAAGGATACCCATTGCAAACGGGCCTTAAGCTCCTTTTCTTCATAACTCATCTCGCTGATGTATTCAGGGCTTTCCTCGGGCAAACGGTAGTAAATGGTACTGGTTTCACGTTCGCGCTGGATGTCGCGCTCCTGCTTCGGCAGGGTGCTTTCCCAAACCAGCTTCAGATCGGGACGGTTTTTCAAAACCACCACGTGCATGCTGTCCAGCTCCAGCGAGTAATCCACCAGATAATCGCCTTTTGCCAAACGATAATGCTGCAAGACACTGCTACCCTGACCGTCACTCAGGCGGAAGCTGATGGCTTCTTTACTTTGGGTCACAATTTCCCAATAACATTTATCGGTGCGCAGACTTCCGTTGTTGGTAAAGAACTCATAATAGAAGCTGCTGTGGTTCTGATCGAACAGCATCAGGGCAGAACTGTCGCTGCGGCGGAACTCCTTCAATCGAACGGAGCTGATCCTGCCTCCCTTGTTTGTAAGTGTTACGGCGAGTTTATCGTTTTCAATCACGAAGCTCTGTTCTTTGCCTTCGAGGGCTGAAGCAAAACCACCCAATTCGCGGCGCAGCGCTGCAGTATCAGGAGCGGCCGCAACCGGGGTTCCTGCTGCAGCTTTCTTTAAAGTGTCGGCCTGTGCTGCAGCTGCTTTGGCTTTTGCCGATTCCACGCGTTCGATGGAATCCCTGCGGCGCTGTTGGGAAGCCAATTCGGCTTCACTGGGGCGGGTAAACCAGTAATAACCAATCAGGATGAGGAAGATGAGGCCGAAGCCTACCAGTGAATTACGGTCCATGACTCTGCTGCAAAGCTAAATCTGAACAGCCACGCGCACAAACGCCGTCATGCGTTTCAGCCGGCTTCTTGCACCCGCTTAACGGCGGTACCTGGAGCGGCGGTAGGCCGAGCTCCTGCGACTATAGCTTTTTCTGTAGGAAGATGGCGGTGGAGCGGGCATTTCAAAAAGTTCTTTGTTTACCACCATAAACTCATCGTGCAGCTCGCCACTGTCCAGGTTCAGGATTTTTTGCGGATCAAAAGGAATGCCCATAAACCGGGTCTCAAAGTGCAGGTGTGATCCTGTCGAATGTCCGGTATTTCCACCAAGACCAAGCACCTGCCCGGCGTAAATCATGGCTCCGGGGCGAACCAGACGCTGCGACAAATGTCCGTACAAGGTTTCAAGTCCGTTGTGGTGACGTACCACAACCACATGACCATAGCCACTGTGGTAGCCGCTCACACGAACCACACCATCGAACATGTTACGCACAGTATCGCCCGTTTCCAGGTCAAAATCCAATCCTTTGTGTTGGCGGCCCCAACGATATCCAAATTTGGAAGTGAGCGCCATTCCTGAGAGTGGAAGCGCAAAACCGCAATCCATGTGCAGAATATGCACATCGAGGCTGTCAGGCAAAGACGCCACATCAAGCTTATACGGATTGATGCTCAGGGTATCCCAATAAGCATACATATCCCAAAACGGGAAACCCGGATGGGGATATACGGGCGGATCCGGGTGCACCTGAAGCAACATCCTGTCCGCCTCACCGGGAACATTGAAACTACCGGCGGCTACCAGCGCATGTTGCGCCAGAAACAAAAAGGCAAACGCAGAAAAAACATTATAGATGAGCGAGTGCTTCAATGGATTGTTTTTGGTCTTCATGCAGCTGCTCTTTTAGTGCGTCCAAACTGTCAAACTTCCTTTCTTTTCTTAAGAATGCCTGAAATTCAAACGAGGCCGCAATTTCGTACAAATCGCCCGAAAAGTCAAAGAGGTGCGCTTCAATACTGAAGCCTTTTCCGGGAACAGCCGGGTTCATTCCGATGTTGGCCATGCCTTTGTAACGGACACCATTGACCAGCACGGTAACCGCATAAACGCCATGGGCCGGGATGAGTTTATACGGTTCATCGGGTTGCAGGTTTGCGGTTGGATAGCCAATGGTTCTGCCCAGTTTCATGCCATGAACAATATGACCATGTACGCTGTATGGCCTGCCCAGCAGGCGATTGGCTTCACCGATATTTCCTTCGCCAAGGGCCTTGCGCACCTTCGTGCTGCTCACCGTCACTTCATCCACCAGCTGCGCAGGAATTTCTTCCACTTCAAAACCCAAATCCTGCGCAAATTTTTGCAACGCCTGGAAATCACCTTCCCGGTTGCGGCCAAAGCGGTGGTCATGTCCAACCACCACCGTATGCACGCCAATAGCATCATGCAAAACCTCTCTGGCAAAAGCTTCCGGACTCATTTGGCTAAAGTGCTCGGTAAACGGCAATACGATGAGGTTGTGGATGCCTGCCGCTTCAAGCAGTGCTGCCTTTTCAGGCAGCGTACTCAACAATTTCAGCCGTTCATCGTGTGGAAACAAGACCAGTCTTGGATGCGGGAAAAAAGTAAGTACCACACTCTCGGCATTGCGCGTTTCGGCAAGCGAACGCACCCGTTCCAGGATGATACGGTGGCCTGCGTGCACACCGTCAAACGTTCCCTGAGTAAGGATGGGCTGCTTCAGGTCAGGGAGTTCTTGCAATGAATGAAAAATACGCATTCGCAGGGGCAAATTTCGTTGTTCATGCCGGGATTCCATTCGTTTTCACAGCCAAGGCCCTTGAAACGCTGCGTCAGGCACAAGCTTGTTTTGTACTTTTGCCTGATGCGCAGCCTGATGATGCTTCTGTTACTGGCCATGGGCCATGGGAGCTTTGCCCAGTTGGGCGGAAGCGGCACATATGCGTTCCTCAACACTCCGCCATCGGCCAGAGTTCTGGCGATGGGTGGCATGGTGAACGCCATCATTGATCGCGACCCTTCGCTGATTCATCAGAATCCAGCCCTGTTCAATCCGCAGATGGACCGACGCATTGTGTTGAATTACATAGACTATGTCGGAAACATCAAAGCGGGTTATGGCGGTTATGTGCATCGGCTGAAGAACGGTCGCAGGTATTTGGGCGCGGGCTTTTATTACGCCGATTACGGAACCATGGACGGTTATGATGCAGGAGGAAATGCCACAGGCACCTTCAAAGCTGCCGAAAACTGCGTGGCAATCAGCTACGGAGGCGCGCTCGGTTCAAAACTTCAATTTGGGGCCACCGCCAAATTTGCGTATTCCATTATGGGCCCATATATCGGCAACGGACCTGCTTTGGATGCAGGTTTGATATACCGCAACGAACGCGACGACTATCAGGTTGCGTTCGTGGTGCGAAACCTCGGATTTCAGCTGGTTCGTTACGGCAACAACAAACCTGAACCGCTTGCATCCGACGTGCAAATCGGATTCAGCAAAAAACTCGAACACATGCCGCTGCGCTTCCACCTGGTAGCGCACAACCTGCATCGGCCAGACATGACCTACCGTCAATATCTTCCGAACAGAAGCCTGCTCAACCTGAACGGTGATGAGGACGACGCTAAAGGAAACACCCTTGGAGACAAAGTTCTGAGACACCTGGTGCTGGGTGGAGAATTTCTGCTCAGTAAAAACTGGGGCGTGATGTTCGGATACCACCATCTGCGCAGGCGCGAAATGCAGAACGATGCGCGACGCGGCATGGCCGGCTTCAGTTGGGGTATGACCTTTAAGGTAGAACGTTTTCAGCTTACCTACGGCAGTGGAACGATGTTTCCCGGATATAACATGAATCACTTCACTTTCAGCTTCAAGCCCGGAGATTTCAAGAAAAAAACTGCCGTTAAATCAACGCTTCCGTGAATAAAATAAATATTGCCATTGATGGCCATAGCAGTTGTGGTAAAGGCACACTGGCACGCTTTCTTTCCAAAGAACTGGGCTATGTGATGATTGACAGCGGAGCGATGTACCGCGCCGTTACCCTGGCCGCACTGAGGCGTGGCCTGGACATCCACGATGAGCAGGCTCTGGCTGCTTTGTTGCCCCAACTGGACATCTCGTTTCGGGTAAATCCGGAAAACGGGCGCAGCGAACTTTGGCTGAATGGCGTGTACGAAGAGCCCAACATACGCACCATGGAAGTAGCACAGGCTGTAAGCATGGTGAGTAAACATTCCGCTGTTCGCCGTTATCTTGTTGCGCAACAGCAAACTATGGGCGCCCAAAAGGGTGTGGTGATGGATGGACGCGACATTGGCACCGTGGTTTTTCCAGATGCAGAATTGAAGATTTTCATGACCGCATCGCCTGAAATTCGCGCGGAGCGGCGTTACAAAGAACTGAGCGCGGCAGGCGTTCACACCAGCTACGAAGAAGTGCTTGCAAATTTGAACGGGAGGGATGCGGTTGACAGCAGTCGTGAAGACAGTCCACTGCTGATGGCGCCGGGTGCCAAACTGCTGGACAACAGCCACCTGAGTATTGAAGCTCAGGGAGTTAGGGCTTTGGAATGGGCCAAAGCGGCCATCAACGAAAGTGCGGCAGGCTAATTAAATTTCAATGTACCACCCCAATTATTCATCTGTCGCAGGATGAAACGGGTTCGCGCGCGTGCAATTCTGCCTTCTATAGACCAATTACGCGGACTCGGCACAATGCTCATGAGGCGTGCCGACTCGAGGCGCGAAAGTTTCGCGGCCGATTTTCCAAAGTACTGTTGCGCAGCGGCTTCAGCTCCATAGATACCCGGACCAAATTCGATGATGTTGAGGTACACTTCAAGGATGCGTTGTTTGCTCCAAAACAGTTCCACCAGGGCGGTGAACCACACTTCCAGTCCCTTCCGGAGCCAGCTTCTTCCTTCCCATAAAAAGGCATTCTTGGCGGTTTGCTGGGAAATGGTGCTTGCACCCCTTTTATCTTCATGGGTGCGGTTGTATTCAATGGCTGCCTGAATGGCTTTAAAATCGAAACCATTGTGTGTCAGGAAGTTCTGATCTTCACTGCACACGGCAGCCAATTGCAGACTTTGCGGAATTTTTTCAAGCGAAATCCACTCCTTTTTCATCACCCACTCATGCCCATCCAGCTTTTGCCCGACAGCGCGGGACAGCATGAGCCACGTAAACGGAGGCGCTACAAAACGATACAGAATAACGCCGGCCAAACTAAGGATGATAAACCAAAAGACCACTCGCTTCAGCCAAAGCCACAAAAAGCGCAAAAGGAGTACAAAGGTGATTCCGGCCGCTGCCATGCGGCGAAATTAGCGTCAGGGCTTCATTTATTAACTTCCTTTCAACCTCGCGCAGGCAGGCACTCAACCGGTGCTGGTTCTGCGGAGCAGTTTACCTGGATTTCCGGCCACCACCTCCCCTTCCCGAACATCACGGATAATTACGGAACCCATGCCGAGCACAGCGCCATCGGCTATGGTCAGTTTATTCAGTACGGCAGCAGATGGTGCCACCCAAACCTCGTCGCCAATCGTGGTGCTTCCTGCAATCATGGAGTTGGCGATGATTACTGAATTGCGTCCAATTTTCACGCCGTGGGCAATGTGCACCAGATTGTCTATTTTGCAATGATCCCCGATTTCCGTTGCGCCTATCACCGCGCGATCAATGCAGGTATTGCTTCCTATTTCCACATAATTACCAATCACTACATGTCCCGAATGATTGATGCGTTCAAATACACCATGTTCATTTTTCTCGTAACCAAAACCTGGCCCTCCGATGCTGCAATTACTGCCGATGGTTACATTTTTTCCGATGCGCGTTCCCTGCCGAATCACGGTACCTGAGCCAATCACCGTGCCGGCACCAATATCACAGCCTTCTTCAATCACCACATGGTGTTCAATACACACGTGTTCGGCGATGCGCACGTGTTGCATGATACAGGCCGTGGAAGCTATCATATGCCGCTGTTCCGTAGGAAACAACAGGCGCTGAATCTTGCTGAAAACCAAACGCGGGTTCTTTGCCCGGATATAGGTTACTTGCGGGAAGAAGGCAGGTGAACCTGAAGGACAAACCACCGCTCCCTGATCCACATCACGGAGTTTTTCAAGGTTCTTTTCGCTCACCCAAGTAAGACTGTGCTCAGCGTAATCATGGGAATTAAGAGGTGTAACACTCGTAATTCTTCGGTCCTGCGCCCCTTCAACATCCTCATAATCAATGAGTTTCAATAATTGTTGAACTTCTATCATTATATATTAATAAAAATTTAAGACTGACACTTAGTACAGTGCCAAATTTATAGCGCATCACGGCACATTGCGAAAGCATTTCACGAGCCGTAAAAAATTACCTTAAGATTTTATTAACCATAAAAGCAGCCTGTTATATAAATCTAAAGGCATCGCCCAGACCTGACAAGAAAATACCGGCTAATGCAGTGCTATGAAAGTGGTTTTGCCCTGCATATCCTGTTCAGGACCGGTTCACCAAACCAGCAAGCAACAAGCCAGAATCAGGGCAGCACCGGTCAGGTTGAGGAACAATCCTGCGCGCATCATGTGTGCGGTGCGCATCCTTCCTGCACCAAAAACGATGGTGTTGGGCGCTGTAGCCACGGGGAGCATAAATCCCATACTTGCCGCCAGCGTAGCAGGAATGAGGAGTGCTTGTGGTTCGTGCCCTGTGGTTTGCTGTACCGATAGCAAGATGGGAAGCACCAGCTGAATACTCGCCACATTGCTCGCAAACTCCGAAATGAGCAGCACCATAAGGATGATCATCAATTGCAGTTGCCACAAAGGCAACGACTTAAAAAAAGACAGCTTTCCGGCCAAAAGCGCACTTAAACCGCTT
>JBIKKI010000150.1:0-5314 GCA_044360435.1 Bacteroidia bacterium
GCAGCACTGTTGCCCTTGGTTATGTTCATGATTCCGCTTTCACAAAAAACCATTCTTGGACTGCTGATTGCCGGTATGGCCATCAACCCGGTATTGTCCCGTTTCTTTCTGCAGGACCTCCTGCCCTGAACTTACAGGATTTGTTCGCTGTGGTTCTTGGTATCCACCTTGGCAATCACAGAAGTAATCACGCCGTCGGCATCAATCACAAAAGTGGTACGGGCCACGCCCATATAGGTTCTGCCGTACATACTTTTCTCTACCCATACTCCATAAGCGGTGGAAACAGCTTGGTCTGTATCGGCCAACAAGTCAAAGGGCAGTTCGTATTTATCGATGAATTTCTTGTGTTTTTTGGCATCGTCAGGGCTTACACCCAGGATGGCATAACCTGCATCCAGGAAGCGCTGATAATGGTCTCTAAGGTTACAGGCTTCAGCCGTACAACCGGGCGTATCATCTTTGGGATAGAAGTACAATACCAATTTTTTACCTTTAAAATCGGCAAGACTGACAGGGGAACCATGCTGGTTTACTGCAGAAAAATCGGGAGCTTTTTGTCCAACGGCGGGTATTGTCATGTGAACAAAAACACCCTTTGCAGGAAAAAGTTCATCTGCGAAATGCAAGTTGGCTGAACTTCATTTGCAGGTATTTACATGTTTGAACTAAACGAAGAAGCGAGACGAGTGATTCATGTGCTCACCCAGGAGCGACCGTCAGTAGCCTTGCTGACCGGACCTGCAGGAACTGGGAAGAGCACCCTGATACAGCGCATGCGCGAAGAAGTGTTTCCGGGCATGTTGCTGGCTGCGCCTACCGGAATTGCAGCACTGAACATCCGCGGACAAACGCTGCATTCCTTGTTTCGTTTGCCTTTGGGACCATTAATCCCCGGAGATGAACGCATCTTCAAATTGCGGTTCCGCAGGGAGCAACTGCAGCTGTTCCGAAAGATGGATTTATTGGTGATTGACGAAATCAGCATGGTTCGCGCCGACACCCTGGACGCCGTTGACGCGGTTTTGCGCATGGTGATGGGCAAGGATGAACCTTTCGGTGGAAAACGATTGTTGCTGTGTGGCGACCCATTTCAGCTTCCGCCGGTGGTTACAGGCAGCGAATTGCCGCTGATCCGGGAATACTACGAAGCACCGTACTTCTTCAAAGCAAAAGTGCTGGAAGAAACCGGATTCAGCAGCCTGAAACTGCATACCATACACAGGCAGAAAGACCGTGGATTCATCAGCATTCTGGAACATATCAAACGCGGTACACCAGAAGAAGACCACCTCGAAACCCTGAATAAAAGGCTGCGCACTTATGATGGAAGCGACTTTGGCATCATCCTGTGCAGCCTGCGCGCGCAGGCCGAACGCATCAATCAGCTGCGCATGGATGCCCTGCCCGGGAAGGCCGCTTCATATACAGGCACCCTCAAAAATCAGTTCCGACAGGATTTGTTGCCTGTAGATGCCCAACTGCAACTCAAAACCGGTGCTCAGGTGATGATGATGCGCAACGATGCAGAACGGCGTTGGATGAATGGAACACTGGCTAAAATAGCACATCTTGCCGATGACCATATTGAAGTAATTACCGAAGATGGCGCCACCTGCCGCGTGGAAAAAGCAATCTGGGAACATATAGAATACAAATGGGATGATGAACGAAGGCAAATCAAAGAGCAGGTTACGGGAAGTTATACGCAATATCCCATCAAACCTGCCTGGGCCATTACCATCCACAAAAGCCAGGGCCTCAGCTTTGACCGGGTGCACGTACATTTAGGCGGTCATGTATTTGCCCCTGGGCAATTATACGTTGCACTGAGCCGCTGCACCAGCCTGGATGGTTTAACGATGGAGCGGGCACTGAAGCCAGGTGATTTCATCACCGATCCTGCGCTCACCGAATTCGCCGATCGTTTGTAAAAATCAATCTACCCGTTCGATGCGGGCTCCGATGGCGTTGAGCCGGATTTCGATGTGCTCGTAACCCCGGTCAATCTGCTCAATATTCTTGATGATGCTGGTTCCTTTGGCACTCATGGCGGCAATCAGCAACGCAACACCGGCTCGGATATCCGGGCTGCTCATGGTGATCCCGCGCAGCTTTGTTTTTCGGTCAAGGCCGATAACGGTTGCACGGTGTGGATCGCACAATATGATTTGCGCACCCATATCAATCAGGTTATCGACAAAAAACAACCTGCTTTCGAACATCTTCTGATGAATCAGTACGGTTCCTCTGGCTTGCGTTGCTGTTACCAGCGCAATACTGATCAAATCAGGTGTGAATCCCGGCCAGATGGCATCGCTGACGGTAAGAATGGATCCATCTATAAACGATTCTATTTCGTAATGTTCCTGTTCAGGAATAAAGA
The DNA here is from genome assembly GCA_044360435.1 of Bacteroidia bacterium. Lineage (GTDB taxonomy): Bacteria > Bacteroidota > Bacteroidia > NS11-12g > UBA955 > REEB481. The sequence goes on from JBIKKI010000150.1 coordinate 2,387, forward strand.
TGTCATCGCCCCTGAATTCCATTTGAATGCCCAGTCGGCTGAACACCCTTGGGATGGGACCTAACATATCCAGGCGACAATTCTTGATGGTGATTTCGCTTTGGGTGATGGCAGCCATACCAATGAAACTGCCAATTTCAATCATGTCCGGCAAGCAGGTATGCGTCGTTCCGGCGAGGTACTGAACGCCTTTGATGCGCAGCAGGTTGGAACCGATGCCGCTGATCCGCGCACCCATACTGTTCAGCATGGAGCACAACTGCTGGATGTAAGGCTCGCATGCTGCGTTGAAAATGGTGGTTTCTCCTTCCGCCATCGCGGCAGCCATGATGATGTTTGCTGTTCCCGTAACCGAGGCTTCATCAAGCAACATGGAAGCGCCTTTTAAAGGATTCCCGGAAACGCGGTACAGTTTCTCTTCCGGCACATATTCAAACTTGGCACCGAGGCTCATGAAGCCTTCAAAATGCGTATCAAGCCTGCGACGACCAATCTTATCACCACCCGGAGTTGGAATGATGCCAACGCCAAAACGCGCGAGCAGCGGCCCTACGATCATGATGGAGCCACGCAGTGCAGCTGCTTTCTTGCGAAATTCATCCGTATGCAGGTATTCGAGGTTCGGCGCCGCAGCCCTAAAGCTGAAACTGCCGTGTCCCAACCTTTCTACTGCTACACCCAAGGCTTCCAGAAGTTCGATGAGTTTTAGTACATCGCGTATTTCCGGAATATTGCTGATGCGCACTTCCTCGGGCGTGAGCAGGACTGCACAAAGCACCTGCAGCGCTTCATTTTTTGCACCTTGGGGATGTAATTCCCCAAAAAGTTTGTGCCCTCCTTCAATGCGAAAACTTCCCATGAATCAGAACTTTCTGAAATTCCTGTTTCTGCGGTTGAACTTACCGCCACCTCCGCCCTGGTTGCGACCGCCGCCCTGACGAAATTCTCGTTGTGGCCTTTGGAACTTTTTGTTGGCGATGCTGTGGTCCTGATATACTTCCAGGCGCTCTGGATTCAGTTCCAGCCGGCCTTTTGACAAAATCCGCAAATGTTCTGCAATAACCTCATTGCTCAGGTTTTCATTGTTCCAGCTCTTGCAGCTGTTGTACATAAAAGAGGCAATAAGGTTCACCAGATCTTGCTTGATGGGGCCATCTTCCATTTCCGAAGCACGTTGCACCATCAACTGTAAATTTCTTCCGTAGAAACGGAAGCGAATCATGCTGTCGTTGTAAGGAATATTCTGCGGCTTGTTGTGCACAGATGCCTCGGTAGGTGCCGGGAAAGGGCCATCTACATCCAGCTTGAAATCCGACAACAGGTACAGATGATCCCATAATTTTTGCCTTGCATCTGCTTGTTCACGCATGGAGGGATTCAGCGTCAACATGACCTGAACCAAAGAATGACAAAGACTTGTTCGTTTCGCCTTGTCTGGTTGCTCCATGATGTAATGAACATAATCCTGAATGGCGCGTCCAAATTCGGAATTCTTCAATTGAGGACGGCTTGTGTTGTAATCGATGTGTAACATGGCGCGCAGCTTATGGCAGCATTTGTATATGGGTTAAACAACAAAGCCCTCCGGAGAGGGCTCTGATTAGGTTTTGAGAAAAATTTTAATACCAGTAAGGTTCACCGTTCACGGGAGCGAGTTCCATCGTCCAGTCGATGCTTGCACGATCCTTACCGCGCACTTTCATCTGCTTTTCTTTCAGCATGATGATGCCCCAATTAAACGAGCCACGCACATTGAAACTGTCGGCGCCGGTACTCAATTCAGGGAAGAGCTGTATTTTATCATGACGATAGTCGAAAGACCATTCGCCGTTCATCTTTAAGTCTTTAATGGGAATTGGAAGGTTGTTGCAATAGTTGTTGTATTCCTTCACCCATTTTTCATTCCATTTGCCGGTATGGCTTGAATTGCCATTTCGGTCCAGATGAACCATGTTGTATTTTCCAGTGCGTGAAAGGTTTAAAATGGAAGTGAACAAGGAATCATTGATTCTTTTGGTTACATCCACTCCGCCATAAGTAAGGTTTACAACCTTCCATTCATTGGCCACCCTGTCTCTTTTGGCGCGAAGACTGATTCCAGGTCCTTCGTCATATTTGCAAGAAACCAGAGCCGCTGATGCCAGGATTGCGATGGAAACGAACTTAAATACTTTCATTGGGTGGTACTTTGGGGACAAAAATAGTAGATTCCTCCGAATAAACACCTATGTTCATCGTAAATTATACCATTAACGAACTTTTACGTCCCTAAGGTTGTTCTCAGTTCAATAGAAAACAAAATGAGCGACCGTTCAGCCATCACCCAATTGTACATCGAACAAGTTTTGGAAACAGGTAGCGTTCCGGCTTCAGTGTTCAGTTTTTGCAAGAAAGCCGGCATTGCGGAAGCTGATTTCTACAGACAGTTTTCCAGTCTGGAGCATCTGCGTGACACCATCCTTGCCACCTTGGCCGGCACAACCTATCAGGAGTTGAAAGACCAGGATTCGTTTCGTGATTACGGCTTCAGAGAGCAGGTTCTGGCGTACTTCTTTGCGTTTACGGAAGCCTTGCTGCCCTTGCGCAGCTACATGTTGCTTGAATTTGGAAGCATACATGAGCCGATGCAACAGCTTCGCGCCTTGAAGGCATTCCGTAAAAGCTTCATGGAGGCCGCCAGTCCTATGATTGACCATGGCGTGCGCACCGGCGTACTTAAGGACTATAAATTTCAGAAGAACCTGCAACAGGAAGCATTGTGGCTGAATTTACTCGCTGTATGCTCCTTTTGGCTGCGCGACAAAAGCTCCGGCTTTGAGGATACAGATGCCATGATTGAAAAGTCTGTGCACCTGAGCCTCAACCTGCTGGAACAAAATACCCTTGACAAAGCTATTGACCTGGGAAGGTTTTTGATTGGAAAGGCAA
>JBIKKI010000151.1:0-5291 GCA_044360435.1 Bacteroidia bacterium
ATGGGCAGGAAGTGCCGCATTACCATGCCGCCGAGGTATTACCCGATCGCGACCTTACGCTCACCTGCAAAGGTGAAAAAGAAGCGGGCATCCTGGTGTTGCAGGGCCGCCCCATCGGCGAAACCGTGATTCAGTACGGCCCCTTTGTGATGAACAGCAAGGACGAAATCAGGCAGGCTTTTGAAGATTACCATGCCACACAGTTCGGAGGCTGGCCCTGGCCTAAATACGGACAGGTGCATGCCCGCGAGCAGGGTCGCTTCGCCAAACACGCCGACGGCAGCACGGAAGTGCCGGGCTGAGGATTGTTTTGCTGGAAGAATCTTTGACCTAACTCATGAAGCGGGTTATTGCTGAAATGCTTCAAAAAGAATTTAACTAATTGAAAATCAATAACATAACCGATCGAATGCCATCTGAATCAACAAAATGCGCCTGGAAAAATAATTACGGCCTTGATTTCTAAAGGTGCTTACATTTGGAATTATGAATTATAAAAAATATCTTGCCATTGGTAATATATACATATCATGAATATAAAATTAAATTTTTCGTTATTGCGGCCATCACATTGGAAAGGCTGCATCCTTGGTCTGGTTCTTGCGGGGGGTGCTATCGGCTCAAACCCTGTCGCTGAGCGGCGAGACTAATCCATGTAAAGGTGTAATTATTCCTACACCATGAGTTTGACAGGCGCCAATTGTTCCGGGCAATCGTGCACAGCCAACGGCGTCACCTATAACCCGGAAACGCAATATGAATGGTCTTGCGGAGGAGGTTCGATTCAATCACAAAGTGCAACAGGTGCTGTGGTTAAATGGGATTGTCCGGCAGGTGGGAATTTCCTTCGTTGCGATGCCTATTGTGTGACGTATCAGCTTGTAGAAACGAAGGATACTGCCGGAAATGTAATTTCTCGGAATTGTGTATCGTCAAAAACATTCCTTGCCACAAAAACCCTCATGGTAACACCCAAATGTCCTCCGGAAGTGGTAAACATTGTAGGCCCAGATTACATTCCCTGTTGCGATAACAATTCATACTTTTTTTCAGCCGGAAGTGGTGGCGGTGACTATAATTACGAATGGACTGTACCCGGTGGCTGGACACTGAATTCAGGACAGGGAAGTCCTTCTGTGCTCGTAACGCCGGCCAATGGTCAAAATGGAGCAAAGGTACAGGTCACCGTATGGCCTAAAGGTTGCGACAAGACCCTTGCGGGAACCACCGGTTCGGTGACCATTACCCGCATGCCGCAACTCACCAAAACGGGCGTGTGGCCGAATGTGATCTGCTCCACGGGTACGGTGACCCTGTGTGTGGATTCGCTGCCTTGTACCAATTTTCAATGGAGTGATTCTGTGGGTAATTTTAAAGACTCCATAGAAGTGCCTTCAGTTACAAATAGAATCAGAAACGGAAGGTGCTATACATTTAAATTAGAGGCAGGTGGTAATGACAATTTCGGTTTTGTGGACATCAATCTGAGAGCCACATCTCCTTGCGGGGAACAAATCCTGAAGCACCGCATCAAAGTACCGGCAGGCGTTCCGGACATGCCTCAAATTGGCTGGGATGGTGAGCTGGGTGATCTCTGTGTTTGCCGCCGGAATGTGTTGTTCTGGACCACAAACGACGACCCAACGATAGAGGAATGGGAATGGAGTTTTGACAATGGCAGCAGTACTTATACCCTGAGCGGTCAGACCATCGGCACGGATTTTTGCGATTTTGGTTCGGCATGGGCATTGAATCCCAACAGCGACGTTACGGTGAAGGTGCGCACGCGCAATATCTGCGGGTGGAGCCAGTACAAAATCATCACCATCAGCGCGGCACGCTTCCGGAACATCAGCAGTTCAGACTGCAATCAGTATCCTGCCGGTCCGGCGCCCCTTTCTGCGGAAAAACAGGAAATAAACCCTATGGGCCGGCTGCACATCACGCCCAACCCGGCTTCAGGAAAGGTGCAACTGAGCTGGGCGCCAGGTGAAACCGGCAGGCTGTTGGTTTATGACCTCAACGGACGTTTGGTGATGGAAAACCCAAAGCTGGTTTCCGGCAGTGAAGTAAGCCTGCCCGGCCTGCCAGCGGGTTCTTATATGGTGAAAGTGAGCTCCGGCCATACATGGTATGTAAACCGCCTCATGTTGCAATAATGGTTCCCCCATTGAAACGCATAGTATTCGGACTCATGGCCCTATTGGAGGTCATGGGTCCGGATATTTTGAAGGCGCAGCTAAAGAACCACAATATCTGGTCCATCGGTGACCGCGGTTACGTCATGGATTTTAAACAGTATCCGCCAACGTTTTATAAACCCACGGCCTTTAATTCATCATTTCTTCGATGTATGCCTTGTTTAACCGATACGGCGGGTGATTTTTATCTGGGGGTAAAAGAGAATGGCTTACAATGCGGTGAACGCATCGTAAACCGCTACCTGCAGGCCGACAGCGCCTTCCCCAAATATGAAGATTGCGGCTGGTGGTCCAACTTCATGTTACAGATGCCTAGTTATCGTCAATCTAGTATTCTTCGTTCTTACAATAATTTACACTATAGTAAAAGATACCCCTATTCTTTTCCGTATCTCATGAATTTCAATGAGGACACTTCGCATTTTAGGGATACTTCTGTGATTTTTACGAGTTATAATTTTCGTAACTATGTTCATCGTTTCATATACACCCCTGATTGTTCAAGGGTATTTCTATATGGCGGCGGCTCCAATAAAAAAGCCGGATTTCCTGAGGTTTACTTTACGGAGATGGCAGAGGTTGTGAATGGCAAATGTGTACAGCGGGTTTCGCAGCCTTTAAAAGGCTCTTCATTGACGCCAGGATATTCTGGTATGTTGTTATTTTCTCCAGATTTAAGTCATTGCATATTAGGCGGAGATGCGCGTGGTTTTGGCATACATCGCTTTGATCGGGAGAAAATGCGGATTGACCCGGAGTCCCTGATGCTGCTTCCCAGTCCGATCAGTGGCACGCTGAGTTATTCGCTGAACGGCCGGAAGTTGTATTACATACATCGGGATACGCTGTACCAGGCCGATGTTACGGTGCTGCATAAAGACAGCATCAAGGCCAGAACCATCGCCATCAGAGGGTATCAAAAAGGTTCGGTCGGTAGCCCCTTCATCCATTTACTGCCCACCGGTCAATTGTTGGTGGGCATCACCACCAGGAAATATCCGGACATTATTCCCTACCCGGATCAGGAAGGAACGGCCTGCGGTTATGATCCTGAATCGTTTTACATTCCCTGGGATAGTATTGATCAAAGTGCTTACAACGGTTTCCCCATAGATTCATTTGATATTTACGACCCATATTTTCCTGATGAGGACTACATCCCTTTCGGCGCCTACTACAATCCCGGCATTGAGGTGGTGCAGGGCAAAACGGCCTGTGTGGGTGTTGAGCATTCAATAAAAGCCGATTATTACCGGGATTTCATTCGTCTGCGCTGGAAAATTATCGGGCCGAATGGTCGGGTGTTGTATGAAGCTGCGGGCGATTCGCTGCGGTTTACACCGAGTGATACAGGCACCTACAATGCCACGGTTTACTACCGCTGGAGCTGCAATCTACTGGACAGTTCCACTTCATCCTTTCGTGCGCTGGCCATACAAACGCCCGCGCCCCTTCCGGATACCCTGCTGTGCGCAGGAAGAACTTATGTGGTTGGCGGTAATGCTTCCTACGGGCAGTTGCGCACCAACTGGTATCGCGATGGTCGCCTGCTGGGCAGCGGCGACAGTCTTGAGGTGAAAGAGTCCGGCACGTACCGCCGGCAATTGGTGTACGCCTGCAAGGCATGGGAAGATACGTTTACGGTAAATTACCTCCCTGAGCCTTTTCGCCCGGTGGAAGAAATATATGTGATCTGCAAGAACCGCAACAGCACCTTTATCACGGTAAACCCGCCGTCGGCCACTCAGGTTTTGTGGAGCACCGGCGCCCGTGGCCGCATGCTGGAGGTGGATACGCCCGGTAACTACTGGGTAAACTTGAAAAACAGATGTTACGACAGCACCTGGCAGTTTCGGGTGCGCGAGGAAATACCGGGTTATACGCTGCTGATTCCGAATGCGTTTAGTCCCAACGGAGATGCGTTAAATGAAACCTTTCAAATCAGCGGTCTGGAGGAACTGGAATCTTATCGCTGCGAGATCTACAACCGCTGGGGCGAAATGGTGTTTTCCACTACCGATAAGAAAACATTCTGGGATGGCACCTACAAAGGCCGCCCTGCGCCTAAAGGCGTGTACATCTATGTAATCCGCGGGAAAAGCGTGTGCAGCATCACCGACCTGTTCAAAGGGGTATTTCACCTGCTTTGAACAAGACATAAGAATTCAGCGCTTGTACACAGCCAAAAAAACAGAGCAATAGCTGTTTCGTGGTCATCGTTGGTTTTGCGTATCCGCTTCGCCAAACACGCCGATGGCAGCACGGAAGTGCCGGGCTGAGTTTAGTGGTTCATGCAGGAACCGCGACTCAGGGCTGCTTGCCTGCAATGATGGCATCTACCACGGCAGGATCCAGCAGGGTGGTGGTATCGCCCAACTGTTCCAGCTCACCTTCAGCAATCTTCCGCAAAATACGGCGCATGATTTTACCGCTGCGGGTTTTGGGCAGTCCGGCTACAATCTGGAGTTTATCCGGCCGGGCAATCTTTCCAATGGCGCTGTTGATGGTTTCAATGATTTGTGCCTTTAAATCGGCCTCATCTTCCACCGGGTTCCGGGTAATGACATAGGCATAAATGCCTTGTCCTTTGATGGGGTGTGGAAACCCTACCACAGCGCTTTCCGCCACTGCCGGGTGCAGGTTGATGGCGTTTTCAATTTCAGCCGTGCCCAGGCGATGGCCGCTTACATTGATTACATCGTCCACACGACCGATGATGCGGTACATGCCGTCGGCATCGCGTTTGGCGCCGTCGCCGGTGAAGTAGTATCCCGGGAAAGCCGAAAAGTACGTCTGTCGACAGCGTTCGTGGTCGCCGTAGGTGCTGCGGATGATGGACGGCCAGGGGAACTTCATGCACAACAAACCTTCTGCCTCAGCTTCCTGCAGTTCTTTTCCATCCGGAGCAAGCAGTACCGGCTGAATGCCCGGCAGGGGCAAACCGGCGTGGGCAGGTTTCATGGGACTCAAGCCACCGAGTCCGCTCAGCATGATGCCGCCGGTTTCGGTTTGCCACCAGGTGTCCACCACCGGACAGCGTCCTTTCCCCACATGGGTATGATACCAATGCCAGGCTTCCTCGTTGATGGG
>JBIKKI010000152.1:0-5290 GCA_044360435.1 Bacteroidia bacterium
AACAACGTGTACATCAACGATTTGGCCAACAGACCGCTGAAACTCATTCAGTTCATCTACCTGATTCTATTTTTGGGTCCTTTGTTCATGATGGGCTCCCTGAGTTACATCGATCGAAACTCGATGCTCGTTTTCGGACTGCTTACAATTTTGCTGAACCTGTTGTTCACCATACACCTCAGCGGACGCATCATTCTGAATTCCCTGATGTTCCTGGGCTTCAGCTCCACCATCCTGCTCCATAATGGCCCCTTTGACCTCAAACTGGCGCCACAAATCCTGGAATGTACGGCCTGCGTGCTTACCGGATTCTTTCTCGGGGAATTACAGTACCAGCGAAGCATCAAAAACTTCAGCAATGAATTGCAACACCAGATGCACATGGAAGAAATTGCACTGGGCAGGCGCAAACACGAAGAACTATTGCTCAACCTGTTACCCAAAAGTGTGGTACTGGAACTAAAAAAAAATGGCTACATACAGGCGAAAACCTATGAAAAGGTGACCGTTTGCATCGTTGAATTCAGCAATTTCAGAGACTTGAGCAACCGGTTAAGCGCAGTGCGTCTGGTTCGGGAAATCAATCGCTATTACCAAACTTTCGACCGCATTGTCGAGGAACACGGCCTGGAACGCATGAGGGCGCAAAGCATGAACTATGTGTTTACCACAGGAATCCCCGAATTCAAGGATGGATCCATCCTGCCGGCCTTACACGCTGCCTCAGAAATCATGCGATTCATGGATTTGGAAACCCAGCGAGAATCCAACGGTCATTTTCCCTTAAAGGCAAAAATAGCGATACACTGCGGCCCCGTTGGTGCCGGTGTGGTTGGATATAATCGATTCTCCTATGAAATATGGGGAGAAACCATGTACAAGGCTTCCGAAATCAAAAAGATGGGACAAGATGGTGGCATCTATATTTCAGGAGCCATCAAAGATCAATTGTTGAATTGCAAGGTATGTCGTTACATCGGCTCCGTGCACGATGAGGCAAGCACCGACATGGCCGTGTATCATTTTCAGTACTGAGCTTTCCAGGCCTGCAGTGCTGCGCGTACCGAACCATGCTGCAACAGCAATTCCCTCGCTGCTTCTTCAGTCAGTCCGGTCAATTCACGGAGCATGAGGGCGCCACGCGCTACCAGTTTGTTGTTGCTCAACTGCATGTCCACCATTTTGGTACCCTGTACCCTTCCCATTAAAATCATGGCACCTGTGCTGACCATGTTCAAGATAAGCTTGGTGGCGGTTCCGGCTTTTAAACGTGTGCTGCCCGTTACAAATTCAGGCCCGGTTTCTACGGCCACGGCAATATCTGAAGCCTCAGCAATGGGGCCGCCAAGGTTGCAGCAAATGCTTCCTGTACTGATTCCATGGGCACGACAAGCCTGCAATGCACCAAGTACATAGGGCGTTCTGCCACTGGCGCTGATGCCTACCACCAAATCACCCGAATGAACTCCATGTTCCTGCAAATCGCGGAAGCCCTGTTCTGTGTTGTCTTCTGCAAATTCCACGGCCTTGCGGATGGCTGAATCGCCACCGGCGATGATGCCCACAACCATTCCATGAGGCACACCAAACGTTGGCGGACATTCGCTGGCATCCAAAATACCTAAACGACCACTGGTACCGGCACCCAGATAAAATAACCTGCCGCCTTCTTTCAGCCGTTGAGCCGCCAGCTCCATGAGTGCCGTAATCTGCGGCAGCGCCGGACGTATGGCTTCGGAAATGGATGAATCCATTTCCCACATGCCCGATGCAATTTGTGCGGCGCTGTAGTGTTCCAGCCGCACATCGCCCCTTCCCGATTCCGTATCCCTGTCCTGGCTCATCAGCGCAACTGAATTTGATTTTTCTGCGCCTCCAAAAACGACAGCCAATCGGCATATACCGAATCAGACATCACACGGGGAAATTTCTGCTGCGCACCCAACTTGCCACGGCCTTCCATCCAGCTCATAAACCAGGAAGCAGGCAGCAATTCCACGGCAATGCCCTTAAGGGCATGCCTGCGTTCAATGGCGTAATCGTCGTTGAGGTCGCATAAAATTTCATCCAGTTCATGCGCCATGGCATTCGCGTCAATAGAGGCATCATCGCAGGCCACATACCATTGATGCGCAAAAAACCCCTGGTAAGGAACGCCCTTCACCGTAAACTCGGGTAGCGAAACCTGATGCTTTTCTGCATATCTGGCAATCGCCTGATTCATATTGTCCACCGAAAGATGTTCGCCGCAAATAGACAGGAAATGCTTGGTACGACCCGTGATCTTCACCTCACACTGCTCCAGGTCCGTAAACTTGATGGTATCACCAATCAGGTAGCGCCATGCGCCGGAACAGGTGCTGATTAAAATCGCATATTCCTGATCTTCCTTTACGTCGGCAAGGTTCACCACGGTGGCATGCGGCAGCAATGCTCCCTGATCATTAAAATGTTCTTTGTTGAAAGGGATAAATTCATAATACACCCCATTTCGGAAATTCAGGCGCATTCCGTTGGCTCCAAGCCGGTGCTGATATGCCAAAAAACCTTCGCTGGCCAGATAGGTTTCAAAATACATAATGGGCCTTCCCATCAGGGCATCCAGACTTTGCCGGTAAGGCTCAATAGCCACGCCACCATAGATGTACACCGAGAAATTCGGCCAGATTTCATGGATGTGTTTCACCTTATAGCGCTCAATAATCATTTCAAACAGCATCTTGATCCAGGCCGGCACACCGGAAATGGTGGCCACATCCCATTTAGGAGCTTCTTCAACCATGGCATTGAGCTTATCAAACCAATCGCGCTGTTTCCTGATTTCCATACCGGGCCGCGAAAAGCGCTGAAACCATGATGGTATATGCGAGGTGGTGATGCCACTCAAATCGCCTGCATAGGAAGTGCCATTGAAATTCAAATCAGTACTGCCGGAAATCATCAGGTGGTGCTTGGCCAGATAATCTTTAGGCAAATCACTGCGTACAATGCTCATCAGCTGCCGCACACTGGTTTTCCGAATGGAACGGAGCATGTCCTTGCTTACCGGAATGTATTTACTGGCTGCTTCGGTGGTTCCGGAACTCATGGCGAAAAAATCCGTCTTCCCGGGCCAAACCACATCACGTTCACCCGCATAGGCTCGTTGCCACCAGGGATACATGCTGCTGTAATCGCCTGGCTGAACCCTGCGGATGAAGGCTTCATACACGTTTGGTGCAATTAACATTTCTTCAAAACCATGCTCCCTTCCAAAGGCGGTATGCTTTGCTCTGAACAACAGTTTTTTCAACTGAGCTTCCTGGAACCTGAGCGCTTTTCGATGACTGAAACTAACCAGGTCCCTCAGTCCGGGTTGCACAAATTGCGAAAGAATGTTGAACGCCATTGGTACAAAGTTAGGCAATGAAAACTTGGAGCCTGCGTATGCTGGCAGTTGATGTTGTCCCATTGTTTTTGCTTGCTGCCTTGTGCTCAATTTTATTCCTGAAAAAGGGCGCATCAGGCCGCGAATCTGGCCAAAGGTTAATTCCTAAATTCGCAGGGTTGGAACATCAAGAGATTCAGGAATATTGGAAACGCATCTTGGAACGACTGGAAAGCCAGTTCGGCCAAAAACCCGATTTAAATGGTGTTTTATTCATCATCGGAATCAGAGAACTGGGCATGTTGCCAGAAAAAAAATTCACCAAAGAAGAAAAAGTGAGCCTCATGCATATTGCCGTATGCAAGGTGCTGAGCTACAGCGGATATTATGAACTGAACGGTATGGATCAGGATGGTTGGCCCATTTGGGAAAACCGTATTCCACTGCCTTTTGTTTCCATATTTGAACAAGAAACCATGCTGCGCAGGCATGTAGTGGAATACTTTATCAACGAACAAATTATCTGAACGCTGAATACATCATCACATGAAACGCAACATCATACTTGGATCCGCCATGCTGGGCATTGCCTGGATGGCATCCCTGCCGCTCAGTTCCTGCGGTAAGAAGAAAAAACACTACGAAGAGGACGTGGTGGCTGACCAAGCCACCACTGCACCAGCACCGGCCTGGCCAGATTCCACACGCTTTAAAGGCTGCACCCGCGTGCAAATGGAAACTACCATGGGCAACATGGTGCTGGCGCTGTACAACGAAACACCCAAGCACCGCGAGAATTTCCTCAAACTGGTAAAGAACGACTTCTACAAAGACTTGCTGTTTCACCGCGTCATCCAGGGCTTCATGGTTCAGGGTGGCGATCCCAACTCTAAAAATGCACCCATGGGCGTTCCGTTGGGACAAGGTGGTCAGGTGGATGCTTCCGGCAAGGAAGTGCGCATCGATGCCGAATTCATCGATACGTTCTACCACCTGAAAGGTGCTTTGGCTGCTGCACGTCAGAGCGACCAGGTAAATCCGCTGAAGCAAAGCTCCGGCAGCCAGTTCTACATTGTTTCCGGCAAAGCGTCCAACCGCGAAGAACTGGAAGCCATGCGCAACAACATCGCCCAGCAACGCTTTTTCGACGACCCCGCCAACGACGCCTACCGCGCACGCCGAACCATGTTCCAGCAATCTGGTGATCAGGCCGGCTGGGCACGCATGATGAACGATATTCAACCTGAAATCCTTCGCTACCGCGCCACCAAAAACCTCAATTATCCGGAATGGGTACAAAGACTCTATGAAACTTCAGGCGGCGCGCCCATGCTCGACGGTGAATACACGGTATTCGGACAACTGATTTCCGGCTTTGACGTGCTCGACAAAATTGCCGCTACGCCAACCAATCCCAACGACGACCGACCACAGCAGGATGTGAAAATCATCCGCTGCACCATACTTCCGTAAATGAGTTGAACCGTTTCAACGGTTCACGGAGAGAAAGCGCGAGGAAAGTTCCTTGCGCTTTTTTTATGCCCTGCTCCTGCCTTTGTCTTCCCTGTTCATCAAATCATTCCCGCACCTACACATCAATGAATACCCATAAATAAACGCCGTTTCAGCGCGTGTAAAGCTCCCAAATCACCCAGTGAGCCTTGCATGACTGGGAAAAGATTTGCGCGCCGAAAACGCTTCCTTTCAAATTAAATCTTCAGATTTGGTTTGAAAGCAGGGCCAGCCTTCTCCGAATGACAAGGCATTACTTCAGAATCTATAGACATCCACGCGCGCAACGTGCCGGCGTTAAAACAACAAAGGCGCCCACCAGGAGCGCCTTTGTTTAAGGGATGATCAAGAAGTTTTATTGTTTAATCAGGCGGAAGCGCTCATTGAGGGTTGCACCTTCCAGGCTGAGGA
>JBIKKI010000153.1:0-5264 GCA_044360435.1 Bacteroidia bacterium
AAGTTGCTCAGCTTTCGCGCAAGCCCCTGCCGATTTTTTGCATGAGCCCTTCTTCCTGAAGGCTGATGCGCAGCTTGTCCAGAATGCCATTGATGAAACGGCTGCTGTTTGGGGTGGAATACTCTTTTGCAATTTCCAGGTATTCATTGATGCTCACCTTGGGCGGTATATGGGGGAAGAACAGGAATTCTGCGATGGCCATTTTCATAATCACCATGTCCACCAGCGCAATTCGTTCGGTATCCCAGTTGCTGGATGCTTTTTTAATGTGCGCTTCCAGGGCGTCTTCACGGTTGCAAACCAGGGCAAACAGGTTGGTGGAGAATTCTATTTCATCGTCGGTTTTGCGCATGGTGGCAGCCAGGTTTACCTGGTCGCCTTTTGCAGCTTCAAGGGTCTTGTAAACCACACGCCACAGCTGTTGTTCATCATCGTACCAGGCTGGATAAAGTTCTTCCATCAGGTCGTTGAAAAACTCGCTGGCATTCATCAGGTAGTCCATCAGTTGCAGCAGGAATTCCTGTTGCATCGCAAAATCAGGTTTGTCGAATACCAGATAGTCGCGTACAAAATCCTGATTCTTAAGGTCGCTCCAAAGTGCATCAAAAGAGCCTGCGGCCTGATCCCAGCTGAAGGCGCTGCTTCTGCCACTTTTGGCAACAGTTTCTTCCAGGGTGGAAGCCAAACCATTGTTGTTGAGCACCAGGCACTGGCGGATATGGTCTTTGTCGGGAAAAAATTTCTGACGTTCCAAATCGGCTTCGCTGTTCAGGAAATCTCTGAAAGCGGCCGGAAACTGTAATAAGAACAGGTAGTAAGCTTCAAATTGAAACAACTGCTCCAGCAATTGCTCTTTCCCCTTCTGCACTTGGTCAGACTCCTGCTGCTTGTAGCTGTACAAAGCCTGCAGTGTCTTGATCCTGATCAACCTCCTTGAAAGCATAGAACTTTAACGGGGGGCAAAGGTATAGTTGCCGCAGGCTCTTAACAAAGTAATGACCGAACTTATACCAAAAAGCTGATGCGGTGCTGCTGTTCGCCAATGCGGAAGCTGTCTCCAATGCTCAGACCACGCAGTTGTTGCCCCAAAGGACTCAATACCGAAACCACCAATACCGAATGACCGGATACGTTCAGTTTACCAATGCCGGTGGCCAGCAGAATAAACATGCTTCCGGTTCCTGCCAGCACACCGGGAGCAGCGCGTTGCGGATGCTGCTCCTGTTTCAGCTGCTGGTAAAATTGCAGTTCCTTTTTGGCCTGCTGCAATACCTGTGCATAGCGTTCGCGATCCAGATAACCCATGGCGCGCCCGGTTTCGTATTTGTCGCCGGCAGAACTCTTTTCTTCTGAAAGGGCGGCATCGGCAGCGCGATTCATTGCCGCAAGTGCTTCCTCTATCCGTTCCTGCACCTTGTGGGTACAGGCTTCCAGGATCTGGGCTTTCAATGCCTGTGCTTCTGAAACTTCCACAATAGTTACTTATGGTTTGCGAAAGGTGGCACAACACCAGCCTTCACGATCAGCGGCCGAAACGAATTGAAGTCCTTGCGCGGAAAAGCATGTTTTGATGTCATCCAAATCCGGAGTAAAAAAGCCACTGACCAGCAAAAGTGCTCCGTGTTTCATGGTTTTTACATATTCGGGAACGTCGCGCATGATGATGCTCTTTTGGATATTCGCAATGAATACGTCAAAACGATCAGCATAAGGTTCCAGAGCGCCGGCGTCGCCAAGAGCCACCTCAATGGCTTCTGCCTGATTGAGTTCCAGATGCTCGCGGGTATTTTCCACGCTCCACGGATCAAAATCCATGGCCAATACGGAACCAGCGCCCCTTTTCAGGGCCAGGATGGCCAGGATTCCGGTGCCGCAGCCCATATCGCACACGCTCAGTCCCTTCAGTTCCGTATGCAGCAGCTGTTCGGCTACGAGCGCCGTGGTGGGGTGATGACCGGTGCCAAAGCTCATCTTCGGATCTACGGTAAGTTCGAGCATCCCGGGATCAGGTGCGTGCGGATGAAAGGAACCCCGGATGTATAAAGCGTTGGCAATAATCAAGGGCTGGTAATAGTGCTTCTCCCATTCTTCATTCCAGTTTTTATCGGCCAGTTCGCTCCTGTGCGGTGCACCTTCTGTCCATGCCTGAACGGCTTCCAGTGCTTCCTGAAGCCAGGGGCCTTCTTCCGCGGCATCCAGATACGCCAGCACCTGATTTCCATTTAATTCAAACCCGCTGAACGCATACGTACCCAGAATTCCGGACACCAGCTCAGCATGCGCCTCGAACGGCGGTTTCAGGCTGAAGCGAAGACATACAAATGACATGGCACAAAGTAAGGGTGCATGGGTGGTAATTACAGCCCTGAAAACAACAAAGCCGGACAATTGCCCGGCCTTGTTGCGCTATGAAAACTAAATCTACCCTCTATCAAAAACGACCCGGAGGTTTAAATGTTTTTGGAGGTAAGATGAATTTAATCGAACGTTCATCGAAACAAATCCTTAAAGCAATACTCAGCGGAATGGATTGCTGTAGGCTTTGTTGCTGAGCAGGCTGCTGTCGGTCATGGTTTTCAGGAAGGCTATCAGCGCACTTTTCTGTTTGGCTGTAAGCTGCAGATGCAGGTTTCCGTGGTTCAGCTGCGGGCTGAGGTTGGGTGCATTGAACTTCAGGTTGTCGCTGTAGTGGTCAATCACTTCTTCCAAGGTTTTAAAGCGACCATCGTGCATGTAGGGCGCGGTATAAACCAGGTTGCGCAGGGAAGGGGTTTTAAATTTCCCGAGGTCGTATTCCTTTCCGGTGATGTTGCCAAATCCTTTATCGGTGATGGTTTCATCCAGGCCGTTGCTTACAATGCCAATGGAAGGATCGATGGCCTGGGTATGAATGCCGCCATGACAGTGGAAGCAATCCGCGCCGGTAGCAGGACGCGTGATGCTGTCTGGCATGCCATTAAACAAGAAAAAGCCTTCTCGTTCTTCCGGCGTAAATGCGTTCAGGTTTCTGGGGAAGAACTGGTCAAACTTGCTGTTCGCCGAAACGATGGTCATCAGGAACTGTTCCAGGGCCAGCGACATGTGGTGCAGGTTGGGCGCTTCGCCGAAGGCATGGCGGAATCCGCTTTGGTAACGGTCAATTTTTTTAAGTTTTTCTTCCAGCCTGATGACATTCATGGCCATCTCCCGGTGGTCTTGGATGGGTTCGAAGACCAGGTCGCGGAGGCGGCGCTGGCGTGCATCCCAAAAGAAGGTGCGCTGCCAGGCAAGGTTGAAGAGCGGCGATGCGTTTCTGGTTCCGGTGAGTCCGAAGATGCCTCTGCTCACCGCTTTGGGTTCGCCGAAGGCAAAGTCCTGCCGGTGACAGGAAGCACAGGAAATAGACGAATCGGCGCTGAGCACCGGATCATAAAACAACATCCTGCCCAGGTAGATTCCCTCTTCCGTCAGCGGATTGTCTTTGGGAATCAAAGGCATCCCGAATGGTGTCGGAAAGATATCCGCAGGATTTACAGGCGTGGGCTGAAACGGACTTTTTTCAGGTAATGGCGCTTCCCGTTTGCAGGACATCATTCCCAGGGCGAGCAGCGCCGGCAAAACGAGGTTTAAGCGCTTCTTCATCACTTCAGGCTGTAAGGAACAAAGATGTCTTCCATGTTGGTAAACAGCTTGTCCATCAGGCTGATTTCTGAACCTGTGGAGTGGCTGAAACTTCCATCTTTCACGAAGTTGATGGCATAGGGATTTTTGAAGAATTCCTCTGCATCTGTGCGGATATGCAGCACATTGTTGCCCGGTGTTTTGGTAAAGGGGAACATCAGGTCAATGGTGCGCACAAAACGCAAGGTGGCCATGTGGAAACTGAAGGCGGATTTCTGGGTGCTGTTTTTGGGAATGTAATTTCCATCGAGCATGGAGAAAATATAGCCTCCGGCCCAGCCCCAGTGCATGCCGTTGTTCAAGGGACTCAGCGGATGATCTGCGGCCCATTGTGCAGGATCTCCGTGGTTGGTGGCGGAGTCAAGGCCAATGGTCAGTGAAATGCCTTTATAGGTTCCGATGGGAACTTCTTTCAGAGGAGTGGTGGTGGCGCCTGCTTTGAAATCGGCATAGGCAAAACCATCGCCCAGCTTCACGCGGCTGCCGTCTTCACGAATCAGCGACACATTCGAAAACAACAATTTGAACTGATCAAAAATCAGGGTTTCGCCATCTGCTTTTACGAAGTCGGGATTACCAAAGCTTAAGGGTTTTGCGCCGAAAGTACCTTCAAACTTGAGGCTCAGCATGGATGCGCCTGTGGGCGGTGTCAGCGGATTGTCTGGTTCACATGCCGAAACAGCAAACAGCATTGTCGCAAGACCGATGATGTAGCCGGTATGAATAAGGTTTTTCATGACTTCTGATTTATTGTTTTTCAAATTTAGTAAAATAAATGCCGCCCGACGCGGTGAC
Source organism: Bacteroidia bacterium (assembly GCA_044360435.1). Lineage (GTDB taxonomy): Bacteria > Bacteroidota > Bacteroidia > NS11-12g > UBA955 > REEB481. The sequence continues at coordinate 4,456 of JBIKKI010000153.1, forward strand.
GCGCATCACATAAATGCCGGAACTCAGGCTGCGCAGATCCAACTCGCTTCCGTAGAACCCTTCAGGCAGTTCCTTGCGCAGCATTTGTCTGCCGGATAAGTCGCATACTTCGATGACGCTGATGCGCTGATTTTTGGAATAAACCTGAATGCTGGCCTTCCCTGGATTCGGATAGACCTGTATGCTTCCCAGTCCGCCCAAATTTGCGTTGCGGCCGGTAATCACCGATTGGGCCAGCAGCCATTGGTCAGGATCGAACAAGGCATCTTCAACCTGGGTATTCAGCGTGAATTCAAAGGTTTCATCGCCATTTTTAGGTCTGAGCACCAACAGCGTATCAAATGGCAAGCCGCGGAACAGCACCGGGATATTCAGGTCGAAATATTGTACCGATGGATGACTGGTGCTTTGCCGCAGATGCACCTTCAGCCTGGTTCCCGTCATCAGCCAATCGATGTGGAATGTGGGAAAGCCTTCACCGGTGTACCAATCCTTGAGGAATGGATTCAAATCCATTCCGGAGGCATCTTCCATGTATTTCTGGAAGTCTTTGGTGCGCGCAAATCCGTATTTATGGGCTGGTGAAGCCAGGTAGTTGCGCACGCCGGCAAAAAACAAGCTGTCGCCCATCTGCCAGCGCATCATGTGCAAAACCAGTGCGCCTTTGTTGTAGGTGAGCCGTCCGTCGAACAGCCTTCCGATGTTTTGCGTGTCGGTAGGGAACACCGATCCTCCCGGCTGGCTCATCACGTATTTCTGCATGTCTTCCAGACGCGCGTGGAAAGCAGGCGTTCCTTTCAGAAACTCGT
>JBIKKI010000037.1:0-17600 GCA_044360435.1 Bacteroidia bacterium
AATCACCAGCCACTTGGACCTTTCTTTCTCCTTCAACAACAAGGGGCAGTTTCTGGAGGAAGCCGCCAATAAAGGCATCACGCTGGTTTCCGACTACGACAAACTGATTCCCCTGAATGCCAACCATGCGTTCCGCATGGCGAGCCTTGCCGTGGGCAAATCCGACTATTACCGTTTTCAGGATGAATTGAACCGCTACCACAAAGCCGACCGTTTTCTGGCGGAGCGCAACGATGGCTACGGAAGTTTCAAGGCGCTGGAAGACACATTAGCCTCTTACGACCTGGTAGTGCTTTCCCTGCATGATGCCGGATTATGGGGGAAAAAGGCTGTTCAGGTACCACAGGCCCTGTTGCAAACCATCCAGAACCTGAATGAGCGCACACGGTTGATTGTGGTGAACTTCGGCAACCTGTATCAGCTGGGGCAAATGCCTGGCATCAACAACGCCATTTCAGCCTTTGAAGACCATCCGACCTTTCACGTGCATACTGCGGCGGCGCTGTTTGGCATCGAACCTTTTGCAGGCAGGCTTCCGGCAGGAGTAAGTGCAGCCTGGCAACCCGGAACCGGCATTTCGACCGCCAAAATGCTGCATCCCAAAATCCCTGCTGCCGGCCCAATGGACTGTAAACCCGACAGCCTGATTCTGCGCAAAATTGATGCGATGTTGCAGCGCATCACCAACTCAGGCGCGGCCCCGGGCGGACAGCTGCTGGTGGTACAAAAAGGCCGCAAAGTGCTGGAACGCAACTTCGGCAGTTTTGATTATTCCGGGCAACGGCCGGTGAGTGCCGATGACCTGTACGATGTTGCTTCCATCACCAAAACGGCTGCTACCACCTTGGCGTTCATGAAGTTGTATGAAGAGGGAAAACTACAGCTGAGCGACCGTCTGGAACAATACCTTCCGGAGTTTGACAGCAGCAACAAAAGGGGAATCACCATGGAACAGCTGCTGCTGCACGAAGGCGGACTTCAGGCATGGATTCCATTTTACCAGGATTTGTTGGCGCACCCTGAATATTTGCTTGACCGCAGCCATGCCGGTTGTGGCTGTTTGCAGGTTGCAGAAGGCGTGCACATGGACTCGGCATACCTGCAGTTCATCAACAAACGCATCCATGAATCACCCGTTCAGGAACGAGGGCGTTACGTGTATAGCGACTTGGGCATGATGCTGCTTCAGCGCGTTATCGAGCGCGTCAGCGGGGAACGGCTGAATGAGTATGTGCATCGGCACTTTTATGCGCCTATGGGACTGCAGCGCATCAGCTTCCTGCCACTGGAGAAATACGACCGCAACATGATTGCGCCAAGCACCAACGACCAAAGCTTCAGAAAGCAGGTATTGCGTGGATTTGTGCACGACCCTGCCGCAGCCATGCTTGGCGGTGTGAGCGGACATGCAGGTTTGTTTTCCAATGCCTCCGACCTTGCGGCGGTTTATGTGATGCTGCTGAATGGAGGCTATTACAACGGAACCCGTTTCCTCAAACCGGAAACCATTGCACGCTTTACCAAAAAACAGCACAATACTTCACGCCGGGGATTGGGCTTTGACAAACCGGAAACCAATCCGCGACTGTCAAGCCCCACCAGCAGTTATTGTTCTCCGGAAACCTTCGGACATACCGGCTTCACCGGAACTGCGGTTTGGGCCGACCCAAAAGAACAATTGATTTTTGTATTCCTAAGCAACCGTGTGTACCCCGATGAAGGCAACAACAGCCTAGCGAAGAACAACTTCCGCACGGAGCTGCAGCGTTTGGTTTATGAAGCGCTGAATTAACGTGCACTGCCCGGGGCTGCCTATTTTTGCCGCATGAAAGTTGAAGCGGCTTCCCTATCTGTTCAGAAGATACACCAGTTGTTGTTGGGTGCCATTGGTCCACGACCCATTTGTTTTGCGAGCACCGTAGATGCCGAAGGCCGACGCAACCTGGCTCCTTTCAGCTTTTTCAATGTATTCAGCGCCAATCCGCCCATTGTGGTGTTTAGTCCTGCGCGCAGCGGACGCGACGGGAGCAACAAGCATACTTACGAGAATGTACTTGAAGTTCCGGAGGTGGTGATCAACGTGGTGAACTATGCCATGGTGCATCAAACCAGCCTGGCCAGCTCACCCTTTGCAAAAGGCGTAGATGAGTTTGAAAAATCAGGATTTACAGCGCTGCCTTCAGAGCAGGTAAAACCTTGGAGGGTTGCTGAGAGTCCGGTGCAGATGGAATGCGACGTGCTGGAAGTTCGACCTTTAGGCGATGGCGGAGGCAGCGGAAATCTGGTGATTTGCCAAGTGAAGCTGATCCACGTGAACGACGAAGTTCTGGATGCCGACGGGCGCATCGACCAAACCAAAATCGATTTGGTGGCGCGCATGGGCGGCGACTGGTACTGCCGCGCACACGGTGATGCCCTATTCAGCATTGCCAAACCACTCACTACCGTGGGATTGGGTGTTGATGCGCTGCCGGAGCACATCCGCTTGAGCCACAAACTTACGGGCAACCACCTGGGCATGTTGGGCAATCAGGAAACCTGGCCTGGCGAAGAAGAAATACAGGCTGCGCTGAGCACGTTCGGAACACATCCAAGTGCTGAAGAGGTGGCCATACGCCTGCTTGACCAGGGCGAAGCCCGCGCAGCGCTGTGCGTGCTTCTGGGGAGTGCTTGATTCAATGTAGAATACCGTAGGGATAACATCCACATTGCTTGTGGGTGTTCCGCTTAACGTATCAACTGAATGGTACCATGTCCGCGTTCGGTTGGGCCATCCTTTCTTTTGCGGGTAAAGAGGTAATAATACACGCCCTCGGGCAGTTCCGGGCCGGTATTGTCTAAACGGCCATTCCAGCAATCTTCCGGCCCTGTAGCCTGGAATACACGCAGACCCCAACGGTTGTAGATGTGCAGATCCAGTTCATCACAGGAACTGCTGATGCCTGCCAAGCGGTAGCAATCATTCACCAGGTCGCCGTTTGGAGTGAATACATTCGCCACCTCCAGAATGCCGGAGGAATCGGTGAGCACAGCCACGGGGAACGTTGCGGAATCCGGACAGCGGCCAGCGGAATTGGTGGTCTTCAAACGCACAATCCAATTACCCTTTTTGTAAGCGTGTTTCACTTCAAAACCGATGGCCGAATCTCCATCACCAAAAAACCACATGGGGTTGGCCACGTTAGTGCCATTCACCTTAAACGTCACGGTCTGGCTGCAGGTCTGGATGTCATAAACCGGCTCCACCTGTGAACCTTCTTCCAGCGTTAAAAGGTACACGGCGCTGTCGTTTACGTTGCAACTGAAACTATCCAAAACCTTCAGCACAATTCTGAACGTTCCGCCCTTGTTGTACAGATGTACAGGATCGCGTTGCTTCGAGGTGGTTCCATCGCCAAAATCCCACAAGAAGCTGCGGGCGTTCCTGCTTTTGTTGGTGAACCGAACGGTAAGCGGCGCGCAGCCTGTTTTGGGCTGCAGGTCAAAATCGGCTTCTACGGCATAGGTAATGTTGAAATCAATTTTAAAGCTGGCATTGCTGCATCGGTAGCTCACATTTTTTGGGAATACCACACCGGGTGTTATCGGGAAATCGTTGAGGCCGGGAGGCGAAGCCGGACAGCTTGCGCATACACTCTGATAGATGACCCCCGATTTATCAAAGCGGCTGGTTCCGCCGTCCACATGGTCTTCACTTTGATTGCCTCCAAAGAAGGTTGCATATTGAAGTGCTTTTGCATCACGACCCAATACATAAAGGTAAAAATCACTTCCGTCTGTGGCGGATTGCAGCGCATTGCTGCTCACCTCAAGCCCGTCCGTGGTACTGGACGCATTCGGTGGAATATTGCTTCCCCAGGCACTTACATAAATGTTGTAGCAATTGTCCACCATAAATGCCGAGGGACAAAGCTGTGCGATGCGTGACAAGCTGCCGTAGGTAGTTACAAATTCCAGCGAGTCGAGGTTATGGGTAAAACGCGCCACAAACTGACCGGTTTGGTCATTGCCGTAGGTTCCGGGCGTGCGGGTAATGACGCCGGTGGTTTGACCCATGGCGTAAAGCTTGTCGTCCACATCAAAGTCGATAAAGTACACCTGGTCATAATCAGCGGTTCCATAGAAACTGGTTTTCAGGAACGCTCCTGTTTCTCTGTTCAGGTGGGCGATCCAGCCATCGGCGGAGCCGCCTCCGAAGACCATTTGCAGGCCTGAATCAACCATTGCCAGGTTGCGGTTGGTAGTTCCACCGGCAACCCAAAGTCCGCCGGAGCGGTCCAGTTTCACGCTGTAGGCAGCCTCACTGCCAACGGTTCCGTAAAAGGTGCTCCAGCGCATTTGATTCAGGGTACTGTCGAACGAGAATATATACGCATCAAGTCCACCGGCATGTGCGGATTGAAAAGCGCCCGGAGATGTGCGGGCATTGCTGCTTTGGGTACAGCTTGCCACATATACATTGTTGGAGTCATCGGTGATGATGTCGCCACGAAAATCATCGGCGTAGTTGTGGCGCAGCGCACCGGTCACCAAACCGTCGCGGTTGCTTCCCCCCATAAATGTTCCTGCGAGCAGGGCGTTACCCTGGGCGCTCAGTCGCATCACGAAAATGTCGAACGCGCCATTGAAGGAAGTATCAAATCCTTTTTTCCCGGGGAAGTTATTGCTGGCCGTGGTTCCCAGAATCCATAGGTTGTTGCTGCGGTCCACTACCAGACTATGCGGATATTCATCGTTCCAGCCACCAATGTATGTGGCATAGCGCAACTGCTTTCCATCGCTGCTGTATTTGCTGATGCTGATGTCGGCGGGCAGGTTTGCCGGTGTAATCCCAACACCACCACCGTAAACAGTTTGGTAAGCACCAGCCGTAACAGGATACTCTCCTTCTGAATTGTCCACAATGCCTCCGGCATAAAGACATCCTTCTTCATCGTAAGTCGCGGTAAATCCAAAGTTATCGCCCACAGAACCGCTGTAGGTGCTGAACACAAGGGTCGGATCGATTACCAGGGGAAGGCTGCGGTCGTAATTCCCCAAAATGAATGAAACCGTTTGACCATTCGTCTGAAACCTGGCCGTTACCGGAATGGTATCCTGTTGCCGCACCTGCCAGGCCAGCGGAGCTGTTTCTATCCAGTCACCCAGGCTGCTGCGGATGCGCAGCGATCCTTGTTCGTCAAGCCACATACCTTCCTGACCTTCATAGCGCATTTGAATACGGTTTGGGTCGGCACCAGGTGCGAGCAGCCAGGTACTTCTTGGAAAACCTGATGGTGCATCAAATTCCAGATCTATTCCCGGATAAACTTCTTTCCAACGCAGACGAGCAGCCGCGCGCAGATCTGATTTCCAACGTGAGGGGTCATTCCCCAGAAAATAGTTGTAGGCAGCAGGACCTTCCTCCAATGCCAGCGGCTGCACCGGTGTGCAATGCAGAAGCGTGATGCGCAAAGCATGACGGCGCACCGAGAAGCTTGTGTCAAAACGTTTCAGCCGATGAAAATGATCCCAGGCCGCATGGTGGTCGTCGCGATGCAACAGGTTTACCGTCCAGCCATCGTTTCGGGCAAAAAAAACACCGCCGCTTAAGCCAGCACGAAAAGCATAATCACCCTGCCATTGCCCTTTGTTGGGCATGAAGACGCCCTGAGCCTGCACCATCGCAAAAAGGTTCAAACACAAAAGAGAAAACAGCAAGCGCCTGCGCATGGATGTACGAATTTAGCCAAATATACCAATCCCCGCGGTGCAAGCCGCAACAGCCCTGCTGCAGACAGTATATTTGCGCGAATTTCCATGGAACTGAATGAACAACAATTGCTGCGCAGACAATCACTGGGCAGGCTTCGTGAATTAGGCATTGACCCGTTTCCGGCGGAAGGCTTTGATGTAAACTGCACGGCAGCAGATATCCACGCCAACTACACACCGGGAAAATCGGGCTTTGAAGCCGTGGCACTGGCTGGAAGACTGATGACCCGCAGAATCATGGGCAAGGCTTCATTTGCCGATTTACAGGATGCCACCGGCAGGGTGCAGCTGTACATCAACCGCGATGAGCTTTGTCCGGGTGAGGATAAAACCTTTTACAATGAGGTATTCAAAAAGCTGATGGATATTGGCGACATCATCGGCGTGCTGGGACACGTATTCACCACCCAAACCGGTGAAACGTCGGTGCACGTGCACAGCCTGCGCCTGCTCAGCAAATGCCTGAACCCGCTTCCTTTACCCAAAGAGAAAGACGGCGTGGTTTTCGACGCTTTTACCGATCCGGAAGCCCGACATCGGATGCGTTATGTGGATCTGGTTGTCAATCCGGGCATCCGCGAAACCTTCATCAAACGCAGCCGCATCATCCAAAGCCTGCGCGATTTATTCAACAGCAAAGGTTATCTGGAAGTGGAAACGCCCATACTCCAACCCGTACACGGCGGAGCTGCAGCGCGTCCTTTTGCCACGCACCACAACGCCCTCGACATCCCTTTATACCTGCGCATTGCCAATGAATTATACCTGAAACGCTTGATCGTGGGCGGCTTTGATGGCGTATATGAATTTGCCAAGAACTTCAGGAATGAAGGCATTGACCGCACGCATAATCCGGAGTTTACCGGACTTGAAATCTATGTGGCCTACAAGGATTACCACTGGATGATGGATTTCACCGAGGAGATGCTTGAAAAAGCCGCCATCGACGTGAATGGCAGCAGCACGGTGACCTGCGGGGTGCATGAGATCTCTTTTCAGCGTCCGTTCCGCCGCATGACCATGCACGATGCCATTCTGGAATATGCAGGCGTTGACATCAGCGGCATGGATGAGGCGGCACTGCGCGACACTGCTAAAAAACTGGGCGTAGAAGTTGATCCGAAGCTGGGTGCCGGCAAAATCATCGACGAGTTGTTTGGGGAGAAGGTTGAGAAGAATCTGATTCAGCCCACCTTCATCCTGGATTACCCACTTGAACTGAGTCCGCTGACCAAGAAGCACCGCGACAAAGACGGACTGGTTGAGCGTTTCGAATTATACGTTAATGGCAAGGAACTGGCCAATGCCTACACCGAGCTGAACGACCCGATGGATCAGTTTGAACGTTTTGAAGAACAGCTGAAACTGGCTGCACGCGGCGATGAAGAAGCCATGGCCATGGATCATGATTTCCTGCGCGCCCTGGAATACGGTATGCCGCCTACCGCAGGTCTTGGCATCGGCATAGACCGCCTGACCATGTTGCTCACCAATCAGCAAAGCATTCAGGAGGTATTGTTCTTCCCGCAGATGCGCCCGGAACAGGGCTAACTCCACCAGGAAAACCCATAAAAAAAGCCGCTCCATTCAATCATGGAGCGGCTTTTTTATGTAGCTCTGCTTGGTTTAGAAGAACTTGTAGCGGTAATCTTTAATGCCCGCCAGCTTGCGCATGGCATCGGTGATTTTACCTTCGATTTGTTGTGTGGAATTCTGCATATCCAGCATGATGCGGCGACTTTCGAGGCCCGTTTTAGGGGCTTCCACATTGTTCACCTTATCAATCATGACCACACTCACACCGGTCATTCCGATGATGGGCTGACTCATCACTTTTTCTTTCATACCGAATACTGCACCAATGATGCGCATATCTGCTCCGATGAACGGCAGTGAACCGTTGGAGAAGTTTTGGTTTTCAATAGGCTGTGCAATGGTTTGCAGCTTGATGGCCAATTCTTCCATGGATTTAACACCTTTCATGGCTGCTTCCATTTTCTCTTTCAGCTTCTCCCCTTTCTTTTCGTTGCGCACCAACGGTTCGATGCGTTCGCGAATGTCTTTCACGCGGGCATAGCCTTCTTTCTTAAGGGTAGTGAGGCGCGCCACAATCTGGCGGCTGCCGCTGTTGAATACCGGAGAAATGGAACCTTCTTCGGTTTCATCATCAAAAGCCCAGCGGATTACGTCAGAAGCTGATTCAGCGCCGGGAATTCCGCGGTCGCCGGGTTTCAGGTCTTTGGCCACACGGGGATTCAGGTTGAGCTTTTCAATTTGCTTCTCAAAAGACTTCGGATCTGTTTCATTCAGCGCAGAACGGAACTGGTTGCTGATGCTCGACACGCTGTCGATGGTGCGGCTTCCGGGAGTAATCTCCTGCTTGGAAGAGGCGAATTTATACACTTGGTTGTTTGGGGCCGACAGGGCTTTGATGACATGCCATGCACCATTCATTCCACGCACCAGCGTGATTGATCCGGCGCTGAGTGAAGCAGCAGCTTTTTCAAAGGCTGGACCGTATTGCGTAGCAATTTCGCCAGATGACCTCCAACCCAGATTACCTCCATTGGAAGAAGTAGCATAATCTGTGCTGTTGGTGGCTGCGAGCTTGGCAAAATCTTCACCGGCGCGGGCCTTGCCCAACACTTCAGAGGCCAGCTTTTGTGCAGCAGCAGAATCAGGAATATTTGCAGCGTTGGGCGACAATGTAATTTGTGCCACATTGTACCGAGTCATGGAATCGGCTTTTTGATCCACCTTTACATAAACGTAGAAGGCGCCATCGGCGTAAACCGGTCCAACCACTTCGCCCATAGGGGCGGCGATGGCCATATTTTCCACGGCTGCAGGAAGCGATCCGGGCTGAACCCAGCGGTTTTCCACGCGGCTGTCGTTGGTATCGGGTTTGTTCGAGCGAAAGTTATCGGCAACGGTCAGCGCTGCGCGAAGGTTTTCAGCCGTATCGGCACGGGTTGGGTTAATGTCCCAAACCACGTAGTCCAGATCGCGTGATTCTTCCTGTTTGTATTCCTCTTTGTGTTCACGGAGGTATGCTTCCAGGTCTTCATCAGTGATTTTGACGTCCTTATCGGCAATGGAGTTCAGGTTCAGGGTAACCACCTTGCCATTCACGGTCCTGTTGCTGCTGATGTAATCTTGCTTCAGGAATGCTTTGGAATAGTAGTTACACTTGCTGATGTAGTTCAGGTAGCGTTCGCGAAGCACTTCGGTTTCGATTTGCTTCTTCAGGTTGTTTACGAACTCCTGAGCCAAGGGTGAACTTTGGTATTGGTTGTTGAGGAAATCGCGAACGGTTTTGGGAGAAAAAACACCCTTTTCGTCTGTGAAGTACTGCTTCACGAGCTGATGAGGATTTTTACCGAGCAGGAGTTCCACCCATTCGTCTTCGCCGATGGTGAAACCTGCGCGACGGTATTCTTCTTCCGTCACGTATTTCTCAACGAGTTGACCCCACGTTACACCGCGGATGTATTCACGGATTTGATCGTTTAACTCCTTCTGACCGGTGTTTTGCATGTAGTTCTTCTCATTGGTTTCGTTCAACTGGTTGAACTCTTCAATGTTGACTTTCACGCCGTTCATTACGGCCACGGAGTTGTCGGCGGGACCGGAGTTGCCGCCTGCACTGGTTAATAGGTCGCTTACAACAAACAGAATAAGGGCTACGATCACAACGATCACCACCCATCCGGAATTGCGCAGCTTGGTAATTACAGCCATATCGCTAAAGGTGCGCAAAATAAGGCCGAGTGCAACAAAAATGCAAAGATTGATTCAAGCCATTAATCCAGATAAAAACGCGTGCTCACTTTTCCGAGGTTTGATTCCATCACGGCCTCGTACAATCCACTGCGAAAACGGCTTCTGGGCAGCTTCACATCGCCTTCTGGGGCGAAGGGTTTGTTGAATCCCTGGGTATACACCAGCTCGTTCATGCGGTACAAACGGAGTGAAAAAGTTTTCACGCCCGGGTAGGCATAATGAATGTAGAAGTTCTCGCTCCGCTTTTCCATATACACATCGAGGTAAGGCTGAGGAATAAATGCTTCCCTGGCAGAAAGGTCTTTGCTGCGAAAATTCCTTGTTTCAACGGTGGCCACACGCTCACGAAGCACCGTATAGGCGGTGCCTATTTGCTTTCCTGCGGCTGCTACGGAGATGTAATCTCCGAAGAACACTTCTTTTCCGGCTGGAGGTGTAGCAACATCGGTTACCCTGACCTGACGTATCTTTTTACCTTTTTTCAGCTCTGCCAGATACACATCCATGAAGATGTTCTCTGTTGAATGCCTGCGGTCGTAGAACAACACATAAACCTTACCGTTGCGAGGGTCAGCGCTGAGATGCGGCATATATTGGTCGGTGCCGCTGTACCCGTCGTTGTTCAGGCGCCCCAACGGACCCCAATCCTGACCGCCGTTCTTTGAGTAGCGGTAAAACACATCGCAATCACTTGTAAGTTCGTTATTTCTTTCCCTGAAAATCAGTCGGTCACTCCAAACGATATACATACCTCCATGTGCATCTGCTGTGATAAACGGCATGCCATTGGCGCGCATCACACCGGAGAAATCCTGTTCCCATCCATCGTGCTGAATGGCAATAAGTTGATCTGTTCCCCAGGTTTTGCCACCATCGGTGCTTTTATCGAGGTAAATTTTATTCCGCGCAGCCCAGCATAAATACACCACTCCTTCGCGGTTTACCGCTATGGTTGCACCTTCTACGGTGCTGTCGCCGTCTGCACAATCGCCCAGGCTGTCAGAAACTACCACGGGCTGCGAAAAAGTATCGCCCTGATTGTCGCTGTACGCAAAACGGATTCGGGATGAATCGCGCGGGTCGGCACTTCCATAGCGGTCAAATTCCGTCCAGGCAAGGTACAGGCGCCCGCGGTACGGACTTTTGGCACGTTCATCCAGGCACATCCAGGGTTTATCCTGCACCTTTCCGGCTTGAAATCCCACGCCGGTACCGGAAGTAAAGGTTTTGCCGGAATCGTCGGAGCGCTGCACCACGATGCGGTCAAACCATTCAGGCCAGGAAAGCTTGGGATTTCTGGCCAGGTGGCACAGGTAAAAACTGCCAGAGGCGGCAGACAGCAAAACAGGATCACCGTAAAAGCCAAATTCAGATTTTACTTCGCGCTTTTCCCAGGTAAGTCCGCCATCCTCACTTCGATACACCTGATTTACATTGGTTCCAATAAGGCGCAGGTTCGGATTGCTTCGGTGCAAGGCCATGCTCGGCTCATTGGATGACTCCGGCGGTGCAGTAAGCAACACCTGAGCTTGCAGCAGATGCAGGCAACTGCATGAAATACAAAGGAACAGGTGGCCGAAACGCATGCTTGCAGTTTATTCGTGTGCCGGAATGCCTGCTTTGTGCGCACCCAGCCAACGCTCGGCATCCAAAGCAGCCATGCATCCGCTGCCTGCAGCGGTAACCGCCTGGCGATAGGTTTTATCCTGAGCATCGCCACAGCAAAATACGCCGGCCACGTTGGTATAGGAACTTCCCGGTTTGGTCAGGATATAACCTTGTTCATCCATGTCCAGGAAGTTCTTGAAGATGCCTGTATTGGGTGTATGTCCAATGGCGACAAAGAAGCCTTTTACAGGCAGTTCACGCAGTTCACCGGTTTGGCTGTTTTTTACGCGAACGGCTTCCACCATTTTATCGCCCAGCACTTCGTCGGTTTCGGAATTGAACAGCACTTCAATATTGGGTGTTTGCAACACGCGTTGCTGCATGGCTTTGCTGGCACGGAAATGATCCTTGCGCACAATCATGTACACCTTGGTGCAAATTTTGGCCAGATAGCTGGCTTCTTCACAGGCGGTATCGCCGGCGCCCACGATGGCCACATCCTGTCCGCGGTAAAAGAATCCGTCACATACGGCGCAGGCACTCACTCCACTGCCGTTCAGGCGCTGTTCGCTGGGCAATCCGAGCCACTTGGCACTGGCACCGGTGGCAATGATGACAGTTTCTGCAATAATCTCTTTGCTGTCGTCAACAACCACTTTATGAGGCGCGCCCTTGCTGAAGTCAACCGCGGTAACCATTCCGTAGCGGATGTCTGTACCCAGGCGCTCTGCCTGTTTCTTGAACAAATCCATCATTTCAGGCCCCATCACACCTTGGGGGAATCCGGGATAATTTTCTACATCGGTGGTGATGGTCAGTTGTCCGCCGGGCTGTAAACCTTCGTATAACACCGGCTTCATGTCAGCCCTGGCTGCGTAAATAGCCGCGGTATATCCTGCCGGTCCTGATCCAATAATCAGACATTCCACATGTTCAGCTGTAGTATTACTCATGTGGCAAAATTAGTTGTTTACCCATGCGCAACTTCGCATCCAGGTCACATAAAAAAAGAACCGCCTGTTGGCGGTTCTTTTTTTCTTATTCTTGAATGAGGCGACAGATTACCCTTTAGTCACAATCATTGTTGAAATGGAACTGATAGGTTCCGTCCACAGTATCGTCGCTGCTGCCAATGTCCTTACGCACAATCTGACAGCGCAGTGTTTTGATTTTCACCCCGGCAGGCAATGTGGGAAAAAACACCTGAGGCCTGAGTTGGAACGTAAACACGCCGGTGGCCTTTTCTTTCATGGCCAACTCCGGCTTGTTTCCGGTTTGCAGGATGGACGCAATCTGATAAGTAAGCCCGTCTGTTCCCAAACCCTGAGCAAATACATACAGATCCTTCACTCCTTTCATGGACACTTTTTCCTCCATGTTGTTGTTGTATATCAAGGTAAACACGTCGTTGCTGCTGGTGGGCACCGTATCCATTTTCAAGGTTTGAGGGAAGCTGGACACTTTGAGCACAGCGGTTTTGGGACGCTCAACTTTGATGCTGAGGTCTTCGGTTTTGTCTTCGTTACAACCTCCGCCACCTGCGCCGGTTCCGTCTTTTTTCTTCATCAGCAGCATGAAGCCTTTGTCGTAGATTTCACCGGCAGTTACGCCGTAAAATTTAGTGGGCACCATGCGGTAATACCACACATCATTTCCGGCAGGGGTCATCTTCAACTCCTCGTTGCTGTTGCCCCATTGTCCGTTGAAGGTGGGATCGGAAGCAGCGCGGTCTTTGGGCGACCAGGTCCAGATATACAGTGGTTCCGTGCTGCCAATCAGACGCTGGCAATCGCACTTCTTGATATCAACCCAAATGGTGATGGAATCGTCCGGATTGATGGGATCCGGGGTAATCCAGGCTTTCTGGGCTGAGGCCGCGAAGCTGCCGAAGGCAAATAAGGCGGCACTGAGTATAATCCTGTTCATGTTGCTTAAGATTTACGGGTGAACCAAAGGTGATAACTGGTGGTGCGTTTGCCGTTGCAGCGCTTGTCGAGTTTCAATACCAAATTGGCATCCTGCGGGCGCACGGGGCGCAACAGCTTCATGCTGAGTTCTTCGGCGCTGGCTTCGTCAAAAATTACACGTGAGGGATACTGAACATCGTCGAACTTCCAACTGCCGCTGGCCTTGGGAAACAGGTTGTATGAGGTTCCTGCATCCAGCGTATAGGTGAAGTCTGCCGATTTGATGTCCAGGGTCATGGGATTGCTTCCCAGAAACACATCGCTCACTTCAAGCAAGGTATCACTTTCTACGAAGGCCAGTGTTTTGGTTACGTCAATCTGATCTACACGGGTAAGCACCCAGTTGGCGTTGATGCCTTCCAGCTTGCTGGCAGGCTCACCGATTTTCTTGGTTTCTTTCTTGCAGGAAGCCATACCAAGGGCAAACAGGGCCATGCTTATTAAGGTTAATTTTTTCATATCCGTTTTGGTTTGTTAATCGCAGCCTCCGGTTGGGTTTAAGGGGAAGATGCTGGTTTGGTCGGAAATTGGGAATTGAAGGATAAAGCCCTTGCAATCCCAAGCGTGTCCACGCACGATGATGTTCTGTTTCTCTACGGCTGCCAGACGCTTCATGTCGTGGATGCGGTCGCCTTCGAACATCAGTTCCATGCGGCGCTGGTAGCGGGCGGCCTCGATGATTTGGGTAGCGGTGGAGCCGGCAGCGAGGATGCGGTTGTTGTTTTTGTAGGCGCGTCCGATGATGGCGTTGATGTCGGCGATGGCGGTGCTCAGGTCGGTTCCGGTTTTGGCCAGGGCTTCAGCCCTGATCAGGTGGAGGCGGGTGAGGTGCAGCACGGGCACATCGAACAAAGGAGCATTGTACAAATTGGTTTTAACCAATTCGTTCGCCTGCCCCTTGTTCAGGGTTTCGTAGTACGCCAAACGTTTATCGGCAGTATCGGTGTTAACGGTACTGAAAAACTGCCTGGATACCTGACACAGCGGCAATCCGGGTGAGTAGTTATCGCGGAAGCCTCCGCCCCGGTTGTCGTTAATCCCTGTACTCACTACCGAGAAGATGGCTTCGGTAGCGCCTTTCGGAGTGAAGCGGTTCAGGGTATCAGAGAAGGTGTAACGTGCGCTATTGATGACTGCAGCAGCCTGGGCAGCGGCATCGCCGTATTCGCCCTGCTGGAAATACACTTCTGCCAACAAGGCCTGCGCCGCATATTTCGTCGCATAGTTTCCATTGCTTTCTGGAAGCAGGGTGGCAGCGTCCTTCAGGTCGCTGATGATGGACGCATATGCCGCAGCCACGCTGCTGCGCGCCAAAGGTGTGCGGTCTGCCTTCAAAGCCAACCCGATGCCCGGATGGCTGTTGTCCGCCGAATAGCCCCAGGGATGCGCAAACAAACGCACCGCCGTGAAATGACACATCGCGCGGATGAATTTGGCTTCGCCTTCCATCCGGTTGCGGTCTGCTTCATTCAAATCAGCCGCCAGCGGAAAGCTCTCCATCACGAAGTTGGCGCGGAAAATGGCGCGGTACAGATTGCCATACAGCGATCCAATGGTGGTATTGAAGAACAGGGTATTGTGGTTGAACACCTCGCGGTAGTCGTTGTTGTTCGGCAGGCTCAGGTTGTCGGCCATGAATTCCGAAATCACCTGCGCAAAACCGCCGTAGGTATTGGCCACTTCATTGTAGCTGCCATTGAGCAGTTTCTGAAGGTCAGCACTGGTCTTTACGGCATCTTCCACCAAGAGTTCATTCTCCGGACGGGTATCAATCATCTTATCGCAGCCGGCTGCAAAAACGCCCAGCGCAAATACGGCCAGGACGGCTGTGAGGGTGCGGTTCTTGAAAATTGTGTAGTTCATCGTTCGCTGCTTTAGAAGTTTACAGATAAAGAGATGCTGTAGGATTTCTCTTGTGGCGCGGTGAGGTAGGTAATGCTGCCGCTCATGTTTCGGTCTGTGGGACTTTCAAAATCGCGGGCAATTTCAGGATCCAGGCCGGTATAATTGGTCCAGGTGAGCAGGTTTGTGGCAATGAAGGCAATGCGCGCCCCATCGAGGTTGTATTTCTTCGCTACGGAAGAAGGAAGCCTGTAGCCCACAGACAGTGAGCGCAAACGCACATAAGAACCATCCTCCAGCCACTGAGTGGTGTTGATCCAGGGCGTGGTGGAACCATAAGTGAAGGTGTTCAGGGTGCGGCGTGGATACCTGGCATCATCACCGGGCTTCTGCCAGCGGTCAAATACGCGGGGATCGCTGTTCCAGTCGGTTTGCACACCCAACTGACGCTTGGCGGAAGATTCATAAATGTCGCCGCCAATGCTGTAATAAATATTCGCGGTCAGATCCCAGTTCTTATAGCTGAAGCTGTTGTTCAATGAACCTATGGCTTCGGGAAGCACATCGCCCACGGGAACGCGGTTGGCCGGATCCCAGCTCTTGGTTTCCTTGCCTTCTTTATCCAGATACACCGGAAGACCGGTTGCTTGGTCAATATGCGAGAAGCGCACCAGGAAGTTCGTTCCCACTGGATATCCAACCACCACACGCGTGTCGTTGGTGCCGCCGGAAACCGCATCTTCGCTGTACACGCCGATGCTGGTAATCTCATTGTAGTTGCGGGCAATGTTGAAATCGGTGTTCCACTGGAAATTCTTCCGTTGGATGTTCTTGCTTTTCAGCACAAACTCCACGCCCCTGTTGATGATGCCGCCCACGTTGTCGTACATGCTGAAGAAGCCGGTGGTTCGGGGTACGGTCACATCCAGAATAACATCTTTGGTGGCTTTGTCGTAATAAGTCAGTTCGAAGCTGATGCGGTTTTTGAACAGGCTTCCTTCCAATGTTGCGTCGAAGTTGCGGGTGCTTTCCCAGCGCAGGTTCTGGTTTTCCAGACGGGCAGGTGCAAGCATCGGCTGACCATTGTACTGCGGCAGGTTGCCGGATGGGGTGATGGTTCCCCAACGGGCATAGTTGTCGAAGGAAGCATTGCCGGATTTTCCGATGCCTACCTTCACCTTCAGGAAGCTGATCCAGTCGTGGCGCTTGATGAATTCCTCATCGCTCAGGATATAACCCACCGCAGCGGCGGGGAAAAACCCGTAGCGGTTGTTGCGTCCGAAGCGGGAAGACCCGTCCACACGCCCGGTCACCTGCACGTTGAACTTGTTCTTAAACTTATAGTTCGCCCTTCCGAAGTAACTCAAAAAAGCCCATTCATAAGGCGTTCTGCCGAAGGCGCGCAAAGCGGTATCAGGAATCGCTACCTTGTCTGTAGGACCGGTGGCATCCAGGTTTTCTACCGATTTGCTGGTGGTACGGGATTGTTGGTATTCATGACCAAGCATCACATTCACACCGTGATCGGGGGTAATCTTCTTATTCCAGTTGGCCGTGAGGTAATAATTCATATTGGAAGTCCAGATGGGGAACCATTTGGCCACGCCGTTCTGCACATAATTGGGACTGTAATAGCGAATCAGCTCCTGAGGTTCGTACAGAAATTCGCCGTAATCCATGTAATCATAGCTGGCGCTGCCGTTCAGGGTGATGTCGTCCGTCACCTCATAATTCAGGTTCAGGTTGTTGATGCTGCGCAATTCAATACTGCGCCAGTCTTTCAGATCGCGGATGGTGCTGAGTCCAACCGGCGTTCTGTAGCCTATGCCATTGCTGTTCAACAGGGGTTCTTTGGGGAAGATGGGCAACATGGTGCTCATGGCAGAACCAAGTCCACCTGCCCAGGCCGCGTCTACCCTGCGGTTGATGCCCCGGCTCAGCGAATTGCTCAGGCTGATGTTCAGGCCCTTCAGCGGCTTATAATCGGTATTCACCCTTCCGCTGAGGCGCTGATAATTGTTGCCTGCCAGGAATGATTCGTTGTTGTCATACGTGACAATACTCTTCATGCCGAACCATTTATTGGTGTAACCGGCGGTGATGTTGTAGTTCTGCTTGTATCCGGTCTGAATCACATCATCCACCCAGTTGGTATTGTATTTCTGGGCTTCCTGCCAGGTCATGTTCACGTTGATGAGCCCCAGATCCGGTGTTCCGGTGCGGCCATCGTTTTCCCAGGCTTCCTGGTACATCTGAAGAAATTCAGGACCATTCAGCATGCGAGGGGTTTTCGTTGGCTGGGAAATGCCGAATCGGGTCGAAACATCGAACTTCAAACCCTTCTTGCGGGCGCGCTTGGTGGTAATCAGGATTACGCCATTGGCGCCGCGTGAGCCGTAAATACTGGTGGCGGCGGCATCCTTCAGTATTTCCACCGATTCAATATCATCGGGGTTGATGGTAGCCAGTGGGTTGTTGTTGAAGCCGGAGCCGAAGTTGCTGCCGTTTGAACGGTTCAGGAAATAATCCTGCGACACCGGAATTCCGTCAATCACGTACAAGGGGTCACCTGCGGCTGAAATGGAAGCCACCCCGCGTATGCGGATCAGCGAAGCCGAGCCGGCCATACCGCTTCCTACCACTACC
>JBIKKI010000038.1:0-17596 GCA_044360435.1 Bacteroidia bacterium
ATACAGCAAAACCACCAATGGCAAGAAGTTGGCAAACCTGTTCGCCAATACCGATAACAGACAATACATTACCTTCACCAGCAGCGATGCAGAAGTAGTAAACTACATCAAGCGTGAAGCTTCAAGTGCCGTTGACCGTGTGTACAGTGTTATTGAAAAACGGATTAACCAGAGCAATGTAACGCAACCCACCATCCAGCAATTGGACGGAGGACGTATTTCTGTGGAATTGCCCGGTGTGGATAACCCCAAAAGGATGGAAGACCTGCTGGAAAAATCAGCGCGTCTGGAATTCTGGGAAACTTATGACAATAGTGAAAAGAATGGTTATCAGGCCCTGAAATATCTGAAAGCAGCTTACGAGGCTTCTGCAGATCTGGGCATGCCCAAAGACACTGCTGCCAAAAAAGACAGTGCTGCACTTGCTGCCAAAAAAGATACCGCAACTGCTGTGGCTTCAAACGCTGCTGATTCAGCATCGAAGAAACGCAGTGATTCACTGGCGAAAGCAAAACAGCAGAAAGAACAAAAGGCTGCAGACAGCAAAATTTCCAACAGCCCGCTGATGAAGATTCTGCAACCCAATTCAGACCAGCAGGGTCGGGTGTATCCTGGTGCGCGTCTGGCTTTGGCCACCAAAGAAAACCAGGCCAAAGTAATCGCCATGCTGGAGCATCCCCTGGTGAAAAAGGCCCTTCCTTTTGACGTGAAGCTGGCTTGGGACGCAAAACCCATTGCAGAAGGTACTAATGTGTACGGATTGTATTTCCTCAAATACAACAAACTGGGCAAACCCGCCATTTCCGGTGATCAGAACCTCATCAGCGACGCGTTCGCCAGCACCAGCCAAACCGGAGAAATCGAAATCAACATGCGCATGTATCCTGCTGCTGCCAATGAATGGGCGCAGGTTACCGGCGATAATAAAGACCGTTGCGTTGCCATTGTACTGGATGACAAGGTGTATTCTGCGCCAACCGTTCAGGCCAAAATCACCGGCGGTCAAAGCCAGATTTCAGGTAGCTTCGATGTAAAAGAAGCAGAAGACCTTGCCAACGTATTGAAAGCCGGTAAGTTGCCAGCTCCTGCCCGAATCGTTGCCAGCGATGTGGTAGGACCTTCCCTGGGTAAAGAAGCAATTACCAACGGTACTTGGTCTCTCGCTCTTGGTTTTATTGCTGTAATCCTGTTCATGGTTCTGTACTACAATACAGGCGGCATTATTTCCATCATTGCAGTATTCGCAAACATTTTCCTGATTATGGGTGTGCTGTCTTCTTATGGTGCAGCCCTCACATTGCCAGGTATGGCAGGTATCGTATTGACCATTGGTATGGCTGTGGACGCAAACGTGTTGATTTACGAGCGTATCAAAGATGAATTACGCGAAGGCAAGTCCCTCAGAACAGCCGTAACAAATGGTTTCCAGGCAGCATTGAGTGCCATTGTCGACTCCAACTTGACGACGTTGCTTGCAGGTGTAATTCTTACTTTCACCGGAGCCGGACCTGCTTATGGATTCGCCATCATTCTGGTGATCGGTATTTTCAGCTCTATGTTCACCGCATTGCTGGTTTCCCGCATGCTGATTGAAAATCGTCTGGCTAAGGGTAAAGAAATCAAATTCTCCTACAAATACAGCGACAATGTACTCAGTGGCAAGAACATCAACTTTGTTGGCAACAGGAAGAAATACTATCTGATTTCCGGTTTGGTGATTGCCGCTGGCGCAGTAGCATTTTTTGTGAGAGGCGGAATTCCTACCGGTCTTGATTTCAAAGGTGGCTGGTCATTCCAGATTCAGACCAATGCTGCTAAGAATTACAGTGTTGCCGACCTGAAAAAAGCACTGGATGAAAATCTTAAGGAGTCTAGTAATGAAGTAAAGACCATCGGTAACAATGGTCAGTATAAGATTGTCACCAGTTACATGATCAATTCCAGTATGAAGGAAGGTCGTGATTCAGTTGGAAGTGCTGTGCTGAATGCGCTGAAAGGTTTTGAACTGACCAAAACTGCAAACGGTGAGGGCCCAATTCTGGCATCAAGCAAAGTAGGACCTGCTATTGCTGCAAACACACGGAACAAGAGCATTACCATGGTATTGTTGGCCATCGTTGGCATTTTTATGTACATCGTGTTCCGATTCCGCAATATCGCCTACGGCTTGGGTGCAACCATCGCGCTGATTCATGACGTGCTTATTGTACTTTCCTTCTTCGCCATTTTCCACGGAATACTTCCTTTCCCTCTGGAAATTGACCAACACCTGATAGCCGCACTGTTGACCCTGGTTGGTTACTCCATCAACGATACTGTGATCGTGTTCGACCGCATCAGGGAATACCTGAGAGAACACCGCACCGAAAAGAATGAAGGTACGATTATCAATATGGCCATTAACCAAACATTGAACAGAACAATTGTTACTTCGTTAACCGTGTTCGTGGTATTGATTGTGCTCTTCCTGTTTGGCGGGGATGTATTGAAAGGCTTCTCTCTGGCACTGCTCATTGGCGTGTTGGTAGGAACTTATTCATCCATCTGTATCGCTACTCCGATTGTAGTTGATTTCAGCGGTAAACGGAAGAAAAAATAAGCTTCCGCTGTAATAATTTATACCTGAAGGGCGGAGCGGATGCTTCGCCCTTCTTTTTTACCATAAAACCAGAAAACATGATTCAGTTGAATAAAGAAAACAATCAGTACGAATGGTCGGGAGTTTCACTTTCCAATCTGGCCGAATCGTTCGGCACACCACTTTACGTGTATGATGCCGCAACCATCAAACATCAGTATCAGAAACTGAAAGCTGCCTTTGAAGGAGTCAAGGTCCGCTTACATTATGCGTGTAAGGCCAATTCCAACATCAACATCATGAAATTGTTGAAAGATCAGGGCGCTGGTTTGGATGCCGTTTCTATTGAAGAAGTGCACCTCGGACTCTACGCCGGCTTTCAGCCTGCCGACATTATTTATACGCCAAATTCCGTAAACTTTGATGAAATCAAGGCTGCGGTATCTTTGGGCGTACGGGTGAATATCGATAACCTGCGCATTTTGGAGCAATTTGGCGTAGAATACGGCAATGCGTATCCTTGCTGCATTCGCATCAATCCGCACATCATGGCAGGCGGACATACGCAAATTTCTGTGGGTCACATCGATTCAAAATTTGGGATTTCCATCCATCAGTTACGTCATGTGCTTCGTTTGGTTGAATCACTTCAAATCAGGGTGGAAGGTTTACACATGCATACCGGAAGCGACATCCTTGATGCCGATGTGTTTCTCCGTGGTGCCGAACTGTTGTTTGATGCTGCCATGGAATTCCGCAATCTGGAATACCTCGATTTTGGCAGTGGTTTCAAGGTTCCATATAAGGAAGGTGAAGCCGTAACGGATATCGAAGAAACAGGCAGAAAGATTACCGAGGTGTTTCGCGCATTTTGTACAACTTATGGAAAAGACCTGGAATTAAAATTCGAACCCGGTAAGTACTTAGTTAGTGAAGCCGGTGTGCTTCTGGTACGTGCCAACGTGGTAAAACAAACCACGTCAACCGTTTTTGTTGGTGTAGATTCAGGGCAAAATCACCTCATTCGTCCGATGTTTTATCAGGCATACCATCGCATTCAGAATTTAAGCAACCCTGATGGAGCTACCAGGCTGTATTCGGTGGTTGGCTATATCTGCGAAACAGATACGTTCGCCTACGACCGGAAACTACATGAGGTTAGGGAAGGTGATTTGCTGTGTATTTTTAATGCCGGAGCTTATGGCTTCGCCATGTCCAACCAATACAATTCTCGTTTCAGACCTGCTGAGGTTTTATTGCTCGACGGAAAACCAAACCTGATCCGCCGCAGGGAATCTATGGATGACTTGCTCAGGAATCAGGTAATTCTGGAACATTGAACCAGCCACCAAAGAAAAAGCCACATCATCAGATGTGGCTTTTTCTTTGGATTCATCTTAAGCTTTACTCGAGGGTAAAGGTGTTCTTCTGTTTCATAGTTTCGTCGGCCCAAAGTTCAACAGTGTATTTTCCTTTTTTGAAGGCAGCGGCGGTGAAGTACAGTTTTACTTTTTGCTGTTCTCCATCAAATACCACTGTTTCTTTCAGAGAGTACAGTGTGCTCTTGTCGGTGAGGCTCTTGTTGTCTTTGGTAAGGATTTCGCCTTCCGGACCTACAATCCTGATTTTCACTTCCTGCTCCACAGGCTGTTCTATCAATGGATTCTGTATGATGTCAAAAGTGATTTTCAGACGGTCAATAGATTTTGATTTGAAGGTTTCTTCCTGCTGCCCGTTTTTGTTTCTAATTCCGAAGGTTAATACCGGTCCAAACTGCAGGGATTGACCTTTGGAGATTTTATCCTTCATGGCTCTGTTTTCAGATTCCATGGAAGCACGGTCGTTTTCAGCCTGGCGCACAGCTTGTTCTTTATCCAATTGTGCACGAAGCAGCATGTCCTGGAGCTTCTTGATTTCGTCAGCTTTCGCGGCCAGTTCGGTTTTGAACTTTTCGATTTGCTCCGGACTCATATTGCCAATGGCTCTTTGGAGTTGCTTGATTCTGGAAAGGTAGGATGCCTCTTTGGCAGCAAGTGTAGCTGTGGAGCCTTCCAGTTCCTGAATCTTTGCGGCCAGGCGCTGGTTTTCTTCACGCGTGGAAATCATCTGTTCCAAAGAGTCTCTCATGTTCAGCAGAACACGCTGCAGACTGTCGCGAAGGGCAACGGCGGAATCGCGCTCTTTAGATGATTTACTCAGTTTCTGATGCTGCATGTACAGGTAGGCGTTTCCTCCGAAACTGCCTGCCAGGAATACACCCAGCACCGCGGTTAATACATTACGGTTCATTTCTTAACGGGTAAGATGTGCAAACATAATCATTTTGTGATAATGACCATAAACTCACCTGCTGATATTACTCATATACTCCAGCAGGGCGGGAGGATGCACCAAGGGCATGATGATGCGTTGTTTTTTGTCTACATAAATACCCCAGGGAATGTATTGAGTACTTACTTTATCGTTAATTTTAGATGAAGAAAAGCCCATTGTCCATGAGGTATTGTAGTATTGATTGTATTTAGCGACCCATTTAGGACTATCGCCATAGTTTAAACAGAGCACACGCACTTCCGGATGTTTCACCACTATTTGATTCAAAGCCGCACTGTCCTTAAGAAACTGTGTTTTATTTGAATTCCAGATGTAGATATACAGTGGTTTTCCACGAAGGCTGCGAATGGATTGTTTCTTATTCATACCGGCAACAGTACGGTACCTGAAACACGGCAGCTTCTTTCCGGGATGCAAGGCTTGTTCAAATGAACCCCTTGCCAGTTTTTGCAGATACAAACTGCGTCCATCTGAAGAAATTTGATGCACCTTATACCGATTTAATTCCCAGTCGAGCACTATTTCACCGTTGGCCTCTATAAGTTTTGCCTGATCTGAAACAAACGGCAAACCATAGCGCCCAATAAGTACCTGGTCAATTCCCGGTTCATTGTAATAACCATTGCAGTTCACATCCTTCAGGCCAATTCGAAATGAATCTGAAGTACCGCTGCCGTGTACATCCGCAGCCAGGATGTTTAAACGCTGTTCACGGAAGCTGTGATTTGCATCGGCGAACCTTTTCTTTCCTTTCGCACTGCCATAAAAAGTGTTGATCATGTTTTTGTAACTGAAGAACGAATCAACCGGAAACCGCGACAAACGTGCAACATAATCACCCTGCCCCGGATTCGTTCCTGGAATCGTGATGTCCAAAAAGCGGTGGTAATATATGGCCGTATCCGGAAGTCCATCATCGGAAAAATCCAGATTGTTGTTTCGGTCTACCCAAACAGGATGCGGTACTTCAAGATGTCTGTTGTTTCCAATCAGAAACAAGAGATATCCTGTGGAAAATGGATTTTTTGCACCTCCATAATAGAGGTAACCGTAAGCGGTGTCCTTAAACCTGCCAAAATGCTCAGGAATCTTGATGCTGGTTGTACGCAGAGGTCCGGATTGTTCACCGAAGGGTTCATAAGATTCTACAGGATTGCTGAAATAAAAACAGGGCGCAATCATCATACTGCGCCCCATTCTATCGTCGGTTGCCCTGATGGGCAGTTCCACCTTTACCGTTTGTTGCGCCTTCAGGAAAGGAGCAGCAAGCAAGCACAGGGCGAGGAAAGATTGCTTAATCGCGGTCACCAGCTCCAAGGAACTGCAACAGGAAATACAGGAACGTGAGCAAGGAACCGAAGGCCGCAACCAGATACGTCATGGCCGCCCATTTCAGTGAATCTTTGGCTCCGTCATATTCACGGGTGTTTACGATTCCCCGATCTTGCATCCAGGCGAGTGCCCTGCGGCTTGCATCAAATTCAACGGGTAATGTAACCAGTGAAAAAGCCAGAATCACGCCATAGCAGGCCACAATGATGCCCAAAACTGCCTGGGCCGTAAACATAGAAGAAAGTGCACCGCCCAGAAAAAGGGAGAAAATCATCACCATGTTCAGAATGCGACCGCTCGCATTTTGAAGGGGAACAAGCTTGCTGCGCAGTTGCAACATGGAATAAGCCTGGGCATGTTGCACCGCGTGACCGCATTCGTGTGCAGCTACAGCCGCCGCAGCTGCGTTGCGCTGGTGGTACACCGATTCACTCAGGTTAACGGTTTTATTCAAAGGGTTGTAATGGTCGGTTAGCTCACCCTCCACATGAACCACTTTTACATCGTAAATACCGTGGTCTTCGAGCATTTTTTTGGCTACTTCATAGCCACTCATGCCGTTTTCCAGAAATACTTCGCTGTAGTGACGAAACTTACTTTTCAATCGAGCTGATACCGCCAGGCTTAATACTACGATCAGGACGGTAAGGATGATGTATCCAATTCCCATATGTTCTTTCTTTAGCTAATGTTCTTTTTATGATTGATGCTTCTCGGGATTGTTTCTAAAGCAAAGCCTCCATCAAAAGGAGCATCGTTTATGTAAAACATCCAGAGCCATCTTTTTCCTACCCGCTTATCGAGTCCATTTATAAATCAACACCACAATACCTGCCAGGAACATCAGAATGCTGATTCTGTTGATTCCATGCATGTAGCGTAAAAAAGGACTGTTCACCGAGCTCTCCTGCTTTTTGAAGGTGAGGTACGAAAGCATCTTTTTCAGTATCATAGATACAAGTATAACAAATTTGGAAGCCGTCTGCTTACGAATTCTTTGAATCGACCGGCTTCTGGATAAATGCTTCCAGATTGACCGGATGCGACACTTTCATGTCTGTGAGTGCGATCTGCAGCACTTCTTCCATGGTTTTCACGTAATGGAAACGCAAATCGCGCACATAGTCAGGGTTGATGTCTTCGATGTCTTTTCTGTTGCCATCGCACAGGAGAATGTCTGTTATTCCGGCCCTTTTAGCGGCCAGAATTTTCTCTTTGATGCCACCCACAGGAAGTACTTTGCCACGTAAAGTAATTTCACCGGTCATAGCCAGTTTTGCCTTCACCTTTTTCTGCGTGAACAAGGATGCGAGGGCTGTCAGGATGGTTACACCGGCCGAAGGCCCGTCTTTGGGAATGGCTCCGGCAGGGAAGTGGATGTGTATGTCAACGGCATCAAACAAGGCCGGATTGATGCCCAGCTGATGAGCCTGTGATTTAATAAAGGTTCTTGCCAATGTCGCACTTTCTTTCATCACATCGCCAAGCTGGCCTGTCAAAACAAGGTTTCCTTTTCCAGGGGTAATGGCGCTTTCAACAAACAATACCGAACCACCACTCTGGCTCCAGGCCAATCCGGTTACCACGCCTGCATGGTTGTTGTCTTCGTATTGTTCCCGTTCAATTTTATCCGAGCCCAATATGAGCTGAATATCCGCCACATTCAGGGAAGCTTTGTATGATTCTGCACTTACCTTCTTTTTGGCCAGATTTCGTGCGATGGTGGCAATTCTTTTTTCAAGACCGCGCACGCCGCTTTCCAGAGTGTATTGGTCAACGATGGTTTCAATCACCTTTTCGTTGAGTTTCATATCGGATGCCTTCAGACCATGCGCCTCGCGTTGTTTTGGAATCAGGTATTTCTTGGCAATCTGGATTTTTTCTTCTACAGTATAGCCTGCAATTTCTATAACCTCCATTCGGTCGAGCAGTGCCGGTTGAATGGAATCCAGACTGTTTGCGGTGGCAATGAACATAACCTTGCTCAGGTCATAATCCATTTCTATGTAATTGTCGTAGAAGTGTGTGTTTTGTTCCGGATCCAAAACTTCCAACAGGGCAGAACTCGGGTCGCCCCTGAAATCCCGTCCCAGTTTGTCAACTTCATCCAACACAAACACCGGATTGCTGGTACCCGCTTTTTTGAGGTTCTGGATGATGCGGCCGGGCATTGCACCGATATATGTTTTGCGGTGCCCTCTGATTTCAGATTCATCATGCAGGCCACCGAGGCTCATCCTTACATATTTGCGGCCAACGGCCCTGGCAATGCTCTTTCCCAAGCTGGTTTTACCAACGCCAGGAGGGCCGTACAGACAAATAATCGGACTTTTCATGTCGCCTTTGAGCTTGATTACAGCCAGGTATTCCAGAATCCGTTTCTTCACCTTTTCCAGCCCGAAATGATCTTCATCCAGCACTTTAGCAGCGTGGTTCACATCAAAGGAATCGGTGCTGTATTCGCCCCAGGGAAGATCCAGCAACAGCTGCACGTAGTTCAAACCAACTGAATAGTCGGGAGACGCTGGGTTGATGCGCAGGATGCGGTCAAGTTCTCTGTTGAATTGGTCGTGAACTTCTTTAGACCATTGCTTCAGGCTGCCTTTTTCCCTAAGTGACTGTATTTCTTTGTCAGGACTTTCCTGACCGAGCTCTTCCTGAATGGCCCGTATCTGTTGTTGGAGAAAATATTCCTTTTGTTGTTTGTCGATGTCAGTACGGACCTTGTTCTGAATCTGGTCTTTTAATTCAACCATTTGCAACTCTTTGGTGAGGTGTTCCAGCACCAGTTCCGCGCGTTTGCGCAAAGAGTCGCTGTTCAGGATTTCCTGTTTTTCGCTGATGCCAATATTCAGGTTGCTGGCCGCAAAATTCACCAGAAAGCGGTTGCTGTCGATGTTCTTAATCGCCGTTGCTGCTTCACTGGGGATGTTTGGGCTCAACTCAATGATCTGCAGCGCAGTTTCCTTCAGGGTGTCAATCAGGGCTTTGAATTCCTTGTCTTCTTTCGCCTGAACATCATCAAGGGGCACAATTTTGGCCCTGAGGTAAGGTTCGGTTTGGATGATTTCACCCAATTGAAATTTGCGTCTTCCCTGAATGATGAGGGTTGTATTTCCGTCGGGCATGCGCAATACCTTCATGATTACGGCCATGGTTCCAACAGTATGCAAATCGTCGGCGCCCGGATCTTCTACCGAAGCATCCTTCTGCGCACAAACACCAATAATTTTATTGCCTTTATTCGCTTCTTTTATGAGCTTGATGCTCTTATCCCTGCCCACCGTAATTGGAAATACCACACCTGGAAAGAGTACGGTATTACGAATGGGCAGAATTGGTAAATCATCCGGGAGTTTTTCCTTATTTACTTCATCTTCTTCCTGTTTGCTGAATAATGGAATAAAATCACCAGGATTTTCAGCATCTCCATGGTCATCGCTGATGATAAACTGTACCTGTTTCGGGTCGAACATATGCTTCTGCTTTGGGTCGTTCCAACTAATATGCCAAACGGACGTGCAAAATAAAGAACCCAGGCACATTCCCGCAGCACAAGCCTTGTTTCTGAAGGATTACAGCTTGGATTGAAGTGTAATGGCAATTTTTCCGGTAACCCTGTGTTGGTTTATGTCAATTTGGCTGATGTTTTCTCAGGTTTTGTCAGGTTTGGGTTCCTGAATCAGCCTTGCAGCTGCGCAGAGTGCTATTTTGTAATTCAGCAGTCAAACTGCAACTTTGCAGTCCAATCATTTCAACACGTAAACGATATGAAAAAGTTTTTCAACTACACACTCATCTGCGCGGCTGCCGGCCTGGCTTTTCTGAGCGCATGCGGTGAAGATGACCCCATCAAACCCAAACCAACCCTCACATTGAACTCTGCAGCCGGTTACACTGCAGTTGATGTGAAAAGCGAAAACGGCACAAAACTGAAGTTCGGCATCGTTGCTACCGCACCTTCCCTCCTAAAATTGAAGCAGTTTACCGTAAAGATTGCTACCAATGGTGGTGTGGCAGCCGGTCTGAAAGACACCGTTCTGAATGCTTCTTCACTGAACTACGAATGGAATTTCACCGTTAACGGCGCTGTAAATGACAAAATCACCCTGAGCTTCACCGTTGCTCTTGAAAATGGCGAAACCGACAGCAAATCTGTGACCATTACTGTAATTGCTCCAGTTGAAAACCTGAGCGAATCTGCCGGTCAGGAAGTGAACAACATGATTGGACCAAACCTGGGAGCTTACAACCTTGTTTCCGGTATCCAAATGCGCGCGGATTCTTCTGAAGCACGCAAGGATATCAAAGACATGACCACCACCAGCACTGCAAACACTTATACCTTCGCTCAGAGCTGGACCAGCGGAAACGGTTCTAAATTCATCAAAGTTTCAGCTGCTGATTACACCAACACTTCTACCAACCAGCAATTGATCGACCTCTGGAATGCCAAAGCTTCCAGCGCTGCAAATACCGTCACCAATATTGCCAAAGGTGATGTGATTCTGGTGAAATCAGGTCAGAATGTAACCTTCCCTTATTTCTTGGTGAACGTTACTGATGTGGTTCTGACTACCGGAAACAACAACGACAAATACGTATTCTCTTACAAAGGATTGTAAGCCATACGCAAATCGATTTTTTCAAAAACCCCGACCAACGGTCGGGGTTTTTTGTTTCTATATTCGAAACTGTTTTACAAGAACTTTTTATGGTGAAAAGAATCGCTGTTTTTACTTCCGGTGGTGATGCACCGGGCATGAATGCCTGTATTCGGGCCGTGGTTAGGGCAGGTGTTCATTACAATCTGGAAACATTCGGTATCATGCGTGGATACGAAGGAATGATAGAAGACGACATCCATCCATTGCATCCGGAAAGTGTATCCAACATCATTCAGTTTGGCGGAACCATGCTTAAATCTGCACGCAGCCTCGATTTCACTACGGTGGAAGGAAGGGCAAAGGCCGCTGCAAACCTGAAAAACCGCGGTATCGACGGTTTGGTTTGTATTGGTGGAAATGGAACCTATACCGGTGCCATGCATTTTGAACGCGAACATGGAATCCCTTCCATCGGTTGTCCGGGTACCATCGACAATGATTTATTCGGAACCGATACCACCATTGGGTTCGATACAGCCGTGAATACCGCATTGGATGCCATTGATAAGGTGCGCGATACCGCAGATGCCCACAATCGGGTGTTCTTTATTGAGGTTATGGGCAGGCATTCTGGACATATTGCCATGAGTGCCGGTCTGGCAGGCGGAGCGGAAGCTATTTTTATTCCGGAGCGCTCCGATGAAGCCACTGTGTTTTTTGAACGTTATGGAAGCAAAACAAGAAAGAAAGCCTTTTCCATCTTCATCGTTGCCGAAGGTGATGAAGAAGGCAATGCTTATGCCTTGGCCGAGAAGTTCAAGAAACATTACCCGGATGCCGATGCACGTGTAACGGTTTTGGGTCATATCCAAAGAGGCGGTATGCCCACGGCAAACGACAGGATATTGGCTTCCCGGCTGGGTGCGCATGCCGTGAAAGCACTTGTGGAAGGGAAAAGAAATATGGCCGTGGGAATTGTCAACAATCAAGTGGTGTTTACGCCTTTCGAAGAGGCCATCAACCGCAAAAAAGACATCAACGAAAGCCTTTGGGAGCTCGCCACCATTCTTACCAGATAAATGCTTCAGGAACTCAGGGTCAAAAACTACGCGCTTATTCGCAATCTTGTGTTTCGGCCGGAACAAGGACTCAACGTGATTACCGGCGAAACAGGTGCCGGTAAGTCAATCATGCTGGGTGCTTTAGGACTCATCCTGGGCAATAGGGCCGATCAGGCAGCTTTGCTAGCGCAGGATGAAAAATGTGTGGTTGAAGGCTTATTTCACCTTCAGGATGAAGCACTAAAAACGTGGTTCCTTGAAGAAGATCTGGATTGGGATGTGCAACTGGTCTTGCGCCGGGAAATTGTTCCAGGAGGGAAATCAAGATGTTTCATCAATGATACTCCGGCTTCATTGCAACAGTTGAAAACTCTCGGCGAATCTTTGGTGGAAATTCAAACCCAACATGCCATCGTAAATCTTCAGGACCCGAATAAACAACGCAAGCTTCTGGATGATTTTTCAGGGAATTCACCATTGCTCAGCGCTTATACGGACGTGTTCAGTCAATACCGACTGGCTAAGGAACAGGAATCACGGCTCGTGGATGGACAGGCGGCATGGTTGCGCGAACGCGATTACCTGCAATTTCAATTTCAGGAATTGGAACAATTCCAGCCACGCAGCGGTGAAGACCATGACCTTGACGCTGAGATAGCAGCTCTTTCACACAGCGCGGAAACTACCAAAACGGCATGGGAGGCTTGTCAGCTGTTGGATGAAGCTGAAACAGGATTGATCTCTGGTATGACCAGACTCCGTAACTTGTTGAAATCCGGTTCCCGTTATAATGGGGCCTGGGCAGATCTTAACGAACGCGCAGAACAGGTGTTCAATGAATTGCGCGATTTTTCTGCTTCGCTGAACAACTTTGCAGCATCCGATACCGTGGCTCCAGAGCATCTGGAAGCCTTGCATGAACGGCAGTTTCGCTTGCAGTCGCTGCTGAAAAAGCACCAACAGCAAGATGCAGCCGGTTTATGCGCTTATATGGATGGCCTGGCGCTGAAACTCCAGGAAGGCGATTCGCTTGCAGATTTAATTCAGGAACAACGCAAACGTTGCGAAGCATTGTATGCCGAAATCATGCAACTGGCCGCACAAATTTCCGAACGCCGCCATCAGGCCAAATCCGCATTTGCTGAACAAGTGACCGAGGTGCTGCAACAGTTGGAAATGCAGGATGCACGCATGGAAGTTGTATTGGAATCGCTGGAAGAGCCCGGCCCATCAGGCGCGGACGTCGTTATTTTTCGCTTTCGCGCTTCATCATCACTTCCTTTTAATCAGCTGCAAAAAGTAGCGTCGGGTGGTGAATTGGCCAGGCTGATGTTTGCCGTGCAGTGCATTAGTGCCCGAAAAGCGCGTTTGCCATTGTTGATTTTTGATGAAGCAGATTCCGGTGTTTCCGGAGAAGTGGCTGCTAAGTTTGGCAGTTTGATGCGCCAAATGGCTGCAGATCATCAGGTTATTGCCATTACGCATCTGCCACAGGTGGCGGGCGCAGCCCATGCGCATTTCTATGTTTATAAAGAGCGGGAAGGCGACAAGCTGGGTTCAGCCATGAAGAAACTCGCAGAAAGTGAACGGGTAGAAGAGATTGCCGTGATGATCAGCGGTAAAAATCCGGAAAACTCGGCAAGGCTTCACGCCATGACTTTGCTGAAAAACGCCGCCACTGGTTAAATCAGTTTTAATCCATCGGCTGCGCCGGAAAGATAACCTTCATCGACCAGGAGGTTTGACCCTGATGCGGCAGTGGTAGCCAGCACATCGCAGCGTTCATTTTCAGGGATACCTGCGTGTCCCTTCACCCAGACAAATTCAATACGATGCAATTCAGAAACAACCACAAAACGCTTCCATAAATCCGGATTTTTCACAGGTGTTTTTTGTGAGGTACGCCAGCCATTGCGTTGCCATTGGCGCAACCATCCTTTGCTCACCGCGTCATGAACATATTTGGAGTCTGTATGAATTTGCACCCGACATCCCGGTTTTTTCAGGGCTTCAAGTCCCACAATCACAGCCAGTAATTCCATGCGGTTGTTGGTGCTGAGCTGGAACCCTTTGGATATCTCTAATCGGTGCTGTCCGCTCATCAACACCACACCGAGACCGGCCGGCCCCGGATTACCCAAAGCAGAACCATCGGTATACATCACCACCAGCGTTTCCTGCTGGCTCATGGTTGGGGATTCACAAGAATCCTTACGCCGCTGGCACGGAAGTTCAGTTCAGTTTTGGGTTCGGTGATGAGCGCAATTTCTTCTTTTGATTTACCTGATTTTTCTGCCATACTTCGCAAATCGTTTATGGAAATGGTATCCCGGTAGAATTGACCGCGTACCAAAACCTTTTTACCGGCAATATTGGCGGGTACATGAAACTTTTGCGCGAAATCAACGAACAACAAACGATTGCTGTCCAGATTCAGGTTAAACCAGCAACCTTCCGACTGACATACGTTGGCCACAGTGCCCACGATGTTGATGGTATCCTGAAGACGCCCGGACAGAGCAACAGCAGAATCAGCAGGCAAACCGGTTGAATCCTGAATGGTATTTCCAAAAACAAGGCTGTTCGGAAGTGTTTTGTTGCCTTGATTCTGACAGGCATTGAAACCCAATACTGCTATGCTCAGAAAAACCGAAATCTTTTTCATGTTGCGAATTTACCAGCGCGAACAGCTTCTTGTGTGAAAGTTATACACGTTGAAACTGGCCATGCTACAAACAATTATGCGCGTGCAAGAGTTAACTTTGAAACAAAATTAATTTTGGCCGCGCCTTCAGAATCCCAAAGAAAAATCGATCATATTGAGCTTGCCTTTAAAGCTCAGGTATCAGAGCCGGATGCGCGTTTCTCCTACGAACCGTTGTTTGCTGCCCATCCGCAGAACACCCCGCTGCCGCCAAGGATGATTGCCGGTAAACTGATGAAGGCTCCCATATGGATTTCCAGCATGACCGGAGGTGCCGAGAAGGCAGGTGTTATCAATCATCGCCTGGCAAAAGCAGCAGCCCATTTTGGACTCGGCATGGGTTTGGGTTCATGCAGGCCTTTGTTGAAGGATGCAGCATTTCTGAATGATTTTAAGGTAAGGTCGCTGATTGGTGATCAGCCGCTTTTTGCCAACCTCGGTATCGCCCAGCTGGAACAATTACAATCAACGGGCTCCATGCACCGTGTGGCTGAATTAATCAAACAGTTAGAAGCAGATGGCCTGATTATTCACGTAAACCCACTGCAGGAATGGATGCAACCTGAAGGCGACATCATCAAAACGCCGCCAATTGTTACCATTCAGCGCACGCTGGAAGCTTTGCAGGTTCCGATCATGGTGAAAGAAGTAGGCCAGGGGTTTGGTCCACAAAGTATGAATGCACTCCTCGATCTTCCGCTTGAAGCGTTGGATTATGGAGCTTTGGGCGGTACCAATTTCAGTTTGCTTGAGCTGATGAGGCACCAGCAAACACATCTTGAATCATACTCTGGACTGACCACGGTTGGGCACAATGCGCAGCAAATGACCGAAATGATTCAGGGGCGATACACCCGGGAACCGCATACCATCAAAGCCAGAAACATTATTGTGAGTGGCGGAATAAGTGGTTTCCTGGATGGTTATCATCATATGCGCAGCCTTCCCGTTCCTGCATTGTACGGTCAAGCATCCGCATTTCTGAAGAAAGCACTTGAAGGAGAGGATGCATTATTCGCTTACATCGAACTAGAAATCAAAGGTTTACAACTGGCCTGGCAATATCTTAAGCCCAAAACAACATGAACAAACAAACGCAGCCTGTAAAAGGCTTCAGCAAATGGTCGAAACAAGCAAAGCTGGAATGGTTGATTTCCAATTACAGCGCTGATCCCGGCCAAGCTTTAAAGACGATAGAAGCCTACTGGCATGTAAATCCGGATGTTCAGAAAATCCATGATGAGTTTATTGAAAATGCGGTAACCAATTTCTATCTGCCTTTTGGTGTAGCACCAAACTTCCAGGTGAATGGAACTTTGTATGCCCTGCCTATGGCCATAGAAGAGAGTTCGGTGGTTGCTGCGGCATCCAAAGCAGCAAACTTTTGGATTGACCGCGGGGGATTCAAGGCAGAAATCCTGCAGACCACCAAAATCGGGCATGTGCATTTTATCTGGAATGGGAAGGATAAAGAGGCGTTCCAACGCTTCTTCGACCGTATAAATCATGAGTTTATCTCAGGAACCAATCACATCACAGCCAACATGCGCGCCAGAGGTGGGGGCATCAGCAGCGTGCAATTGGTTGACAAAACCCAACTTGAACCTGGTTATTACCAGTTGGAGCTGCGTTTTGAAACCTGTGACAGCATGGGAGCCAACTTCATCAATTCATGTTTGGAGGAATGTGCCGGAATTTTGCAGAATCAACTGCATGAAGCTGTAGAAATTTCCGAACCCGACAGGAGCATCCAAGTGGTTATGTGCATCTTGAGCAACTTTACACCCGAATGCCTGGTTCGTGCAGAAGTAACCTGTCCGTTGGACGCCATTGAGGAAGGAAGCGGCATTGGAAACCTTGAATTTGCAGAGAAGTTCTGCCGTGCTGTGCGCATTGCCGAAATTGAGCCATACCGCGCTGTTACACACAATAAAGGCATCATGAATGGCATTGATGCCGTTGTTCTGGCTACCGGGAATGATTTTCGTGCTGTTGAAGCATGCGCACATGCCTATGCGGCAAGAAGTGGACATTATACCAGCTTAACCCATGCAAGCATGGAACATGGTATGTTCCGTTTCTGGATTGAAATACCTTTGGCTCTGGGAACGGTTGGTGGCATTACCCGCCTGCACCCGGTGGTGAAATTCGCCCATGAAATGTTGGGTAACCCCAATGCTCAGGAATTGATGATGATAACAGCAGCAGCCGGTTTGGCGCAGAATTTCTCAGCAATTCGTTCGCTCATCACCACAGGAATTCAAAAAGGACACATGAAAATGCACCTGTTGAACATCCTGAACCAACTAGAAGCAACCGAACAGGAAAAAGAAGCCATAGTGGCTCATTTTAAAGATAAAGTGGTGAGCCACAGCGCTGCCGTTGCGGTTTTTTGCGAAATGAGGGGCATTTCATCAGAAGCATTTGCCAAACTCAAACATTGATATAAACCCCAGCCTGTTTCGCTGTTCGTCGCCCGGTAAAATCATGCTGTTTGGTGAATATGCGGTTCTGGCCGGTGCATGGTCCTGCGCTTTGCCTGTTAAATTCAGGCAGAACTTTGAAATCAGCCGCACAGAGGGTCAGGGAAACTTCCATTGGCAAAGCTTCGACTACGATGGTAAAGAATGGATGAATTGCTCCTTCAACCTGGCAGACAATCCCGAAACATTGCTTTCCGTGCTCAAGCCGCTGCGCAACATGCTTCGATACATCGAACAGGAGCGACCGGATTTGTGCAATGCCCAATTCGATTACCAGGTGCGCATCAAAGCATCTTTTCGCAAGGAATGGGGCCTGGGCAGCAGTTCTGCATTGATAGCCAATTTGGCACAATGGGCTCAGGCAGATCCATTTGCGCTCATGCGTGTTTCTTTCCCAGGAAGTGGTTACGATGTTGCCACGGCTTTCTACGACCAGGCTGTTCTGTATCGGCTCGAGCAAGGAACACCGCACATCAAGCCCATTGCCGGACTGCCTG